>DATJUS010000099.1:0-60241 GCA_035502175.1 Rhizomicrobium sp.
CGCCAACCTTGGCGGTACAAGAAAAATGAAAAAGGGGTGATTGTGATGGATCGTAAAACCACGACTCCAACCCAGGAGGAACCGATCACCGGAATTGACGTGACAACACAAATCCAGAGAACGACGGATCCCTGCGTGGCAGCCGGCAATAGCCATTCCGAGTGCATCCACAAAACTATCTTTGGCCGTTAGATCTACATGGCAGGCGCGGCGCAACAGGCTTTGACGGCGGCGTTTGCGGCCTGCATGGTTGCGTCAGCATGAGCGATTTCGAAACAGCGCGCCTGACGGTGCGGCTGGGCGCGATAGCGTCCAACTTCCGCGAATTCCAACGTATTTCGGGCACGTCCGTAGCTGCCGTGGTCAAAGCAGACGCCTATGGAATGGGTATGAAGGCTGTGGCGGCGCATCTGCTGGGGGGCGGTGCAGATACTTTCTTTGTCGCTCGCCTGGAAGAAGGTGTCGCGCTGCGCGCCATTGTGCCAGACGCGCGCATTCTCGTACTCGACGGCGCACCGGACGATGCGGTGGCTGCTCTGGTGGCCTATCGCCTTATTCCGGTTTTGAATT
Organism: Rhizomicrobium sp.; assembly: GCA_035502175.1. Taxonomy (GTDB): domain Bacteria; phylum Pseudomonadota; class Alphaproteobacteria; order Micropepsales; family Micropepsaceae; genus Rhizomicrobium. Next base: position 571 of record DATJUS010000099.1, read on the forward strand.
CGCTCGCGCAGATTTCTGCGTGGAGCGCGGCTGCACGAAAGCATAAGAGAATTCTCGATGGCGTCGTCCATTTTGACACGGGCATGAGTAGGCTTGGGCTTCCTCGCGATGAGTTGAGCCTCTTGGTCGCAGATGGCGCAAAGCGCCTGAACGGCATCAATGTGATACTCTGGATGAGCCATTTGGCATGTGCTGACGACCCGAATAATTCTATGAATGCTCTGCAACTCGACCGTTTCCGTAGTGCGCTTGCAGCATTGCCCGCAGGCCCGGCGAGTTTGTCATCTTCTGCGGGGGTGATGTTAGGGAAGGATTATTCGTTTGATATGGTGCGGCCTGGCGTTGGGCTATACGGCGGCAATCCTCAGCCGGGCAGTTCGAACCCGTTCGCGACTGCCGCTGTCCTCACGGCAAGGATTCTACAGGTGCGGAAGATCGAGAACGGTGAAAGCGTCGGTTACGGCGCGACGTTCAGAGCTACGCGGCCAACCATTCTGGCGACGGCGGCGATCGGCTATACCGATGGGTTGATGCGCAGTTTGGGTAACCGCGGCGCAGGGGCAATCCGTGGAGCCCGTGCGCCCGTTGCGGGGCGCGTCTCAATGGATCTGATCACCCTTGACGTGACGCATATTCCGGGCGCGACAGTCGGTACGGACGTTGAATTCATCGGTGACACAATCTCCCTCGAGGAGATTGCGATGAATGCCGGAACCGCAGCATATGAAATACTGACCTCTCTTGCGCGCCGGGTGCCGCGCCATTACGAGGCTGGGGCATGAATATTTTCGCCGCCATTGGCCGCATGGTCCTCAAACTGTTCGAGGAAACTGGACGCCTCACATTTTTCACCACCGATGCGGTGACGGGTGTCGTGCGTCCGCCGATCTATTGGCCGCTCATCGGCCAGCAGCTGATGCGGATAGGCTTTTTCTCACTGCCTGTCGTCGGTCTGACAGCTTTCTTCACGGGTGGCGTTTTAGCACTGCAAATCTACAATGGTGCAAGCCGCTACGGTGCCGAGACTTTTGTGCCTGTGGTCGTTCTGGTCGGCATTACCCGCGAACTTGGGCCAGTGATCGCGGGCCTGATGGTCGCCGGTCGGGTTGCTGCGGCGATCGCCGCGGAAATCGGCACCATGCGGGTGACCGAACAGATTGATGCGTTGACCACCCTATCGACAAATCCTGTGAAATATCTCGTCGTGCCGCGGATCGTGGCAGCGGTGATCTCAATGCCTATCCTCGTCGCCATTGCCGACTCCATTGGCGTATTTGGTGGCTACGTCGCCTCGACACAGGCCTTGGGATTCAATGGTTCAATCTATCTCAACAATACGATGAACGGTCTGACCTACGATGATGTGTCTTCAGGCCTGATCAAGGCAGCGGTATTCGGATTCATTATCGCACTCATGGGCTGCTACAATGGCTTCCATTCCAAGGGCGGTGCCCAGGGTGTAGGCTCCGCGACGACCAATGCTGTGGTTTCAGCCTCAATCCTGATCTTGGCCGCGAACTATATCCTCACTTCGGTGATCTTCTCGCATGGCTAGCGGCACGACACCGAAGGTCGAGCTTAGAGGCGTTAAGAAACGCTTCGGCGATAAGATCGTTCTCGATGGTCTTGATCTCACGATCAATCGTGGCGAGTCCCTTGTGGTCATTGGCGGCTCCGGCACCGGCAAATCGGTAATGATCAAATGCGTACTCGGGATACTGAAGCCTGATGCCGGACAAATATTCGTCGATGGCAAGGATGTCACCCACTTGCGCGGCGCTGCGAGGGACGAGGTGATGCGGCAGTTTGGCATGCTGTTTCAGGGGGCGGCGCTCTTCGACAGCCTTACTGTCTGGGAAAACGTGGCGTTTGGATTGATCCAAGGTCGAGGGGTAGCGCGTAAGAAGGCGCGCGACATTGCGATCGAGAAACTCGGCAAAGTCGGACTCGGTCCGGAAGTCGCTATGCTTTCACCTTCAGAACTCTCCGGCGGTATGCAGAAACGCGTCGGGCTTGCACGTGCTATCGCCGCCAATCCGGAAATCATCTTCTTCGATGAACCGACAACGGGCCTCGATCCAATCATGGCGGATGTGATCAACGACCTGATCGTCGCGACTGTGAAGGACGTCGGTGCAACGGCGCTCTCCATCACCCACGACATGGTGAGTTCACGCAAGATATCCGACCGCATCGCCATGCTGTATCAGGGCAAGATCATCTGGGTCGGTCCGACATCGGACATCGATCACAGCGGTAATCCTTACGTCGACCAGTTCATACACGGTCGCGCCGAGGGACCGATCAAGATGCAAATCCGGGGCTAGGCCTGGCCCTTGACGATCGTGGTATGATCGAATCATGGCCAAGTCCGCGATTTCCTTCGTTTGTCAGTCTTGTGGGGCCGTCCATTCCAAATGGTCGGGCAGGTGCGATGCATGCGACGGCTGGAACACGATCACAGAAGAGGGCGCTGCTCCGCCCATCGGAGGAGAAGCACGCAAGCGAGTGCGTGGGCGGCAGTTCGCGCTTGAAGACCTGAAGACCACGGACGAAGTACCGCTTCGACGGGGCACTGGTATCAATGAATTCGACCGAGTTTGTGGGGGTGGATTGGTGCCTGGATCGGCGCTGCTGGTCGGCGGCGATCCGGGTATCGGAAAATCGACGATCATCCTGCAGGCGCTGTCAGCCTATGCGAACGCCGGCGGCCGTGCCGTTTATATCTCTGGCGAGGAGGCGCTGGCGCAGGTTCGCCTTCGGGCGGCGCGCATGGAGTTGAGCAATGCGCCGGTCGCGCTCGGTTCGGCGACCTGCGTGGAAGACATACTTTCGACGCTTGAGAACGGACCCTCGTCTGGCATCGTTGCTATCGACTCTATTCAGACACTTTGGACTTCTGCGCTTGAGGCTGCGCCAGGCACGGTCGCACAGGTCCGAACGGCGTCGTTCGATCTCGTCCGATATGCGAAGTCCACAGGTACTGCGATCATCCTGGTTGGCCACGTCACGAAAGACGGGCAAATCGCTGGACCAAAAGTCGTCGAACACCTTGTCGATGCTGTCCTGTATTTTGAAGGTGAGCGCGGTCATCACTTCAGATTGCTGCGAGCGGTAAAGAACCGTTTCGGGCCGACCGACGAAATCGGCGTGTTCGAGATGACCGGAAAGGGGCTTTCGGAGGTCGCCAATCCATCGGCGCTTTTCCTTGGTGATCGTTCTTCGCTTTCTCCGGGTACCGCAGTATTTGCAGGCATCGAGGGCACACGCCCGCTGCTCATGGAGATTCAGGCTTTGGTTGCGGCGACCGGCTACGGCACGCCAAGGCGCGCGGTGGTGGGCTGGGACACCGGCCGTCTCGCCATGCTGCTTGCTGTGCTGGACGCGCGTGGCGGGGTTGGAATGGGCGGCCACGACGTTTATCTGAACGTGGCGGGCGGTCTGAAGGTGGGCGAGCCGGCCGCTGACCTAGCTGCTGCGGCAGCCCTGATTTCCTCGTTCCAGGGACGGCCATTGCCAAGAGATACCGTGTTCTTCGGTGAAATCAGCCTTTCCGGCGATGTCCGTCCTGCGCCGCAGGCCGAATTGCGGCTCAAAGAAGCTGCCAAACTGGGGTTTGGCTCGGCCATTGTGCCATCGGGGACACGTGTGGAAAGCGCCGGGCTTGCCTTGACCGAGGTGAAGGATGTCGCGGAGCTGCTGGCTCTCCTCGGTGGGCCGCGGGAAGTCTCTGCGCGGCAATCCGCCAGCCGTGGTAGAGTGGAATCATGAGCGCGTTGGGCCTTACGGTCGTCGATCCCATCGTACTGGCGGTAATTTTCATTTCCGCGGCATATGCGACCTATAAGGGCTTCGTCTCGGAAACCCTGTCGATTTTCGCTTGGGCTGCAGCGGCCTTCGCGACGCTTTTCTTTGGCCCGAAACTCTCGCCGGTCACACGGGGTCTGGCCGGGACCCCGTGGCTCGGCGTACTGATCGGATATGCGCTGATTTTTCTCATCGTGCTCATTCCACTTTCCTTTATGAGCTTTCGTTTTGCCGGGTCGGTGAAGAATTCCCCGGTCGGGACGCTGGACCGGGTGTTGGGCGCCGTGTTCGGTATCGTCCGAGGGCTTGCGATCGTCGGGCTGGCATACATCGCGTTCACCTATGTGGTGTCCGTGAAGTCCCAGCCCGATTGGGTTGCGAGGGCTTGGACATTGCCAATAGTCAAAGGCTCCTCGGAGGTCCTGTTGTCTCTGGTTCCCGACCAGCATTTGGGCGTGGCAAGAGAGGAGTTGGTGCCTCAGCAACAGCCAAAAACCGTCAATGCTCCGGTTCCCGTGCCCAAACCGGAACAATCGGCCGCACCAAAAAAACCGCATCGAAAAGCCTATGGCGCCAAGGAGCGCAGCGAGCTAGACAGGCTCATTGAGCAGACCGGCGGAAGCGGCAATCCATGACAGGTCTACCGATGAATTCTGAACTCGACGGCGACAAGCTGCACGAGGAATGTGCCGTTTTTGGCATTTTCGGCCACCCCGAGGCGGCGGCCATGACAGTTCTGGGCCTCCACGCGCTCCAGCACCGCGGTCAAGAAGCGTCGGGAATCGTCACTTTCGAGAACGGTCAGTTCACCGCAGAGCGGCATGCGGGTTTGGTCGGCGATATCTTCGGCGGCAAGAACAGCGCTCGGGCCGAGAATCTCAAGGGCTCGTTCGCAATCGGTCATAACCGATACTCAACGGCAGGTGGTTCGGGTACCCGAAACATTCAGCCGATGTTCGCGGACCTCGAGGGCGGGGGCATCGCGCTCGCGCATAATGGGAACCTCACCAACGCACGCGTATTGCGCGAGGGACTCGTCCGTGACGGGGCGATCTTCCAATCGACATCGGACACGGAGGTGATCATTCACCTCGCTGCGCGAAGCAAATTCGGGCCGGTCGTTCATCGCCTGATCGACGCGCTGAAGCAGGTCGAGGGCGCTTATTCGCTGGTGGCGTTGACGTCAAAAAAACTGATCGGCGTACGTGACCCGTGGGGTGTGCGGCCACTGGTGCTTGGCAATCTCGATGGCGTCTACATTCTGGCGTCGGAGACCTGTGCACTCGATATTATCGGCGCGGACTTTGTGCGCGATATCGAGCCGGGCGAGATGGTCGTCATCACAAAGGACGGCATCGAGTCTCTGCACCCGTTCAACAAGCATCCACACCGCTTTTGCGTATTCGAGTACATCTATTTCTCGCGGCCGGACTCGGTGGTCGAAGGCCGCAACGTCTATGACCTGCGCAAGCGGACCGGCGTCGAACTGGCGCGTGAAGCGCCCGCCAACGCCGACATGGTCGTCCCGGTTCCAGACTCCTCCATTCCCGCTGCGATCGGTTTCGCCAACGAGGCCGGGTTGCCATTCGATCTCGGTATCATCCGCAACCACTATGTCGGACGGACGTTCATCGAGCCGACCGATGGCATCCGCAATTTCGGCGTGCGCAAGAAGCACAATCCCAATCGCGCTCTGCTCGCAGGCAAGCGCGTTATCCTGGTCGACGACTCCATCGTGCGCGGCACCACGTCCAAGAAGATCGTGCAGATGGTGCGCGACGCGGGCGCTTCGGAAGTGCATTTCCGGGTTGCCAGCCCGCCGACGACGCATTCCTGCTTCTATGGCGTCGATACGCCCAACACAGAAGACCTTATGGCGCACAAGATGGATGTCGAAGAGATGCGGCGCTTCATCGGTGCCGATAGCCTGGCCTTCGTATCTATGGACGGCATGTACCGGGCGATGGGCGAGCACGCGCGCAATGCGCAGTCACCGCAGTTCTGCGATGCCTGCTTCTCCGGCGCCTACCCAATTGCGTTGCCGGACCTCGAAAAGGGCGGTGGCGGTCAGTTGTCGCTTCTCGCGGACGTCGCCTGACCTCATGGGCAAGGCATTGGAAGGGCGGGTTGCGCTCGTTACCGGCGCGTCGCGCGGAATCGGCAAAGCGGCAGCGATGGCGCTCGCAAACGCGGGTGCGCACGTAATCCTCCTCGCGCGCACGGTCGGCCGCCTCGAGGATGCCGATGACGAGATTCGGCAAGCTGGCGGTTCGGCCACGCTCGTGCCGTTGGATTTGAAAGATTTCGCTGCGATCGACCGTCTCGGCGCCTCGATCTATGAGCGTTGGGGAAAACTCGACGCGTTTTTCGGCAATGCCGGAGTGCTTGGCTCGATCTCGCCCTTGTCACACCTCGACCCGAAGACCTTCCAGGAGTTGGTCGACGTGAATGTCACGGCGAATTGGCGGTTGATCCGTTCGTTCGATCCCCTGTTGCGTGCGTCGAGCGCGGGGCGCGCTCTGTTTGTAACTTCGGGCGCTGCGCGCAAGCACACACCGTTCTGGGGCGGCTACGCGATGGCGAAAGCCGCTCTGGAGTCGCTGGCGCTCACCTATGCCGCCGAATGTGCGGGTACCAATGTGCGGGTCAATTTGCTTAGCCCAGGCCCCTTGCGCACTGCGATGCGCGCGCGTGCCATGCCGGGAGAAGACCCACAGTCGCTTGCGCCGGCAGATGCTGTGGCGCCGTTGATTGTTGAGCTTCTGTCCCCGGACAATGTCAGAAACGGCGAGATCGTTGATTTCAGGAATCAGCGTTCGGCATAGGGGTTGGTCCCGCCACGTAGCCTGAGTCGGATAGGCGTACCCTCCAGGTCGAAAGCCTCGCGCAGGCCGTTCGTGAGATAGCGCAAATATGCGTCGGGAAGGGCAGTGAGCTGGTTTCCGAACAATGCGAATGTCGGAGGACGGACTTTCGGCTGCGTCATGTAGCGAATTCGGACGCGGCGGCCTTTGACCGCGGGGGGAGCGTGGCGCGAAAGCGCCTGCTCCAGAAACCGGTTAAGCGCCGATGTCGCGATATGCGTGTTCCAGACATGGTCGGCATGCAGGACCGCGGGCAGAAGGCGGTCGATACCTTCGCCGGACCGCGCCGAGATCGCGATCAGCGGCGCACCGACGAGTTGCGGCAGGGACTCGTCTACCTGACGACGGAGCTTGCTGATCGCGCCGCCGCGATCTTCGACGAGATCCCATTTGTTTACCGCGAAAACGACGGCGCGGCCTTCTTTCTCGATCATGTCGGCGATAGTGAGATCTTGCTTCTCGAAAGGCTGGGTGGCGTCGATGACGATGATCACGCAATCCGCAAAGCGAATGGCATCGAGCGTGCTGGCGATCGACATCTGCTCCAGCGTGTGACCGGCCGCGCGCGCACTTTTGCGTAGACCGGCCGTATCGTGCAGGAGCACTGCGCGGCCATTTTCGGTGATCCACGGCGCGGAAATCGAATCGCGCGTCAGGCCTGCTTCCGGGCCTGTGAGGGATCGCTCGGCGCCCAGAATTTGATTGAAGAGGCTAGATTTTCCGACATTTGGCCGTCCCACGATGGCGAGGCGAAGCGGGCGATCTTCGGTTTTTTCTGCTTCGCCGCTCTCCCCATCGGCATCCATGTCCTCAGCTTCTCCCGCGAAAGGGGCGAGCGCGTCGACCAAGTCTTCAACGCCAAGATTGTGTTCCGCAGAAACGGCCAGCGCCTCTCCGAATCCCAACCGATAGGCCTCTGCAACTGTCTCTGTGTGGCCGCGACCTTCGCTCTTGTTTGCGACCAGCAGTATAGGCTTGCCGGAGCGGCGCAGGGTTTCCGCGATGATCTCATCGCCGGCTGTCACGCCGTCGCGCGCATCGATGACGAACAGGCAAACTTCGGCTTCATCGATGGCGGCCAGCGTCTGCGCCGTCATGCGCGTGGCGAGACTTCCGTCTGCGCCTTCCTCAAAACCTGCAGTATCAATCAGCGTGAGAGGGAGCGGCCCAACCATGGCGTCGGCTTCACGCCGATCGCGCGTGACGCCTGGCGTATCGTGCACCAATGCGAGCCTCTTCCCCGCCAAACGGTTGAAGAGCGTGGACTTGCCCACATTGGGCCGCCCGACGATTGCAAGCTTGAGCGGCATGACACGTTTAGCGCAGCGCAACGAGATGGGCGTCGTTCGTCAACAGATACAGTGTGTCGTCGGCGACAACAGGCGCGATGAATGCTGCGGATGGAATCTGCGTGCGCCCCAGAAGTGCACCGGTATAGGGCGAAATCGATTCCGCATAGCCATGCGATGACACGACGATCAGGCGATCGGAAACAAGCACCGGCCCTGCCCAAACGATAGGATCAGATTTCTCGGCGGCGTCTTCCCAGCGAGAGAGCTGGTGCACCCATTTCACGCGACCTTCCTTGCGTGTCAGGCAGATAAGCCGCTGGTCGATAGACAGCACGTAGATGAAATCGCCCGCGACCCACGGCGTCTGGATGCCGCCCACGTCGCGTGACCAGGTGCGGTCGCCGGTGTTCAGCGTAATTGCTGCCATTACGCCTGAGTGACTGATCGCGAACACCATATCGCGGTCGACGACAGGACGCCCGGCGATATCGTCGAGTTCCGAAAGTGGCGTAGCAGCTCCCGATCCGGTCAGCATGTCGTTCCAGGCTGGGCGGCCGTTTTGCACCCGGAGGGCATAGATTTCGCCCGATGTATAAGGCGCGACGACAAACTCGCCGGCGACGGCAGCACTCGTGCTCTCAAGGATGCCGGCGGATTCCGTGATGCCCTGGTGGTCCCACAGCTTTCGTCCATCCACCTGGGCCAGGGCATAGAAATGATTGTCCTGCGAAGATACGAAGACGCGGCCGCCGCTTGCCACAGGCGCGTTAACGATCGGAACGCCGAGATTGATCTTCCAGACGGGCCTGCCATCGGCGTTCATCGCAATGACGTCGCCGAACCCGGTGGTCACGAAGATCTTGCCGTCGTCAAACGCGATGCCGCCGCCTGCGCCTTTTGCCGCGTCGCTTGAGCTGTCATGGCCCAACAATCCGAACGTCGCGTCGTTGACAAAACTGCTGTCACCCTGTGGCGCGAGGCTCTTGTCCCACTGTGGGCCGCCGGTTTTGGCATTGAACGCGAAGATATGTGCAGCCGCATCGAGTACATACACGGTTCCATTCGCCACGATCGGCGGAGCGGTCAAACGGGAGTCCGTATCGGATCCCTTGCCGGCCTCCTGCGTCCAGACGGGACGAAGTGGCCCCGTCGCTTCCAGGTGATACATCGCGTTGGACGGGTAGCCGCCCGCGTCGGGCCAGCTGTCATTTCGATAAGGTGGCGGCAAAACAACGTCGGTAGACGCGAGCGTCTCATCCGGTTTCAGCGTTTCGTCGAGCGCCATCACCGAAATGCGTTCGCCTCTCAGTTTCGACGTGCGCCCACTCGGCGAAAACCAACCTTGGGTTAGCGTGTCGAGCTGTTGGCAGGCGCTCAGAATTGTGGCCGCGGTGGCGAGAGTCGCCACAGCGCGAAGCGAACGCGAAATCATGGCGACGGCTGGCCTTTCGAATTGTCCGCTTCCGTGGGTGGAGCAGGCGGCTTGGGAACGTTGCCGAAATTCTTGTCGCCTCCGGCTTTCATGAATTCCGCCATGGCGCGCGCGCGCGCCTGCAAAGACTCCGGTGCGTCTTTGTCGGCAGCGAGTGCCGCGAACTCGCTCTGCGACTGTGCCGTGGCTCCTGCACGGTAGTCCGCATAGGCCAGGATTTCCCGCGCCATGAAACGCCACGAATTGGATTGGGTGTTCAGCGGTGCAAGCAACTCCTCGATGTCCGATCTGGGCGCGCTATCGACGGTCGCCCATGCCGCTCGGATGCGCGCGACGGCCGAGAGCGGTGAAGAGCTGTTCTGCGCGATCTTCTTGTAGAGCGCGAGCGCATCGTTGCGATTGCCGGCGGCAAACAGCGCGTTGGCTTCCGCGAGGTTGGCCGCCTCCGAGTACCCACCCGGCGCGGTTTTTGCGATGTTGGCGAAAGAGGCCGCCGCTGCCGTGCTGTTGCCCGACGCTGCCGCCTGCTGGGCGGCGAAAAAGGCTGCCGATGCGTTCAGGCGCTGCTGGGTCTCGTAACGTTGCCAGAATTTGTAGCCAGCGATCGCGATGACGATGACCGCCGCCAAAGCGATGGCGTAATCGCCGTATTGTTTCCAGAGCTTTTCGAACCGTTCGCGACGAACGTCTTCTTCGACTTCATGGAAGATGTCGGACACGGACGTATTCCTCTTCGGGGGGCGGCGACGCGCGCTATTCCCGCGCAAACCTTTGACAGGCCGGGATAATTAGCCGGGCTGACCCGAATTGGCAACTTGCTTATCGGTAAGGCCGGTTAACCGGTCTTCTTCATTGTGTAGACGTTCTCCACCCCGGGGAAACTGCGCTCGCGAACGTCGTGGGCGTAGGCCTTTACGGCTTTCTCGATATCGGGGCCCAGATTGGCGTACTGGCGGACGAATTTCGGCGGGTTCGGATTGAGGCCGAGCATGTCCTCCATCACGAGTATCTGGCCGTCGCACTCGGCCGAAGCGCCGATACCGATCGTGGGGATGGCGATCTCGCGCGTGATCTTGGCGGCGAGGGGCTCGGCCATGCCTTCGAGAACGATGGCAAAGGCGCCGGCTTCGGCAACTGCCCTCGCGTCCGCTTCGATGGCGGGCCATTCGGCCGGGGTGCGGCCTTGAGTCTTGAATCCCCCCATGGTGTTGAACGCCTGCGGTGTCAGGCCGATATGGCCCATTACGGGGATACCGCGCTGGGTGAGGTAGGTGACCGTCTCGGCGAGGCGCGTGCCGCCTTCCATTTTCACGGCCTGGCAGCCGGTTTCCTTCATCACCTGAACGGCATTGCGGAAGGCGATCTGCGGGCTCTCTTCGTAGGAGCCGAACGGCATATCGACGACGACGAGTGCGTGCTTCGAGCCGCGCATCACCGCTTTGCCGGCGGTGATCATCATGTCGAGCGTCACCGGGATGGTCGTCTCGAGCCCATGCATCACGTTGCCGAGGCTATCGCCGACCAGCATCAAGTCGACGTGCTGGTCGAGCAGGCGCGCCGTATGTGCGTGATAGCAGGTGAGGCAGACGACCGGCTTGGCGTTTTTGTGCGCCCGAATTTCGGGAACGGTGACGCGTTTCGTTTCGACGGCGACGGACATGGATGCACCCCTGTCTGGCTCGGCTCAGGCCCGAGAGGGGGGATCATAGCCGATGCTGCATCTGCGAAGAAGGGGTGCTTTCGCGGGTGTCGCCTTCTATCAAAAGTAGAGAATTCCACGCTTTTGTGGCGAAAGCTGACAATCTTCTGAGCGTTCTGCGCAATACGTTTGAAAGGTGCGAAGGGCATAGGCCGCATGTCCGATACTGATATCGAGTTCGATCCGGGCTTGCCCGAACCACCGCCGCTTGGCTTCGTGCGCAACTACTGGCTAACCCGGCGCGGCGCTGCCGCCATGCCGCGCCGCAGCGATATCGCGCCGTCCGACATGAAGGCGTATCTGCCGAATATCCTGCTCGCCGATGTCGTGCGGGGCGGCGAAGACTTCCGCTATCGCGTCGTGGGCAGCCAGCTGCAACGCTACTTCTCCGGAAATCCGACAGGCATACTGATGAGCGACGCTCTCATGGTCTTCAGCGTCGAGACGGCCGAGCGGACCATTCAGGTGTATCGCGAGGTCGTTGAACGGCGTGCACCACTCAGAATTCGCGGTGCCGGCTCGATTTATGCGCAGCATGCCAAGCTTTTCGATGCCTTGCTCACTCCGCTGTCGGACGATGGCGAGACAGTGAACTTGGTGCTTGGGACCTTTGTGTTCGAATGGGATTTCAGCGCCGCCGTAAACACGCGCGGCATCGTCGAGCCCGACGAAGCGGCGTTGGCCAAGGCTTTGGTCATAACACACTGAACCCGGTTTGGCGGCTGGTTAATGTGGCGTTAACGGACTGCTCGTAGAGTTTTCCGGCTCTCGAGCAGGCGCGCCGTGGACCTGACAGCGTTTCCCAGCGTGGAACTCAACCGGCAGGACGACTGGCCGTCGGTTCTCGCTTTCGTGCGCGACTATTGGCAGGCGAAGCGCGGCTCGCGCGCGATGCCGGCCCGCAATGACGTTTCACCGGCACAACTCAAAACCCAGCTGCCGCACATCCTGATTGCGGACGTGGTCGAAGGCGGCGCGGATTTTCGCTATCGGCTTGTCGGAACGCAATTGCGCGGATTTTTCCAGAGCGAGCCTTCCGGAAAACTGATGAGCGAAATCATCGCGCCGTTCGGCGACAGGACGCTGGAGGCCACTTTGGAGGCCTATCGCGCTGTCGTCGCGAAGCGCGCGCCGGTTCGCCTCACAGGTGCCGGAACCTGGTTCGGCCAGAAGACCAAGTTTTTCGACGCGTATCTCGCGCCACTCTCCGACGACGGCGCCGTTCCCAACATGGTGCTCGGCACGTTCGTGTTCGAATGGGACCGCGACATGCAGTTCCAGCCGCTGCTGAGCGCGTGGTCCGCGTAAAACAAAAATGGCCGGCGTTGCGGCCGGCCATCTTCGTAACAATGTGAAGGCGACTACGCTTCTTCGGCGGCTTCGCCTTCGGCGTTCTCTTCCTTCGGACCGGCACCTTCGTCGAACATGTCTTCGGCGGCGGCCTTGGCCTCTTCCGCGTCGTCCTGTTCGGCGAGGACGTTTTCGCCGCGCGCCTGGCGCTCGGCTTCGTCTTCGGTGCGGGCGACGTTGATCGTCACGCCGACGCGGACTTCCGGATGCAACACGACGGTCACCGGCACGAGGCCGATGTCCTTGATCGCCTTGTCCAGCGGCACCTGCGTGCGGCTGACAGAGAAGCCGCCAGCCGTGATGACATCGGAGATGTCACGCGGCGAGACCGAGCCGTAGAGCTGGCCGCGATCGCCCGCCTGACGCAGCAGCACGAAGGTCTGGCCCTCGAGCTTGTCGGCGATCTTCTGGGCTTCCGATTTGCGCTCCAGATTGCGTGCTTCGAGCTGCGCCTTCTGGGTCTGGAAGTATTCGCGGTTGGTCTTGTTGGCGCGGAGCGCCTTCTTCTGCGGCAGCAGATAGTTGCGCGCGAAGCCGTCTTTCACACGGACTTCGTCGCCCATCTGGCCAAGCTTCTCGACGCGTTCGAGCAGGATCACTTGCATAATCGTTCTCCTACTTCACGACGTAGGGCAGGAGCGCCATGAAGCGCGCGCGCTTGATGGCCTGCGCGAGGATGCGCTGCTTGCCGGTCGAGACCGCGGTGATGCGACTCGGCACGATCTTGCCGCGCTCAGAGATGAAGCGCTGCAGAAGCTTCGTGTCCTTGTAGTCGATCTTCGGCGCATTGGCGCCCGAGAACGGGCACGTCTTCTTGCGGCGGAAGAAGGGGCGGCGCTTGTCGTCGCCACCGCGGGATCCTGCACTGCTCACGACGCGGTCTCCTCGGATTCGGTTTTGTTTTCGTCTTTGTCGTCGCGACGATTCTTGTTCGAGGACTGCTCGAACGCATCCACCTTCACGGTGATGTAGCGCAGCACGTCTTCGTTGATCTTGTTCTGACGCTCGAGTTCGACGATCGCCTTGGACGGCGCGTTGATGTTCAGAAGCACATAGTGCCCCTTGCGGTTCTTCTTGATGCGATACGCAAGACCGCGCAGGCCCCAATATTCCTGCTTCTCGACCTTGCCGCCTTCGCCTTCGACGATGGTTTTGAGGTGGGTCGCCAGTGCGTCCACCTGCTGCGCGCTGATATCCTGGCGCGCGATCAGGAGATGCTCGTACAGAGCCATCCCATCAACTCCCTGTTTTGACTACGGAATCCGGTCTGGCGGGATGCCTGATCGGACTATGGTTCGTCGGGACGCCGGACCATCCGGCATGGACCCCAAAGGGCCTCCCGCGACCGCAGCCGCTTGAAGGCGGCGCTTATAGGGGAGGGGCCGGATCAGGGCAAGGGCAGGCCTTGGACCGGCCAATGCGGCAGCGATTCAATATCTAGCGGCAGGAATCCGAAACCTACCATCCCTTGATTTTCGTTTTCACGGGCACGCGCATTTGTGCGCGCACGCCCATTTGAACCTCAACTTTTCAGACCCCACCCCCGAGCGTGTCTCCCGAATTGGGGGTGGTCACGCGTTCAACCCAAGATGTTGAGAGTTAATATCGCGTTCTCAACAATTCCCCTCTCACTCCCCCCGGAAATTCAAACCGGAGTTTTCGAAGAGGTGCCCTCGCTACCAAACACCCGAAAGCGGTACGGCGGCAGGGGAGGACAACAGGACCCCGGCATCGCCACACCACAGCCTCACATGGTCACGATCGGAGGACAGTTCAAGGGTCGTAACAAGAGAAAAGCCGCACACCTCTCACGGAACGTTCGCCGCTTAGAGACGTTCTGCGCTCGCCAACTTCAACGGGATCCGCGCGCGCATACCGGTGCCGCTTCAAAGCAAACACATGCAATATCACCTGTTCTACATGAACACCCTGGGCCATGCCCGTGGTGGAAAGACCATCGATGCCGACAACGATCTCGGTGCGCTCGCCGAAGCGCTTTCAACCAGCCCCGGAACGCGGTTGATCGAAATCTGGGAAGGCACGCGGTTCATAGCCTGCGTCGGGCCGAGCATCTCGGTCACGGACTGACGTCCGTCCGCGACGATCAGTTCTTCTCTTGCTTGATGTGTTTTGCGCGCCATTCGGCGCACGTTTTGTACGTGAAGGCGTAGATTCGCTCCAGGCTTCGATCGTCTTCATGCTGGAAGGAGGCTTCGTCTTTCCGATACTGCGCTATCTCCCGGCAGTGGGCGTCGAGGGGATGTGCGGACGATGCGATACCGCCGCCGTCGTCCCCTTCTCCCGCAAATGGCCAGTGCGAGCATCCGCACAACATCGGGCCGATTAGCGAAATCGCCAAAACCACGCGGCTCTTCATTGGCCGGTATCCCCCGCTTGCCATACGCCGCCATTGTCCGCAGCGGCCGTCAAATCGCTACTGAATCTCTTCCCATTTATCAAGATATTCATCCATGTTTCGGCAGAATCATTCCTATTTTCGTCTCATATTTTCCAGAATGACAGTATGAGTTCGGCTTGCTGTCCGGCAGGCGGTTGGCGTGGCGACGAGCGCCGCGGTTTGTGCGAAATTTGCGGAATGAAGGTCTGGCTGCTTCTGATTCCGCTGCTGATCGGCGCGGCGCCCGCGTCGGCGGCCGACTATTCCAAAGCTTCGACCGGCCAATTGATCGATATGCTGACGACGCTTGATCAGAACACGCCCGGAATCGACGACGGTGGCGACTACAGTGCCTTTCTGGCGGAGGATGAGCCGCCGAAGTTCGAGATGGGCCTGTTTCCGACAAAGCCGCCGGTCGTTCCTCCGGAGATGCGCGAGATCGTGCGTCGTGGCGCTTCCGCTTTACCGGATCTGCTTGCGCATCTGAGCGACAAGCGGCCAACGAGAATTCGAGTCGGTCTTCCCGACGGCCGCGACGATATCGGGGTGGGCGGTCAGTTCTACGCCAATGAATATCTGGCACGCACCGGCGTTCCCTGCCCGCCGTTTCCGGGTGTTGAAGGGGAGGAGAAAAGGTGGTGCATCCAGATGTCGTGCGGCGACGATTGTCCGGCATTCCTCGGCAAGTACACCGTCAAGGTTGGAGACGTTTGCGAGGTGCTGATCGGCCAGATCGTGAACCGCCCTTTGAACGCCGTGCGCTATCAGCCGACAAACATCCTGTACGTGAATTCTCCAATCGAGCAGCCCTCGCTCGTCGCGCAGATCGAGAGAGATTGGGGACGAACGGATTCAGCGGATCTGGAGGCTGCCTTGCTCGACGATGTGAGGTCGCATCCGGAATCGTTCGCGGACGGCGCCTTCAGACGGCTTCGCTTCTACTACCCGTCGACTTATGCCGATTTGCGCGGCACCGACAAAACAAAGCGCGATGCCTTTGAGGCTGAGGAGAAACGCGAGCGTGTTGCCCGCTAGTGTGGGATGCGTGTGTCCAGCTCGGGCCGGACCTCCGGCAGGCTTTCGAGCCACGCATCGCTCTTCTCGTAGCCGAGATTGATCAGCACATCGCCGAATTGCGCGAGGAACGCTTCGCCGAGTCTGCGGTCGAAGACGGCGCGCCACTGCTCCGGTTCTCCGGAGCGAACATGCGCCAGTTTGCCGTCCGCCTTGCGTTTTGCCTTGCCGCCGAAGATCGCGTTTCGCCAGAATGTGCGGCGGCACACCGGTAACTCCTCCTTCGAGAAGCCGAGGTGGCGGGCGATGGCGGAAAACATTTTCCGGTCGGTATCGCGTATCAGGTCTTCGAAACGGCATTCCAGGCTGTTGGGCCGGTCGTATTTCCAGCCTGACAATTCGGCCACCGTCGTCGTCAGCGCATTGCGCATCTCGAACGCATAGCGTTCGCGCTCGGTGGCGCAGGCGGCGAGCATTTCACGATAGGTGCGGCCTTCGAATTTCTGTTCCGCACGCAACAGCCATTGCTCCCCCGCGTCGCGATGATAGCGCATTCCCGAGATCAGCAGGTCGCGGGGATCGCGGATGAGATGGAATATCCGCACATCTTCCCGGTCGAAGAGCCCCGGATGTCTTTCGTTGCCATGCGACGCGGTCAGGATAAGCGGCGGCTTGCGCTCCGGCTCCGCGAGCAGCGCGAACGCCATGGCAGAAAGAAAGCGGATGTCCAGCCCTTCGGCAATCGCGCGGAACGTGGCGTTCATCCACACCGTGCCCGCCTTGTGATGGGTCGCGACGACGGCGATCGTGTTCATGGCGATTCCACCCGGGGCATTCTCTTCACTCTTATAGGTCCTCTCGCGCCCAATGCATCAGATCTTGGTCGCGCAGATACGCCTCGGCATCTTCGGGATTGGAAAATCGGGAAAGGACATCCGACGAGCCGCGATTGGGCGGCGCGCCTTTCAGCGAGGGCAGGGTCGATACGACGCCGAGGAAATCCAGGACGGCGATGTGGCGGGCGGGATCGTTGATCTCCTCAAAACGCGAACGATGAAAGCGCTGTCCGCCCGCTTCGAGGCGCCGCTCGATGTCGTCGAAGTATGTCGTGTTCTGTTGATGGATCTTGACGAATTGCTTGGCCTTGAACTCGACCAAGGGTTTGTCGGCCGACCGGCCATATCTGGCCGCCGTCCTCGCTGCGTACAGGGAAGCATAACGGGCCAGTGCATTGCGGCGGCTTTGGAGGATTTTCGCGATGCTGCGATCCTCGAGGATGCGTTCGAGCATCGGCGGGTTTTGATTGGGCAAAATCTTGAAGCCCGTCACGCGCTTGCCGAAGTCCAGCGCAAGCAAGCGCGTCAGGAATTCCCCCGAATCGTTTCGGCGAATCTCCCCGAGTTCTTTTGCGGTCGACCGCCAGGCGCGGCGGTCCCCGAAATCTTCGGGCCAGCGCAGATTGATGCCGCCCTCACCGAATATCTCGCCGCAGCAATGGATTTCGGGGTGACGCCCCAACAGATCGACCAGGTAACTGGTACCCGTGCGTTGCAGGCCGACAATTGCAAACCGCACGAACATGCCCCGCAAAGCCCAATGAATTCCTACCCGAATTCGTTATACAGAAGTGGGGCATCTTGGGGCAGGGCGGCGTGAGCGAGGAGGACAGAGCTTTCGCCAAGGCGGGATGGCGGCTGATCCCGTTTCTGATGCTGCTCTACGTCGGCAATTTCCTCGACCGGGTGAATGTCGGCTTCGCGGCGCTGACCATGAACAAGGACCTCGGCATCGGCGCGGAGGCGTTCGGTGTGGTCGGCGGCATCTTCTTTCTGAGCTACTTCCTGTTCGAAGTGCCGTCGAACGTCATCCTCGAGCGTGCCGGCGCCAAGCTCTGGATCTTCCGGATCATGCTGACCTGGGGGCTCGTCTCGATGGCGACGGCGTTTGCGCAGGGCCTGTCGAGCCTGCTCGCGCTGCGCTTCTTCCTCGGCGTCGCGGAGGCGGGATTCTTTCCCGGGATCATCTTCTATCTCGGCCTGTGGTTTCCCGCGGCGATGCGCGCGCGTTATGTCGGCCTGTTCCTGTGCTCGATCTCGCTTGCGAACATCATCGGCGCACCGCTCTCCGGATATGTCCTCGGCATGGATGGCATCGCCGGTCTGCATGGATGGCAATGGCTGTTCCTGCTGGAAGGTGTGCCGTCGGTGGTTCTTGCTTTCGCTGTGCTCGCATGGTTGCCGAATGGCCCCGACAGGGCGCGCTGGCTGACGGAAGACGAGAGGGCGGTCATCAAAAACCGCCTGGCCGCCGAGCCGCCGCACACACACGCGAATTTCTGGCCCATGCTGCGCGATGTGCGCATCTGGGCGCTCGCGCTTCCGGATTTCGGGATCGTGCTGTCGACCTATGGCCTCGGTCTCTGGCTTCCGCAGATCGTGAAAGGTTTCGGATTCACGAACGTCGAAACCGGACTGGCCGTCGCCGCCGTCTATGTGCTGAGCAGTGTCGTGTCGGTCCTGTGGTGCCTGTCGAGCGATCGTGCCGGCGAGCGCATCGGGCATGTCGCCATCGCCGCGCTCACCGGTGCGGCCGGTCTTGTCGTCGCCGCGTTCACGCCCGGAAGCTTCGTCTGCATCGTTGGCATGGCCGTCGGCATGGCAGGGACGCTTGCCGCGATCTCGGTTTTCTGGGCGCTCCCGTCCGGCATTCTCCGGGGCACGGCGGCGGCCGGCGGGATCGCGCTGATCAATTCGCTCGCCAATCTGGGCGGCTTCGCGGGGCCGTACCTGATGGGCTGGCTGAAAGCCGCGAGTGGCGGCTACACGCTGGGCCTGTGCGCGCTGGCCGCGGGCCTCACCATGACGGCGATCCTGATCTTCGTCGTCGGACGGACGCTCGTGCCGCGAGGCGCTTAAGGCTTCTCTTTCAGGAATGCCGCGACGCGCGCTTTCGCGTTCTCGCGGATGTCCATGCCGAACGCGGGATAGTCTAGGCCGTGATAGTTCTTGCGGCCCAGATCCAATTTGCCGAATGGCGTGCCGGACTGATCTGCGATGGTGAGGAAGCCGTCGCGGCACGCCGCCCACGTATAGGCTTTCATCGGCGCGCCGAGCGGGCCGAACACGGTGCCGCGCGGTGTGTCCTTGCCGAACAGGTTCTGCGCAAAGCGGCCGGAGATCGGCACCGCGCCCTTGCTCAGCGACTTGTCCGCCATGCCGCCGTCGCGTTTCCAGCTCAGCGGATTGACGCAGACAAGCTTGCCGTTCGACTCTTTCTGCGGCGAGCCGCCGTCGCCCCACGTCGCCCAGTGGATAAAGCAATGCGTGTCGGTCGCGTCCGCGCAGACATGGACGTTCCTGAGCGTCGCGGCATCGTTGTCCGAGATATTGAAGCCGATGAGGTAGGCGGCGACGAGACGCTTTACGAGCGCCGGGTCGCGGTCGATACGCTCCCTCAACAGCCGGATGCCATGCTCCGTGCCTTGGCTATGGGTCGCGATGATGAACGGGCGGCCCTTTGAATAGTGCTCCAGAAAATAGGTGAAGGCGCGATCGACATCGCCGTAGGCCATGTCGACAGATTTCTGCGCGACATCCTTCGGCGCGCTGAAATAGCGATAGATCGACGTCTCGCGATAGCGCGGCGCGTAGATCAGGCAGCAGCCGTTAAACGCGCTCGCCTGGTTCGCCATCATCCACTTCGTGTTTTCTTCGGTCGCCGAATTCGGATCCATCGGCGAGTTCCAGTCGCCATTGTTCAGATAGCCGGTGGGATGGATGAAGAAGACATCGACATCGGACTGCGTGACGGCGGGCGGCTCGCCTTTCGGCACCAGCGCCGTGAGGCCGGGTTTCGAGGGAAGCGCGGCCCAGTTCTTCGCGTCGGCATAATCCGGCGCCGGCGCTTTGTACTTCATGTCCCAGCCATGCCACGGCCTGCCGACGAAGCCGATCAGGACCGGCGTGTTGCCGGTGAAATAGGCCAGGCCGACGACGGCGACCACCAGCACAACCAAAATCAGAACGATGCGCAGAAGAAGTTTCATTGTCCGCCCCACTTGCCCGGACCCAGTCTACGCCCGTCTCTTGTGAAGTGCGATGGGGCGCTTGACTCGACTCGTGCCCCTTGATTTGTCTCCCCCGCATGACACGCGCATTCATCTTTCCCGGTCAGGGAAGCCAGGCCGTCGGCATGGGCAAGGCGCTGGCAGAGGCGTTCGCGCCCGCCCGCGAGGTTTTTCAGGAAGTCGATGACGCGCTGAACCAGCGTCTCTCGAAGATTATGTGGGAAGGACCGGAGAGCGATCTCGTCCTCACCGAAAACGCACAGCCCGCGATCATGGCGGCGAGCATGGCGGTGATCCGCGTGCTGGAGCGCGAGGGCAAACTCGATCTCGCGAAACATGCGCGTCTCGTGGCGGGCCATTCGCTCGGCGAATACAGCGCGCTCTGCGCCGCCGGTGCATTCACGCTCGCCGATGCGGCGCGTCTGTTGAAGGCGCGCGGCCAGGCGATGCAGCAGGCGGTGCCCGTCGGCGAGGGCGGCATGAGCGCGCTGCTCGGCGCCGAGATCGATCAGGCCGAAGAACTTGCGAAGGAATGCGCTGCCGCGACCGGCGGTGTGTGCGTCGTCGCGAACGACAATGCGCCGGGGCAGGTCGTGATCTCCGGAACGAAAGCGGCGATCGACAAGGCGCCGGAAATTGCAAAGACCAAAGGCATCAAGCGCGCGATGGCCTTGAACGTCTCCGCGCCGTTCCATTCGCCGATGATGCAGCCCGCCGCCGACAAGATGCGCGACGCGCTCGCGGCGGTGACGATCCGCCCGCCCGCGGCGCCCGTCGTCGCCAACGTGACCGCTGCCGAAGTGAGCGAACCTGAAATGATCCGCCGCCTGCTGGTGGAACAGATCACCGCGCGCGTGCGTTGGCGGGAAAGCGTGCTTGCGTTCCGCGGTCTCGGCGTCGAGACAACCGTGGAAGCGGGCGGCAACAAGGTTCTGACCGGCATGGTCAAGCGCATCGACAAGGACTTGCAGACCGTGACGCTCGACACGCCTGCCGATATCGAAGCTTTCGCGAGGACTCTCTGATGTTCGATCTCACAGGCAAGACGGCGCTCGTCACCGGCGCATCCGGCGGCATCGGCGGCGCGATTGCAAAATCGCTGCATGCGCAGGGCGCGACCGTCGTTCTCTCCGGAACGCGCGCCGAAGCGCTGGAAGCACTGAAGGGCGAACTCGCGAGCCGCGCGCATATCGCGACCTGCAATCTCTCCGACATGGCGTCGGTCGAAGGTTTGCCGAAGGCGGCGGAAGCAGCGCTCGGCGCGCCGATCGACATCCTCGTGAATAACGCTGGCATCACGCGCGACAATCTCTTCATGCGCATGAAGGACGATGAGTGGGATCAGGTGATCGCGGTGAACCTCACCGCATCATTCCGTCTCTCGCGCGCCGTTCTGCGCGGCATGATGAAGAAGCGCTGGGGGCGCATCATCTCGATCACGTCGGTGGTCGGCGCGACGGGCAATCCGGGGCAGGGCAACTACGCCGCCGCGAAGGCCGGCCTCGTTGGCATGACCAAGTCGCTCGCGGCCGAAGTCGCTTCGCGCAACATCACCGTCAACGCCGTGGCGCCGGGTTTCATCCAGACCGCGATGACCGATGTCCTGACCGACCAGCAGAAGGAGGCGATTTCGACTCGCATCCCGGCCGGCCGGATGGGAACTCCTGCGGAAATCGCAGGGGCGGTCGTCTATCTGGCCAGTGAAGAGGCCGCCTATGTGACGGGCGAAACCCTTCACGTAAACGGCGGAATGGCGATGATCTGATAGGAATATCAGCTACTTACATCGTGTATGGCGGGGCGGGAGGCGTTGTGTTACCAAAACGAACTTTCCACCCCCTGCACACGTTGAGTGATGCGGGACTTGCCGTGGCCCCGAAAACAAGGTCAAAGCCGCGGAATACACAGCAACAAAGAGGTTTCTGACCCCATGAGCGATACTGCCGAGCGCGTGAAGAAGATCGTCGTCGACCACCTGAACGTGGACGCCGACAAGGTCGTCGATAACGCCTCCTTCATTGAAGACCTGGGCGCCGACAGCTTGGACACCGTCGAGCTGGTGATGGCGTTCGAAGAGGAATTCGGTATCGAAATTCCGGATGACGCCGCGGAGTCCATCGTGACCGTCGGCGACGCCGTCAAGTACATCGACAAGCAGCAAGCCGCCTAAACAACGCAAGCATCTCCTATGCGTAGGGTGGTCGTCACCGGGCTGGGTTTGGTCACGCCGCTGGCTTGCGGCGTTGAGGAAACTTGGTCGCGGCTGATCGCGTCGAAATCCGGCGCGCGCAAACTCGAAGGCTTCGAAACGTCGGACCTGGCGACCAAGATCGGTTGCCAGGTGCCGCGTGGCGACGGCTCCAACGGCACGTACAATCCCGATCAGTGGATGGACCCGAAGGAGCAGCGCCGCGTCGACGAGTTCATCGTCATGGGCATGGCGGCGGCCACGCAGGCCGTTACCGATTCCGGCTGGGCGCCCAAGAGCGAGGAAGAACGCGACCGCACCGGCGTGTTGATGGGCTCCGGCATCGGCGGCCTCAACGGTATCGCCGACGCGGCCCTGATCCTCAACGAAAAAGGCCCGCGCAAGATTTCGCCGTTCTTCATTCCGGGGCGGCTGATCAATCTCGTGTCCGGCTACGTCTCGATCAAATTCGGCTTCAAGGGCCCCAACCATGCGGTCGTCACCGCGTGCGCGACGGGCGCTCATGCCATCGGCGATGCGGCGCGTCTGATCGCGTTCGACGATGCCGATGTGATGCTGGCCGGCGGCACCGAAGCGGCCATTGGCCGTCTCGGCATCGCGGGCTTCAACGCCTGCCGGGCGCTCGCGACAGCTTTCAACGACACGCCCGAGAAGGCATCGCGTCCCTACGATAAGGACCGCGATGGCTTCGTCATGGGCGAAGGCGCCGGTGCCGTGATCCTCGAGGAATACGAGCACGCGAAAGCCCGCGGCGCGAAGATCTATGGCGAGATCGTGGGCTACGGCCTTTCCGGCGATGCCTATCACATCACCGCGCCGTCGGAAGACGGCGATGGCGGATTCCGGGCGATGAAGGCGGCGCTGAAGCGCTCCGGCCTGTCGCCATCCGATATCGATTATGTCAACGCGCACGGCACATCGACCATGGCCGACGGTATCGAACTTGGCGCGGTCGAGCGTCTGATGGGCAATGCCGCGGCGACGGTGTCGATGTCCTCGACGAAATCGTCCATCGGACATCTGCTCGGCGCAGCCGGTGCGGTGGAGGCGATCTTCTGCCTGCTCGCGATCCGCGACCAGATCGTTCCGCCGACGCTGAACCTCGACAACCCCGACGTCACGACGCAGATCGATCTCGTGCCCCATGTCGCGCGCAAGCGCGAGGTGAAGGCCGTGATGTCGAACTCCTTCGGCTTCGGCGGCACCAACGCCGCGCTCATTATGACAGCGGTGTCGTGATCATCGCGGCACGCGTGATCTGACATGATGCGGTTCTTTCTCTTTCTTCTGTTCATCGCGGCCGTCATCGGCGGCGCATGGTTCTGGGAGCAGCAAAACTATGCCGCGCCCGGTCCGTCGGAAAAATACACGGTCGTGATGGTGGAGCCCGGCGATCATGTCGCCGTGATTGCGCAGCATCTGGCGAACGCCGGCGTCGTCGCGAATGCCGATCTGTTCCGCCTCGGCCTGCGCATCCGCAATCTGCAGGGCACGCTGAAAGCCGGTGAATATGGCTTTCCTGCGCATGTCAGCATGGCCGATGTGCAGGGCATCCTCGCCAGCGGCAAATCCGTCCAGCACAAGCTCACCGCCGCCGAAGGCCTGACCAGCCAGATGATCTTCGACATCGTGAAGAACGACCCTGTACTGACGGGTGACGCGGGCGCGGTGCCGGACGAGGGCACGCTGCTGCCGGAGACCTATCTGTTCACCCGCGGGACGACGCGCGTGAAAATCATCGCGGAAATGCGCAAGGCGCAGCGGGAGGTTCTTGCGAAGCTGTGGCCTACGCGCGCGGACGGCCTTCCGATCCGTTCCAAGGAGCAGGCGGTAACTCTCGCGTCCATCGTCGAGAAAGAAACCGCGCTGCCCGAAGAGCGTCGCCACGTTGCGGCGGTGTTCATGAACCGGCTGCGCATGGGCATGAAGCTGCAATCCGATCCGACGATCATCTACGACATCACAAAGGGCTATCCGCTCGGCCGTGGCATCCGCGAGAGCGAACTCATGCGCGCGAGCCCGCACAACACCTATGCGATCCCGGGCCTGCCCCCGACGCCGATCTGCAATCCGGGCAAGGATTCCATCGCGGCGGTGTTGAATCCCGCGACATCGAGCGATCTCTACTTTGTCGCCAACGGCAAGGGCGGGCACGTGTTCTCCGCCACCGTCTCGGATCAGAACAGGAATGTCGCCAACTGGCGGCAGATCGAGAAGCAGCAGAAGGCGCAGCAAACGCTTCCGGCGCCGTCGCTGCGGCATTAGACTTCGCGCTTACAGGAGTAGTTCCATGGCGCTTGTCAGCATGACCGGTTTTGCCGAGGCGCAGGGCTCGCGCGAGGGCATGCGCTGGCGCTGGGAAGTGAAAAGCGTCAACGGCCGCGGTCTCGATCTGCGCCTGCGCATGCCGCCGGGTTACGACGCGATCGAACCGATGGCGCGCACGCTGACGAACGAACGTTTCCGCCGCGGATCGTTGCAGGCCTCTCTCACGGTCGAAACACCGGAGGGTGCCAAGGGGCTGAAGATCGACGCCGCCGCGCTTGCTTCTGCCGTGCGCATTGCGCGCGAGGTGTCGGCCGAGACAGGCCTGCCGCCCGCGCATGTCGATGGGTTGCTCGCGCTCAAGGGCGTGATCGTGCAGGACGAAGTGCTGCCGCTCGACGCGCCGGCGCGTGCGACGCGGGACGCCGGCATTGTCGAGACATTCGCGACGGCACTGGATGCGCTGACGAAGGCGCGCTGCAATGAAGGCACAAAGCTCGCGGCCCTCCTGGAATCGCAAGTGGCCGAGATCGAACGGCTGACAGGTGAGGCGGCCAAGCTGGCCGCGACGCAGCCGGCCGCGTTGCGCGACAAGCTGAAGGCGCAGCTCAAGGATATTCTCGATGGCGGCACGGTCCCGGAAGACCGTCTCGCGCAGGAAGTCGCGCTGCTCGCCTTGCGTGGTGATGTGCGGGAAGAACTCGACCGCCTGACGGCGCATGTGCAGGAAGCGCGCAGCCTGATGGCCTCCAAAGAGGCGGTCGGCCGCAAGCTCGATTTCCTGGCGCAGGAGTTCAACCGCGAAGCCAACACGCTGTGCTCCAAATCCTCCGACATCGCGCTCACCCGCACCGGCCTCGCTCTCAAGGCGGTGATCGACCAATTCCGCGAACAGGCGCAGAATGTCGAATAAGATTCGGGCGGCATGAGCGAGATAAAGCGCAGGGGATTGATGCTGGTGTTGTCCTCGCCGTCGGGCGCGGGCAAGACGACGCTGTCGCGCAAGCTTCTGGCGAGCGATCCCGACATCACGCTGTCTGTCTCCGCGACCACGCGCGCGATGCGGCCGACCGAGGTCGAGGGCAAGGACTACTTCTTCATCTCGCCCAAGGAGTTCGACGCCTGGGTGCGGCAGGACGCGTTCCTGGAGCACGCCGTGGTGTTCGAGAACCGCTACGGCACGCCGAAGGGCCCGGTCGAGGACGCGCTCGTCTCCGGCCGCGACGTGCTGTTCGACATCGACTGGCAGGGCACCCAGCAGATGAAGGAACGCGCGCGCGAGGACCTCGTCAGCATCTTCATTCTGCCGCCGAGCCACGCGGAGCTTGAGCGCCGCCTCAAGACCCGCGCCGAAGACAGCGATGACGTCGTTGCCAAGCGCATGGCGAAAGCCGCGGACGAAATGAGCCACTATCCGGAATACGACTACGTCGTCGTCAACCGCGACCTTGATCGCGCGCTGATGCAGATAAAATCCATCCTCGAAGCCGAACGCGCCCGCCGCACACGCCAGATCGGCGTCGGCGAGTTCGTGACAGGGCTGACACGATAGGTGGATCGCAGGATGCGCGTCCTCCTCCTGATACTCGCGGTCTCATTATCCGGCTGTTTTCCGAGGACGCTTCTGGATGCGCCGGGGTACAACCTGACGATCATGGACGCGCGAACGCACAAAGCCATTTCCGGCGCCGCCGTTCGCGTCAATGGCGGTGATCGTGGCGCGCAGATCGCTGCCGGGACGTCCGATGCGACCGGACGCGTTCAGACCGCGCGTGTCATGCACACGGCATGGCTGCCGCTGAATTTCGATGCCTATGTGCCGCCGATCCGCCTGAGCGTTTCCGCCGACGGCTATATGCCGCGCGAACTCAGTGGCTTCGATCCACTGTTCGTCCCTCGCGGTTGCGACAGAAAGCAGGATTGCGTTTACAATTGGGAAACTGTGGCCGATACGGCGCGCATCACGCTTGAGCCCAAATAGCCTTCGGATGGCGTCGGGAACTTCTGTGCCGAGCGTCCGTTAAAGCACCATGCAGACAGCCACGCTTCTCGGTACATTCGCGGCGATGTGCTCGACCATCAGTTTCACACCGCAGGCGATCAAGATCATCCGCACGCGCGAGACCAAGGACATCTCAGTCTGGATGTATGGGCTGACCGTGATCGGGTTTGCGGCGTGGACGATCTATGGCGCACTGCTGTCGCAATGGCCGCTCGTGGCGTCGAACAGCGTTTGCTTTGCGTTGTCGGCATTCATTCTGGCGATGACGCTGCTGCCGCGTTCGAAGAAGAACGCGGTCGCCAACGCCGTAACGCTTTCAATCAAGTCCTAGGCGAACGTTTCTCCGACCATCGCCTCGCTCTTGGCCCAGAGCGCTTTCGCACGTTCGGGGTCGAGGGCGTAGGCGCGGACGCCGGTGCGCAGGTCCGGGTTGTCCTGCAAGGTCGCGACGTGGCAGTCCTCGCAATATTTGCCGCCGACATCATCGGCAGCCGCGACGAAACCGGACCACACCGTCGTGGCCGCGCCCTGCGGGATCGTCTTCCATTCGAAGCCGGCGACGCCGGCCTTCTTGTTGGCTTCCTCGATGTTTTTCAGCATCGCGTCGCGCAGCTCCTGCGTCATGTGGCGGCCGAGCTCCGTCATGATGCCGCCGGGATGCACCGCAGTCGCGCGAATGCCCTTGCTCTTGTGGCGGCGGTCGAACTCGACGGCGAACAGGATGTTCGCGGTCTTGGAGCGGCCATAGGCGCCAAACTCGGTATATTGCGTGTGCTCGAAATTCGGATCGTCGATATCGACGTCACTGAATCGATGGCCCGCCGACGATAAATTCACCAGACGGCCGCCATTCTTCTTGATGAGCGAGGCGATGCGGTTCACCAGCACGAAGTGGCCGAGGTGGTTGGTGCCGAACTGCGTCTCGAACCCGTCCGCGGTCGTGCCTTTGGGGCAGGCCATGACACCGGCATTGCAGATCACGACGTCGAACGGCTTGCCGGCTTTCACCAGTGCATCGGCGCAGGCGCGCACGCTTTTGAGCGAGGCGAGATCGAGTTCGATCAGCTCAAGGCTTCCGCCATTTGCCGCATCCTTGCGCACGGTTTCGGTCGCATGCTGCGCCTTGTTCAGATCGCGTGCTGCGCCGACCACGGTTGCGCCATGCGCGGCGAGCATGCGGCAGGTCTCGACGCCGAGGCCTGCGGATGCGCCGGTCACCAGCACGCGTTTGCCGCTGAGATTTACGCCCTGGAGGACGTCATCGGTTGTGGATTTCGCGCCGAATGTCTGTGTCATGAAAATCTCCGATCAATGCAGATTGACGCGATAAACGCGCGCGGCCGTGCCGCTGAACAGGGCTGTCTTTTCGTCCGTCGAATAGTTCGCGGCGAGCCGCTTGAACGCATTCCACAGCGCCACGTAATCCGCGCCGAATTTGTCGACGGGGAAGTTGCTCTCGAACATGCCGCGCGCGGGCCCGAAGGCCTCGATGCAGGTGTCGATGTAGGGCTTCCACTGGGCGGCCAGCGTTTCCGAAGTCGGCAGAGGTTCGGCCATGCGCTTGCGCCAGCCGGCGAACGGCATTGGCAATCCGCCGAGCTTGACCACGACGTTCTGGCATTTCGCCAGTTCGCGGATGTTGTCGCGCCAAACGTTGAACCGCTCGTCGCGCTTGCCAGCATATGCGGCGATGCCCAGCGGCGTGCCGACATGATCACAGACGATCGTCGTGTCCGGATTCGCGCGCGCGAGATCGATCAGGTCCGGCAATTGCGGCTCCAGCAGCCAGGCATCGAACGACAGGCCGAGCTTGTGCAGCACTTTGAACCCTTCGCGGAATTTCGCATCGCGATAGAGCCCTTCCGGCACGCGGCCGTGCAGGGGCCCGAGCACATTCGGATCGGCGTCCCACGAACAGCTCTGACGGATGCCCCGGAAACGTCCGTGGCCCGCATCGATATGCGAGCGCAGGACATCCTCGACCGCTTCATACCGCAAATCGACATGGCCCACGATGCCCGCACAGGCGCGCACATCGCCATAGAGCCCGCTCGCCGTCATCGCGGCGATGCCGTTCACGAACTCGGTCTCGCCGACGCAGCGCAGCGCCTCCGGCCCGTCAGCGCGGTACATCGCGCCGCATTCCATGTAGATCGTGCCGATCACCTTGTGACCGGACTTCAGATCGGCCAACAGTTCATCGAGCAGATAGCGCGGGATATCGCGGATGATGTCCATGAAGCCGTGATCCGACGGCGGCAGGTTCTTCAAAATCTCCGTGGGCCGGTCCCACAGATGATGATGCGGGTCGATGATCGGCAGATCGGGTTCGAGAATTTGTTCGGACATTGGCCCTTCCAGTTCTGATGCTGCTATGGGGTCGTGCCGTTCGGCGCCCAACCTTTGCCTCGCAGGCAATTTTCCCACGCCTTCTCATGCGCGTCGTCGGCACCGACCTTCGGATCAATGCCCGTTTCCGTTGCGCATAGGGTGGCGTCGTTCTGCAACTGCTCGTCTCCGCGGTGTTGCTGCGTGGCGTCGTGCCATTGCAGTTTCAGCTCGCAGCCGGTCAAAGCCGCGATGCTCACGGAAACTGCAACGGCAAGCCGCAGGTGATTCACGGCGTCAGCACCACGCGGCCGACGATTTTGCCTTCGCGCAGATCGTTGAGCGTGTCGTTGGCGGCGCTGAGTGGGCGCTTCGTCACCGGCACGGGATCGATCTTGCCTTCGCGCACCAGCTTCATCATCTCATGCGTGTCGTCGAGCGAGCCGACCATGGAGCCCTGGATGCCGATGGTGCGGAAGGGGAACATGGGCAGCGGCATCTGCATCGCGCCGCCGAACAGGCCGACGATGATGATCTTGCCGCCGCGGCGCACGCTCTGCGATGCGAACGCGAAGCTCCGCTCGGAGCCGACGAAGTCCACGACCGCATAAGCACCGCCGCCGGTCTCGGCCATCAGCTTCTTGGCTTCGCCGTCGTTCTTCGGGTTGTATGTCGCGCTCGCGCCGGCGTTCTTCGCAGCTTCGAGATGGCTGTCCACGATGTCGGCGGCGAGGGGCCCCTTGCCGAACATCGCCTTCGCGAACTGCACGCCCATCATGCCGACGCCGCCGCAGCCGAGCACCAGGACCTGATCCTGTGGACCGAGGTGACCGACTTTCTTCATCGCGGCATAGGCGGTGAGGCCGGAGCACATATAGGCGGCGGCAAGGGCGGCGTCTGTCTTGCCGTAATCGATGAGATATTTCGGATGCGGCACGATCACATGCGATGCGTATCCGCCGGCGCAGCCGTTGGAGCAGCCCAGCTGGCGCGGGCCGCCGACGCAGATGTTCTCCTCGCCGCGCAGACACGAGGGACACTTGCCGCAACCGATCCACGGGAACGCGGCATAGCGCTGACCGACCTTGATGTCCTTCACATCGGGACCGACCGCGATCACCTCACCTTCGATCTCGTGACCCAGCGTGTGCGGAAGCTTGATGTTCGCCATCGGCAGCTTGTTTCCGCCGCCGAGATCGAAATAGCCGTCATGGATGTGGACGTCCGAATGGCACACGCCGGCATTGTGGACCTTCAGCAGCACCTCAGTGCCCGTGGGCGTGGGGGTGGGGGTTTCGAGGGCCTGAAGCGGTGCGCCGAATTCTGTGACGGCCTGGCTGAGCATGCGTTTTCTCCCGGTGTTTCTGACTGGTTGTCAGTCTGGCATGGGGTTCGTAGGCTCTCAACTGCGCGTTCTTGCCGCCGAGGAAGCAGCGATGACCGATACGACACAGGCGGAAATTCTGGCCTTCTATCGCACGCCCGTCGCGCCAAACCGCGCGCCGCTGTTCGATGCGCTGCCGGACGATGTCGCCGCGCTCGCGAAAGTCCCGTCGGGCCTGGTGCTGCATCAATATATCGGCGGAGCTTATGGCGAGACGATCTCGCACGAGCGCGCCAAAGAGGTGCATATCCGCCCCCTCGATGACGTGATTGCGACGACCCTCAGGCACGATCCCGCGCCGCTGAGACAGGCGCGTCCACCGTCGAAACGCACCATCGGCAATTGCCGCGATTTCACCTTGCTGCTGGTGGCGATGCTTCGCCACAAGAACGTGCCCGCACGCGCGCGGTGCGGCTTCGCAGCCTATTTTGAGAAGGACAGGTATGTCGATCATTGGGTCGCGGAATATTGGGACGGCCAACGCTGGGTGCGGGTCGATGCACAGCTCGACGAGATTCAGCGCAGGATCTTTCACATCGGGTTCGACCCGCTGGACGTGCCGCACGATGCGTTTCTGATCGCCGGCGACGCGTGGAAGCTCTGTCGCGACGGCAACGCCGATCCGAGGGCATTCGGTATCATGGACATGAACGGGTGGTGGTTCGTCGCCGGCAATATCGTGCGCGACATCGCGGCGCTGAACAACCGCGTGATGCTGCCATGGGATGTATGGGGAGAGATGCCGCAACCGGGGTCGGAGTTGAATGAGGCGCAGGTCGAACGCTTCGATGACCTTGCCGCTCTGACACGCGATCCGGACAGGAATTTCGGCCGGCTTCGATCCGAATACAAGACCGAGGGGCTTAACGTGCCCCCTGTCGTGTTCAACGCGGTGCTGCAGCGGCCTGAGACGGTCTGAGGCGCACACGGCCAGCGTGTGCTATAAGGTGTCTCGAAGGAAAAGAGGCACCGTTATGAAACCTTTTTTGCTCGCCGCTCTCGTTGCAGCGGTATCGACGCCGGTGCTGGCAGCGGGTCCTTTCGACGGCACATGGAAAATCGACGTCGCCAGTGTCGCGCCGCCGAGCAAGCCGAATGATTTCCTGCTTCAGAACGGAAGTTACTCCTGTCGCAGTTGCGCAGCGCCGTTCACGGTTCCGGCCGATGGCGTGGCGCATGCGATTTCCGGCGATCCCTATGTCGATAGCGTGGCGATCAAGATCGTCGATGCGCATACCGTCGTGGAGACCGAGACCAAGGGCGGCAAGACGCAATGGGTTTACACGATGCGTGTGTCAGACGATGGCCAGAGCATGACCACCGAGATGGTCGACACCAGCGCCGGCAACGGCGTGCCGGCGCGTGGCATCTTCCATCAGGCGCGAACGAAGGATGCGCCGGCCGGTGCGCATATTGTTTCTGGAACATGGCAGACGACGAAATACGAAGGCTTCTCGGACAGCGCGATCGTCTTCACGCTCAAGACGGACGGCGACAGCTTCACGTTCTCGCAGCCGACCGGACAATTCTGGACAGCAACGCTGGGCGGCCCCGCCGTGCCTTACAAGGGCGACCCCGGGATCACCACGGTGTCGGCGGCGCGATCCGGCGCCGACACGATCGTCGAAGCGGACATGCGCAACGGAAAGATCGTCTCGACCAACACGATGACGACGCGCGACGGCAGGACGATGGCGCTGGTATTCGTGGACAAGCTGCGGAACAGCACCCAGAAGCTTACGGCCACGCGTCAGTAGGATATCAGCGGGCGCGCCATTGGCGGGCCAGCGCGGCGAATTCGTCGATCGAGAGTGTCTCGGCACGGCGCGTTGGGTCGATACCGGCCGCTGTGAGCAATGCCTCCGCATCCGGCGTTATCTGCTTGAGACTCTGGCGCAGCATCTTGCGGCGCTGGCCGAAGGCGGCTTCGGTGACTTTCTCCAGATCGCGGAGTTCGCACCGCGCCACCGGTTCCGCCAGCGGTTCGAGGCGCACGATGGCCGACGTGATCTTCGGCGGCGGGGTGAACGCTTGCCGCGCAACGTCGAACAGTATCTTCGACTTTGCGCGCCACTGCGAAAGCACCGACAGACGCCCGTAAGCGTCGGTATCGGGCTTCGCGACGATGCGTTCGGCGACTTCGCGCTGGAACATAAGCGTGAGACTCTGCCAGAACGGCGGCCAAGCATTTGACGTCAGCCATCTCACGAGCAGCGCCGTGCCGACATTGTAGGGCAGGTTGGCCGCGACGCGGACTGGTTCGCCTTTGAACAACGTGGGCTCATCAAGAGTTAGTGCATCGGCTTGCACGATTTCCAATCGGCCGGGGTAGACTCGTGCGATCTCTTCGAGGGCCGGGATGCAGCGTTCGTCGCGTTCGACGGCGATGACTTTCGTGGCGCCTTCCGCGAGCAACGCACGCGTCAAACCGCCGGGACCGGGGCCGACTTCGTAGAATGTGCCGCCGTCGTTGGCACCCGCTGCGCGCGCGATGCGGCGGGTGAGGTTGAGATCGAACAGGAAGTTCTGGCCGAGCGATTTCTTCGCCGTGAGTCCGTGTGCTGCGATCACCTCGCGCAGCGGCGGTAGTGGATCAGGCGCGTCTGGCATCGGCAATGTCGGCAGCCATCTTGATCGCGGCGATCATGCTGCGCGGATCGGCTTTGCCCGTGCCCGCGATGTCGAACGCGGTGCCGTGATCGGGCGAGGTGCGCACGATGGGAAGGCCCAACGTCACGTTCACGCCCTCCCAGAACGACAGTGTCTTGATCGGGATCAGCGCCTGGTCGTGATACATGCACAACGCCGCGTCGTAGGTCTTGCGCGCTTCCTCATGGAAAAGCGTATCGGCGGGCAGGGGGCCGCGCACATCGTGGTCTTTTGCGCGCAACTGTTCGACCGCAGGCGCAATGATTTGCGCGTCTTCCTTGCCGAACTCGCCGGGATGGGGATTGAGCCCGGCGATGGCGAGGCGGGGCTTTGCGATACGGAAATCGCATGCGAGTGCGGCGAGGATGATCTCAGCGGCTTCAACAATCGATGGCATCGTGATGGCGTTGGGGACGTCGACCAGCGGCATGTGAATGGTCAGCGGCACCACGCGAAGCTGATCGCTTGCCAGCATCATCACCGGATGTTTCGTGCCGGTCAGCGCGCCCAGAAATTCTGTATGGCCGGGAAACGAAAACCCGGAGCGATGAAGTACGTCCTTGTTGATCGGGGCGGTGACAATTCCGGCGGCGTCGCCCGCCATACAGGCATCTACGGCGACCCGTATGGCCTGTGTCACTGCATCATTGTTCTTCGGATCGGGCGATCCCGGTGTACGCGCTGCGCGCGCAGAGGTCGCGATGACGTCATTGATGTCATCAAACAGCGCAGGATCGCCGACGATGCGCAGCGGCCGCTTTCCAGCGCGCCCACCCAACGCCTTGTACGCCGCAACGGCAATCTCCGGCCCGATCCCGGCCGGTTCACCCATGGTCAGGAGGATTGGCGCGTCAGCGGCTGGCTCAGCGCGTTTCAATATTGCCTTCGCGCTTGAGGTCGCGAATGTAGCGGCGCGCCAGCATCGAGATCTCCTGCTGGAACAGCTGCTTCTCCACTTCGTCGCGCGTCGGCATCACGAAAGCGGTGGCCTGCTGCGGCGCGGGTTTGTCGCAGCGCGCGATGATTTCGATGCCCGCCGACGATGTGAACGGGTCTGTCGGCTGGCCCGGCTGCGTTTTCGCGAGTTCGTCGCGGATCTGCTGGCTGAGATCGGCAAGCTTCATCTCACCGAGATTCATGAAGACCGCGCCATGCGCGCCGGAGATCATCTTCTGAAGCTGCGTGCAGTTGGCGATGTGTTCATGAATCGCCGCCGCCGCTTTCATAGCGCTCTGGATGTAGCCCTGCGGCGCTTTCGGCGGAATCGGCAGCAGCACGCGTACCAGCGGCAGATAGCCCGGCTTCTCCGGTGTCTGCAGCGTCGCGGCGTCGGGGATCTTGGTGCCGACCGGCTCCTGACGCGCGCGCAGGATGAGGATGTAATAACCGCCCGCGCTGCGGATCGGAGGTGTCACGCCGCCGATCTGCACTTTTTCCAGCGCTGCGTTCAGCTCCGGCGCCAGCTGGCCGTCATGCACCCAGCCGATATCGCCGCCGGCCGCGGCAGACGGACTCTGGCTGAACTGGCGCGCGATGGACTGGAAGGGCGCGCCGTTCTGAATCTGGGTTTCGAGATCGTCGGCGGCCTTGTGAATTCTTTCTTCCTGCTCGGGATTGTCGATACCCAGGAAGATTTCGGCGACGAGGTAATGCGGCTTGTTGGCGCCGTCGGCGATGCGCTTCAGCTCGTCGGTGACGTCGGCATCCGTGATGTTCACGCGGTCGCCGTACTCGTCTTCGATCGCCTTCTGCCACGCGATCTGGACCGCGATCTGCGCGCGCAGCGTTTCGAACGCGACGTTGTCGCGGGCGAGAATATTCTTCAGCTGCTCCACCGTGAGCTTGTTGTCTTTCACGATGCCGTCGATTTCCTTGTCGACCTCGGCGGGCGACACGGTGAGGTTCTTGCGCTGCGCTTCTTCGAGCTCGAGCTTTTCGGTCTTCAGCTGCTCGAGAACCTGAGGACGCATCCGGTGAATGGTGGCGGGCGAGGGCTGCATGCCCGACGTCGCGATGACGAGGGCGATGCGCTGGCGCAGATCGTATTCGGAGACGATCTGGTCGTTGACGACGGCGGCGACGCCGTTGCTGTTTGGATCGTCTTCTTCGTCCGCGGCTTCATCGGCTGCCGGCGCGGGTGCGGCGGGCTGTGCCGCCGGAGCAGGGGTGGTCGCGGCCGGCTTGCCATGATGGCGCTTGACCGTCTGAGCCAGAATCGGCGCGTTCGCGAGCGAACACAGTCCTGCGCCGATCAGCGCGGGCAAGACAAAGCGGAACAGGAAATGACGAATAGGCAGTGTTTTCACTAGGACTTTCCCGGCTAAAGCCTCGCCCCGGACGGCCTGCCCCTAACCAGCGGTGCAGAATAAGGATTTTGCCTCGGCGTTCAAGGACGGTTGTAGGTGAATATGTCCTGGTGGAACAGGCTAAACGGCTGAATTGGTTGATCGCCGGTCTTGAGGCCGATGTGCAGCAGAACGGCGGTCGAGGGGGGCAGTCCCGGTTCGCTCGTGTATTTGCGCCGGTAGGCCAGCGAGATCGCCAGGCACTCGTCTTCGTAGCCGAGGCCGTATTCGGTGTTGATCATGTCGCCCGCGATCAAATCGCGCTGGATGGCGCCAAACGCTTCCCAGTTTCGGTAAAAATTCCAGTCGAGCTGTGCGTTGATCTCCTCGCGCGAATCGAGGCCCAGGGTCACAGCCGACGGTGCGAGCTGCACATAACTCACCTGTAATGAAGATCGGCCATAGGTGCCGGTCAGGTAAACCTCGTTTCGCTGCACCTCGCCGGTCTTCTCGTCGATGTCGATGCGGTGCGTCAGGTCGATATATGGCGGGAATTTGATGCTGAACCGGCCGACGAGGTCGGACTCCGTGCCCGACAGACCAGAGTCCGCCGCGAAGACCGGATCCGGTTTCAGGCGGAAGCTTTGTCCGACGAGTGCTTCGAGATGCGCGATGGGGAAGATCGCGTCGGCGCGGAAACCGGCGTTGAAGCGCGGCCCGCTTTCGACGACGTCGTATCCGGGAACCTGATCGAAGCTGAAGAGGTTGTTTTCATCGAGTTCGAGGCTCGAGCTGTCTTCGTTCGGCACGTTCGGCGGATTGCCGCCGTATGGCGCATAGATGGCCTGACCGATCGGTTCGAATACGAAGGAGCCGGTGCCGTTCGTCGCCACGAACGGCCAGCGCCAATCGAGCGCGACATACGGCATGCCGCGCTCGATCCAGTTGCTGGTCGAGGGCGGAAGCGTCGTGTTGTCGATGTGATAGATGTCGCCGCGCGCGTCCGCCTGGATGGTGATCAGCTGGCCATCCAGCGCAACGAACGGCTTGCGCCAGCGGATTTCCGCGCTCGCGCGCTGATCGTCCTCGCCTTCGTCGCGCGTGATCGCGACCGTGTTGAAATCGAAGCGGAACTGACCGCCCAGCACATGGTCGAGCGGTATGTAAGAATATTCGACCAGCGGCAGCGGCACGGGGAACTGGCGATTGTCGTCGGTCGGCCGCAGGCCCTGGAAGAAATAGCCAGTTACGGCGAAGCGGCTGCGGCCGGCTTCGCCCTCGATGAAGAGATCGCTGGTCAGGCGGTCGAGCTGTGAGATGTCATAGCGCTTCAGAAACGTATTGTCCGACGTAACCTGAACGTCGAAGCCCGTGTCCCAGTGATCCGTGATCGGAATGCGTCCGGATCCGAAGAGGTCACTGTAGAACTGATCCTGGTGCATCGACACGCCGCCGTCGGGATTGAAGCCCGCGGCCCCCTGCAGCCAGAACCCGCCATCCTCATAGCGTTCGCGATACTCGCCTTCGAGGACTTCGCCGCCATGCGTCGACACCAGGGGCGCGATCGTCGCGTCATTCGACGGCGATAGCGCGATGTAAATTGGCACCTTTATGAATGTGCCGATGATGCTCGACGAGCCGACGTCCGGCGGCAATATGCCGGAGGAATACCGGATCGTCGGATCGGGCTGCGACATGTAGGGTGTGTAGAGGACCGGCACGCCGAGAAAATCGATCGTCGCATCGTGGAATTTGATGCGATGTTTCAACTGGTCATAGACGACGCGATACGACTTCACCTGCCAGACCGGTGTGCGTTGGCCCGGCTTGTTGCAGATTTTGCACGGCGTATAGGCAGCGCGATACGCCGTCGTGAAGCGGCCCTGCGCGCGATAGGCTTTGGTCGCGGCGAGGCGCCCGGTCGGGCCGATCAGCGCCGCAAAGCCTTCCAGCGCGCCGTCGCGCATCTTGTCGGTCATCGAAACAGAGTTCGAGAACGCGACGTCGCCCTTGTCGTCCACGGTCACGACATGGCCGGTCGCCGTCATCGTGTCCGTGTTCTGGTCGTAGGTCAGCTTGTCCGCGGTGAGGATGCGGCCGGAATAGTCCACCTCGACATGGCCATGCGCCGTGACGATCGCGTTGTTAGTGTCATAATCGACCTGGTCGGCCTGCAGGATATAGTCGCCCTGCTTTTCAGGCTCGGCGGCGTGCCCGTTCGCGACCAGCAGGCCCGCGCTGAGCGCGGCGCCTGCGAGCAGTTTCGCTCTCATCCGTCCTCCTGATGGAAGACGAGTGACATGCCGATGAGGATCGAGGCAAGCGCCGGCGCCGTCGCGGCGAGAAGCACGGGCACGATGCCCGATTGGCCGAGCGCACGCGTAAGGTCGCTGAAGAAGTAGACGCCAAAGCCCGACAGCGCGCTGATCAGCACGACGCGGGGCAGGCCGCCGCCGCGCCCGAGGCGCAGCGAAAAGCTCGCCGCCATGAACACCATCGCCGCGAACAGGAACGGAAGTGCGAGCAGGGTGTAGAAATAGAGCTCATAGCGCGTTGCGGCGAATCCGGCGTTCTGCGCATTGCGGATGAACCCGGGCAGCGCCCAGAACGACAGCGTATCCGGCGATGCGAAGCTTTCCTGGATCTGGGTCGGCGTCATTGTCGTCGGGAGCTGATAATCGACGTAGTGTTTCACCGCTCCGTCGAGGCCGCTGACCTGCGCGTCGTGAAGCACCCAAGCTCCGCCCTTCAGGTCCGCGCTCTTGGCGTCGATGCGCCCGAGGAAGTGATCCTTGGCGCCATAAAGAAAGATGTTCACGTCTTCCAGGCGGACACCCTGGTTGGCGACACGCAGCGCATGGATGACCGACTGATGGTGCTCATCGCCCTGCCGAAGCCACAGCCCGTTGATCGATACCGCAAGCTGCGATTCCTGGCCGCGGATGTATTTTGCCTCCAGCGCCGCGAACTGGCTCAGCAGCTGTGCCGAAAGCGGCGTGAAAATGGTCACCGCGAAAACACCGATGCATACGGCAACGACAAGCGGAGGCCCGAGAAAATCCCAGGCGGAAAGACCGGCCGCGCGCGTCGCGACGATTTCCTGATTGCGTGACAGGCGTGCGAAGGCGAACACGCCGCCCAAAAGGATCGCGAAGGGCAGAAGTTTCTGGCCGAGGTCCGGCAACTGCAGCAGAGTCATGCCGACGACCACGCCGGTCGAGATGTTGTGGCCGGCGGTTCTGTTGATCAGATCGACGATGTCGATCGAGAACGCGAGCAGAAGGAACGCGCCATAGACGATGGCGACGCCGATAAGGAACTGGAGCGCGAGATATTTGTAGAGTGTCCACGACCAGCTCATGCCGCGGCTCCCTGCGGCGCGGCAAAGCGGCGGAAGAGGTTCTTGGGCTCAAATCCCGCCAGCAATGCGGTGGCGACGGCCGCGCCGATCGCGGGAATGAGATAGAACAGGACGCAGAACGCGGGGTGATGGGTGGCCAAACCCTGCACGCCGTAACCTGCGATACGCAGGCCTGCGGCGGCGAACACGGCCATCGTGATCCGCAGCGCCTGAGCGCCGCGCGCGCGCCGCCCGCGCGTGATCACCGCCAGCGCAATCAGGCCGAAGGCGATGCAGTACAGCGGCTGCGCGAGGCGGTTGTTGCCCTCGGCGAAATAGGCGGCGCGCAGTGAAGGCCTGACGCTGCCGTCCGGCCAGAACAGCTCGCCCAGAAACCGTTCGCTGGTCGCGCGGTCGGTGACGCGCGCAGGCCCCGTGAACTGATCGAGATCGAAGATGTAGCTCTTGAACTTCAGGACCGATAGATGCGCGCCGCTCGCGTCGGTTTGCTCGATCGTGCCGTCATACATGATGAGACGTGCGCCGGCCGGCGTCTGCGCGAGCTGGCCGCTTTCGGCAAGATAGCTGATCGGGTGCTTCAGATTGCGGCTGTCATGGACCAGCACACCCTTGATATGCCCGTCGGAGCTGAGCTCGCGAATGAAGACCGTCAGTCCGAGCGAAGGCGTGTTGAACTCGCCTTCATCGAGCAACGCGGCGCCGACATCGGCGCGGATGTCGAGCACCTTGTCCTTCATCGCGCGCTGGCCTGCGGGCATGAGGTAGAGACCGCAGATGTATGTGAACACGATCGCGACGGCAGCCGCGATCATCACCGGCGCCGCCAGTTGTGCGCGGCTGTAGCCGGCCGATTGCATCACCACCAGTTCGCTGTCGGTGTTGAGCTTGGTCAGGGCGTAGAGCGTGCCGGCGAAGTAGGCGATGGGCAGGATGATGACCAGCAGGCTCGGCAGGATGAGGAGCGTCAGGTAGACGAACGTTCCCGCTGACTGGCCGCGATTGATCACAAGATCGAGAAGGCGCAGCGACTGGGTCAGCCACACCACCAGGGTCATCAAAAGCGCGAACAACGCCGCCGGGCCCAGCAACTGGGCCAGCACGTATACGGACAGTCGCGGCATTTTCAGCCTGGCCATGCGTAAGCGATGTGGCAGGCGCGTGCGCCTTGCCCCTTCTGGGATTCGTCCTAAACTAGCACTCTAAGCCCTTGCTCCTGCAATCCAACTTCGCCAAAACCTTCAATAATTTCACGGGAGATACCTATGCAATTGACCTTTGCCGCGCCCGGACCCGTCACGTCCGGCGCCTGGATCGTGGGCGCGCTTGAGGGCTCGCAACTGACGGCCGCGGCGGCAAGGGCCGACAAGGCGTCCGGCGGCGCAATTTCCCGCGGGTTGAAGGTCAGCCGGTTCACCGGCAAGCGCGGGCAGACGATGGATGTGCTGGCGCCTGCGGGCGTGAACGCCTCGCGGATCGTGCTGGTTGGCCTCGGCAAAGCGGCAGATCTTGATGGGCATGCGGCGGAGGGTATTGCCGCTGGCGTGATCGGTGCGCTGTCACGTGCCGGTGAAACAACCGTAACGTTCGATCTCGATCTCCCGAAAGGTTCGAAGCTGAAGGCGGGCGAATTCGCAGCGCATCTGGCCATGGGGGCGCGGCTGAAGAGCTACGCGTTCAATCACTATCGCACCAAGGATCTCTCGGAACACGAATCCAAACTGAAGACAGCAAAGATCGCGACGAGCGATGCCGCGGGTGCCCGGAAAGCCTGGGCTTCGCTCGAAGCGGCAGCGGACGGCATGTTCCTCGCACGCGATCTCGTGAACGAGCCACCGAATGTTCTTTCGCCCGCGGAGTTCGCGAACCGCGCGAAGCAGCTCTCCAAGCTGGGCGTGAAAGTCGAAGTCCTCGGCGAAGCGCAGATGCAGAAGCTCGGCATGGGCGCATTGCTGGGCGTGGGGCAGGGTAGCGAGCGCGAAAGCCAGCTCGTCGTCATGCACTGGAACGGCGCGCGCGGGAAGAAATCGCAACCGTTCGCTTTCGTTGGCAAAGGTGTTTGCTTCGATTCCGGCGGCCTGTCGCTGAAGACCGGCGCCGGCATGATGGGCATGAAGGGTGACATGGGCGGCGCGGCCGCCGTCGTCGGCGCGATGCGCACGCTCGCGGCGCGCAAGGCGCGCGTGAATGCGGTCGGTGTCATCGGCCTCGTCGAGAACATGCCGGACGGCAAGGCACAGCGTCCCGACGATGTGGTGAAGACCATGTCGGGACAGACCATCGAGGTGCTGAACACAGACGCTGAAGGCCGCCTCGTGCTCGCCGACGCACTCACTTACACACAGCAGAAGTTCAAGCCGAAATTCGTGATTGATCTGGCGACACTGACCGGCGCGATCATGATCGCACTCGGCAACGAGAACGCGGGTCTGTTCTCCAACGACGACAAGCTTGCAGAGCGCCTGCTCGCGGCGGGCAAAACGTCGGGTGAGCCGGTGTGGCGCATGCCGCTCGGTGCCGGCTACGACAAGGCGATCAAATCGAAGATCGCCGACATGAAGAACATCGGCGGGCCCTATGGCGGCTCGATCACCGCCGCGCAGTTCCTCCAGCGCTTCATCGAGAAGGGCCAGGCCTGGGCGCATCTCGATATCGCCGGCGTCGCCTGGCAGGACGGCGAACAGAAGCCGCTGACGCCGGGTTGGGCGACCGGCTTCGGCGTGCGTTTGCTCGATCACTTGGTTGCGGAGCATTACGAGGGATGACGATCAAGTCTGCGGCCTTAGCAATTGTGCTCTTAAGCGCGAGCGTGGCGAGTGCCGCAGAAACATCTCTCGACCCGAAAGCCGGCACGGTTTTTTCGCCGGAGCGGGCAAAGGATTTGATCGGGCAGTGCAGCCGC
The DNA here is from genome assembly GCA_035502175.1 of Rhizomicrobium sp. GTDB lineage: Bacteria > Pseudomonadota > Alphaproteobacteria > Micropepsales > Micropepsaceae > Rhizomicrobium. The sequence continues at coordinate 41,875 of DATJUS010000099.1, forward strand.
GATGTTCCGAGAAATGTTACGGGCACCTGGCAGCCGACGTCCGATCAGATTACCGATTTGGAACTGCGTTTGCTCGCGGCGCTCAAAGCTGCTTGGCCAGCGCACGCTCAGTCGAATTCAATGTCGTCTCCGACGTATGACCATCACTTTGTGCGCCAGTATGGCGGTTTGGTGTTGAACGGCCGGAAAATCATATACGTCAATGCCTTTCCATCGAGCGTTGTTGACTTTGACGGAAGCAACGTATCGCCTGCGGTCAATGTAGATTGGCGCAGCGTCGCAATTCGAGTTTGCGATGGTGGCAACCGCTTTTGGGGTGCGGAATATGATCCCGCCACGAAGAAATTCGATCACTTCGCATTCAACGGCGCTGTCTGAATGACGGAAACGCTCTTTTACCATCTCGAACGCCGTGCGCTTGAAGATGTGCTTCCCGGCTTGATCGAGAAGACGCTGGAGCGCGGGTGGCGGGCGTTGATCCGGTGTGACTCGGCAGAGCGTGCGGAGGCGCTCGATACGTTGCTCTGGACCTATGATGACGCGAGTTTTCTGCCGCATGCGCAGCAGGGCGATGGCGTCGCCGCACATCAGCCGGTGCTGATCACGATGGAAGAGGGAAACGCCAATGCCGCCAACGTGATGTTTCTGGTCGCGGGCGCACCGCCTCCGCCGTGGGACAGCGTCGGCAATCTCACGCGCATCGTTCTGATGTTCGACGGCCGCGACGCGCAGATGCTTGGTTCCGCGCGCGCGTCCTGGAAAGACGCAAAGGCGGCCGGGCACGATGTTACCTATTGGAAGGAAATGCCCAGCGGCAAGTTCGAGAAGCAGGGCTGACTGTTTCAGCGCGCCTTGCTACACCGGCGCAATCAAGGAGGCGCCTACTGTGGGATTGCTGAGTTATCTCTATTCGCCGATCGGTCTGATTTCACTGGCGCTGCTGGTCGGGTGCGTCGTCCACATGATCCGTACCAACAACATATTTCCGTGGATCTACGTCGTCGTGTTCCTGCCGAGCGTCGGGCCGCTGATCTATTTCTTCATGGTGATCGTGCCGGGACTGACCCGCAGCCGTGCGGCACAGACGCTGCAGCGTGGCGCTGCACGCGCCATTGATCCCAACAAGGACTATCGCACGGCGATGCGCGAAGTGGAGATGGTCGGCTCAGCCGACGCCAAGCGCGCGTTTGCCGAACAGCTCATCCAGCGCGGGCAATATGCTGACGCCATCGAATTGTATCAGAACGCGCTGCAGGGCCAGTTCGCGGCCGATACCGCGCTGTTGTTCGGTCTGGCGCGCGCGCAATTCATGAACGGCGATGGTGCGGGTGCACAGGTTTCGCTCGATGCGATTCAAGCCGCCGATCCGAAATTTCAGTCGGAAGACGCGCATCTTCTCTACGCGCGCGCATTGGAACTGCAGGGCAGGAATGACGAAGCTGCTGAGGAATATAAGCGCCTCGTTTCCTATTATGCGGGTGAGGAAGCGCGCACGCGCTATGGCCAGCTTCTCGAAAAAATGGGCCGCACAGACGAGGCGCGCGCACTCTTCACGCAGGTCGTGAAGAACCTCGACGGCGCGACAAGCCGCTATCGCAGCACCCAGAAGGAATGGGGCGCGATCGCCCGCGCCGCGCTGCGTTAGGATTCCGCGTTCTTCTTGCGCTCCCGGCGTCCGCCGGACGTCGCGAGCGTCTGGCGATGCCAAATGCGCACCGGCACGGCGGGATAGCCGCCCCAGGTCTGGCCGTTCGGGATGTCGTGGATGACGCCGCTTTTGGCTGCGATGCGCACGCCGGAGCCGATGGTGCGGTGGTCGCTGATGCCGACCTGTCCGCCGATCATGGTGAAGTCACCGATGGTTGTGCTGCCCGCAATACCGGTCATCGCGACGAGGGCGCAATAGCGTCCGATCTGCACGTTGTGGCCGATATGGATGATGTTATCGAGAACCGTGCCCTGGCCGATCACCGTGTCGCCCATCGCGCCGCGATCGACGGAGCAGTTGGCACCGATACGCACATCGTTGTGCAGCATCACGCGGCCAAGCTGCGCCACGCGGATCGGGCCTTCCGCGCCCGCGACGAAACCGAAGCCTTCGCCGCCGACGGTCGAGTTCGGAAAAATACGAACGCGGTCGGCTGCAATCGTATGTGTGACGATGGTATTCGCGCCGACGCGGCAGTCGTCCCCCATCATCACGCCTTCGCCGATCACGGCGTTGCAGTCGATGAGCGCGCGTTTGCCGATCACGACATTGGCGCGGATCGTTACGCCGGGTTCGATCTGCGAGCCTTCTCCGATCTTCGCGGTAGGGTCGATATGGGCGCTCGGATGGATGCCGGCGACGGGCTCCGGCCCCGGATGGATCAGATGCCCGATCTTGGCGAAGGCGTAGCGCGGATCGGCGACGACCAGCACATATTTCCCCGCGGGCACGCGGTCGCGAAGCTTTGCATTGGTGACGATGACGCTTGCGCCGGTCTTCTCGAGATCGGCTTCCCATTTCGCTTCGCTGAAGATGCTGATGTCGCCTGCTTCCGCGTTCTCCAGGGGAGCCACGCCGCGCACCATGAAATCGGCGGGTGTGCCTTCGGCGAGTTCCCCGCCGACGTGGGCTGCGATCTGGCTTAAGGCAAATGGGCCGCTGCGGCGGAAAAACCTGTCGTCGACCAAGCAAGCGTCCCTTTTGTGTGATGGAAACCTAGCACAGCCGTTAATCTGGCGGCTAGTTCTTGAAAATCTTGCGATCCGAAAGCCTATTCCGCCGCCATCGCGGATTCGTATTCCTCGTTGACCGCAAGCCACCGGGCCTCCGCCGCTTCGAGCTTGCGCTGTGCTTCGGCCCGCTTCTTCGACACCGAGGTCGCTTTGGCGCGATCCTGCGTGAAGATCAGGGGATCTGCGAGGGCTTTGTCGTACTTCGCGATCTCTTTGTTCAGCTCCGCGATCTGGCTTTCGGCGAGTTCGACTTTCTCTTTCAGCGGACGCAGCGCCTTGCGTTTCTCGGCGGCGTCGCGACGGGCTTCTTCCTTGTTGATCTTCGGCGCGGGTTCGTCGCGGCGGGTCGGCGTGTTGTCGCCGGTGAGCAGGAAGCGGCGATAATCGTCGAGGTCGCCGTCGAATGGTTCGACCTTGCCATCGGCGACGAGGAACAGGCGATCCGCCGTGGCTTCGAGCAGGCGGCGGTCATGGCTCACCAATATGACGGCGCCGTCGAAATCGTTGAGTGCGTTGAGCAGCTCGTTGCGCGCGTCGATGTCGAGATGGTTGGTCGGTTCATCGAGGATCAGCATGTTCGGCTTGTCGAGCGTTGCGAGCGCCAGCATCAATCGAGCACGCTCTCCACCGGACAGGTTGGCAACCTTCGTCAGCGCCTTGTCGGCGGAGAAGCCGAAGCCGCCCAGCTGCGTGCGAACCTGTTCCATCGTCAGCTTCGGCCGCAGATGGCCGAGCGTTTCGATCGGCGTATAGCGGCCGTCGAGTTCTTCGAGCTGATGCTGCGCGAAATAGCCGGGCACAAGTTTGCGTGCGCGTGTCAGTTCGCCCGCCATCGGGTCGAGCTTGCCGGCGAGCAGCTTTGCGAGTGTCGATTTGCCGTTGCCGTTCTTGCCGAGCAGCGCGATGCGGTCATCCGGATCGAACCGCAGCGACATGCGCGACAGGATCGGCTTGCCGGGCTCATAGCCCACCGCCGTCTGATGCATGGAGATCAGGGGTGGCGTCGCCTCTGTCGCAGCAGGGATGTTGATCGGCGTCACATGCTCGTCGACCGGAACTTCGGCGACCTGCATCTTCGCCAGCATCTTCATGCGGCTCTGCGCCTGACGCGCTTTCGAGGCTTTCGCCTTGAAGCGATCGACGAAGCTCTGCATGTGCTTGCGCGCGGCTTCCTGCTTCTTGGCGAAAGCGACGTCGAGCGCGCGCTTCATTGCGCGCGTCTGAACGAACGTGTCGTAACCACCGGTATACAGCGTGAGCTTGCCGTTCTCGAGGTGCAGGATGAATTCCGCCGCGGTGTTCAGAAGATCGCGGTCATGGCTGACGATCAGCACGGTGCCGCGATAGCGCTTGAGGAAGTCCTCGAGCCACAGCACGCCTTCAAGGTCGAGATAGTTCGTCGGCTCGTCGAGCAGCAACAGGTCCGGCGCGGAGAACAAGATCGCCGCGAGTGCCACGCGCATGCGCCAGCCGCCGGAGAATTCCGAACATGGCCGCAACTGGTCTTCAGCGGAGAAACCCAAACCGGCGAGAATGCTCGCCGCGCGCGCTGGTGCCGCATACGCGTCGATGGCGTCAAGGCGCGCGTAGATATCGCCCAGCCGATGCGAGTCCGTTTCGTGCTCCGCCTTCGCCAGCAGCTCGGTGCGCTCCGTGTCGGCGGCCAGCACAGTGTCGAGCAGGCTGATCGGACCGCTGGGCGCTTCCTGCGCCACTGCGCCGATGCGCCAGTCACGCGGCCACGACACTTCGCCCTGATCCGGATGCAGTTCGCCCAGGATCGCCTTCAGCAGCGTCGATTTGCCCGCGCCGTTTCGTCCGACCAGGCCAATGCGCCGCCCCGCGGGGAGGTTGGCGGTGGCCCCGTTCAGGATTTCGCGTCCCGCGATGCGGACGATGATGTTGTCGATGGCAAGCATGGCGCGGGGCGTATAGCACAAAGGCCGCGCCGAAAGGCGAGGGGTTATTCCTCCGGAACTGCGGCGGTTTGAACACCTTTTTTCGCACGCCGGTCGATGTGGAGTGTGAAGATGTCCGGCCGCGCGTAGTGGCCGACGGCATCGAAATCGTACTTTGCGCGCGGGATGCTTGCGGGATCGGCGTCCGCCAGGATCACCGCCTCGCGCCCATACACGGGCTCGGCGATCACTTCACCGAGCGGCCCGTAGATCGCGCTGCCGCCGCGGATCAGCACGGTGTCCGGTGCGTCGCCTTGGATCGGATGATAGTCGGCGGGGCAATCGGCGCGCGTCAGATATTGAACGGCGCTCAACACGAAACACCGCCCCTCCATCGCGATATGACGCATGGTTGTCTGCCAGGTATCGCGATCATCGACGGTGGGCGCGCAATAAAGTTCGACGCCGCCGTCATACATCGCCATGCGCAGCATCGGCATGTAGTTCTCCCAGCAGATCACGGAGCCGACGCGGCCGAATGGCGTCTGCACGACGTCGAGGGTCGAACCGTCACCCATGCCCCAGATCAGACGCTCGCTCGCGGTCGGCATCAGTTTGCGCCGCTTGCCGATCAACATTCCGCTTTCGTCAAAGTGCAGCACGCTGCAATACAGCGTGCCACCGTCGCGTTCGATCACGCCAGTGATGATATGTGCGCGATGTTTCGCGGCAACTTCGGCAATCGCCGCGGTTTCAGGTCCTGGCACCACAATCGCAGATTCGAAGTAGCGGCGGAAAAGATCGCGGCCCTCCGTGCTGCGCGAGCCGACATGCGCGCCGAATGTCACGCCCTTGGGATAGCCACCGACAAATGCTTCGGGAAAGACAATCAACTTCGCGCCACCGCGTGCCGCTTCTTCCGCAAAGCGCTCCAGCTTCTGCAGTGTGGCAGGCGTATCGAAGAGTGCCGATCCCGCTTGAACGACCGCGACCTTGACCATCAATTAGCTCCTTCGCTCAGGCGAAGCTTACAAACGAAATCGCATTGCCGTCCGGATCGCGGATTTGGAAATCGGTGCCGCCCCATTCCTGTTTGACGATGTCCTGTGCGAAGGTGGCGCCGCGATTCCGGAATTCCTCGAATATCGTATTGATGTCATCAACCTCGATGGTTGCAACGATAAGCGATTCCTCGTGTGCTATAGCCTCTGCGTCGAACACCGGTTCGTGCACGAAACGCAGGTGCAGGCATGCATCTCCGCGCGACACCGAACCGTAGAACGGCGGTTCGCCGTGCAGGAAATCTATCTTGAAGCCGAGCGTGTCGCGGAAGAACGCGGCGCTCGCGGTCACATCGCGGACGAACAGGATCGGCGTCGCGCTTTTCAGAACTGTCATGAAGGTGTCGCTCGTGAGCCGCCACAAAGGCTAGAAAAGCCAAGGCTTTACTGTCAAATCCAGCTGCCTTGCGCTGCACCAAAGCCCACGGCTATAAGGCCGCCAAATTCCCAACCTTTCGGAGTACGTCATGGCCGTCGAGCGCACGCTTTCCATCATCAAACCGGATGCCACCCGCCGCAATCTGACCGGCGCCATTGTCGACCGGTTCGAGAAGGCGGGGCTGCGCGTGATCGCGTCGCGCCGCATGCGCCTCTCCACCGCGCAGGCCGAAGCATTCTACGGCGTGCACGCCGCGCGTCCGTTCTTCCGCTCGCTGGTCGATTTCATGACGTCCGGCCCGGTTGTGGTGCAGGCTCTCGAAGGCGAAAACGCGATCGCGAAGAACCGCGAAGTCATGGGCGCGACCGATCCGTCGAAGGCAGCCGCCGGCACGATCCGCAAGGACTTCGCCGAGTCGATCGAGGCGAACTCGGTCCACGGTTCCGACGCGCCGGAGACGGCCGCGAACGAGATCAAGTTCTTCTTCTCGGACTTGGAGATCGTCGGCTAAAGGGCCTACGCTCCGTTCAGGAGAAAAGGTCATGGCCAAAACCATCGTTGTCACCGGCGGAACCTCCGGCATCGGAGAAGTTGCCGCCGTCGAACTCGCCAGGCAGGGCGCGCGCATCGTGTTGATCGCGCGCGACCCTGAGCGGGCGGGCATCACGCTGTCGAAACTGCGCAATGCCAATCCCGGCGCGCAACATGTTTCGCATATCGCCGATCTGTCGCGCATCGCGGAAATGAAACGCGTCTCGCGCGAGATCGCGCAGGCTGAGCCCGAAATCGATGTTCTCATCAACAATGCCGGCGCGCTGTTCGGCAAGCGGCAGGTGACAGAAGACGGTCTGGAGATGACCTTTGCCGTCAACCACATGGCCTACTTCGTGGTGACGACCGCGTTGCTGCCGAACTTGAAATCCGGCGCGCGGATCGTTTCGACGGCGTCGGATGCGCATCAGGGCGCGAAGCTCGACTTCAGCGATTTGCAGTCTGAGAAGAAATATTCCGGATTTTCTGTCTATGGCCGCTCAAAGCTCTGCAACATCCTATTTAACCGCGAACTTGCGCGGCGGATCGCTGGCACCGGCGTGACGGCGAACTGCCTGCATCCCGGTTTCGTCGCGACGCGTTTCGGCGACAGCAGCGGCGGCATGTTCCAGACGATCATCAAGCTCGGCAAACCGGTCGCCGCGATCTCGCCGGAGAGGGGGGCTGAGACGATTGTCTATCTTGCCTCGTCTCCAGCAGTCGAAGACAAGAGTGGCGGCTATTACTACAAGAACAAACTCGCGACGCCGACCAAGGAAGCGCAGAACGACGCCGACGCGAAGCGGCTGTGGGACGTGTCGGCGCAACTCGCCGGAATGCCGGGTTAGTTCATGTCCGCCGAAGGTCACATTCCGGCGCCGCCGGGCGATTTCGTATTGCCGTTCGATCTTCCCGCCGCGGGCCTGCGCGGACGTATCGTTCGTCTCGATGCATCGTCAGCGCGCGCCCTCAGTGCGCATGCGTTGCCGGAACCTGCATCACGTGTCCTCGGCGAAACGCTCGCGCTTGCTGCGGTGCTCGGTACGGCATTGAAGCTCGACGGGCGGTTGACGGTTCAGACCAAGAGCGACGGACCACTCGATCTCATCACCGTGGACTACTATGGCGCAGAGGACGACAAACCCAAAGGCGTGCGCGGCTTCGCGCGGCTGAACGACGCGAAGTTCGCAGCGCTTGGACCATCGCCGAGCTTCGAGCAACTCATGGGCAAAGGTTCGCTAGCGATCACCATCGAGCCGCGCACAGGCGAGCAGACCTATCAGGGCATCGTCGCGCTTTCGCCCGAGGGCATCGGCGCGTCGGCTGAAACGTATTTCGGGCAATCGGAGCAACTGCCAACGGCGATCAAACTGGCGGCCGCGCCGCTGTTCGAAGCCGGCAAGAGCGCACCGTCATGGCGCGCCGGCGGCATCATGCTGCAGGTGACGCCGGACGCGCAGCGCACCGACGACGATTGGGACCGCTTGTCTTTGTTCCTAAAGACTGTGGAACCCATCGAACTGGTCGACACATCACTGCCCGCTGAAACACTGCTCTGGCGTCTGTTCCACGAAGATGAAACGCGCGTTTTGCCCGCCGAGCCGATCACATTCCGCTGCGATTGTGACGGCGACCGCATCGCCGCGATCCTGAAGGGCTATTCCGCACAGGACCGCGAAGGCCTCGCCGATCCCGACGGCATCATTCGCGCCCGCTGCGAGTTCTGCGGCACCGTGCACGAAATCAGGCCGGACGCGCTTTAGGCGGCCGCCTTCGCGATCACTTTGTGCAGGAGCGCTTCACAGGCTTCCAGTTCGCTCAACGCGCAGAACTCGTCCGGCTTGTGCGCCTGTTCGATGGAGCCTGGACCGCAGATGACGGCCGGAATGCCGGCGCTCGCGAAATGCCCAGCTTCGGTGCCGTAGGCGACGGTCTCAACCGCGTTTGCACCGGAGAGTTCGCGGGCGAGCGCGACGGCCGGTGAATCCGGATCGAGCGCGAGGCCCGGATAGGTGCTCGTCACCGTGATGTCGAACGACGCGTCCGGTGCGCCCTTGCGATACTTCGGAAGGATGGTGTTCGCCAGGTCCCGCGCGCGCTCAACCACCTTCATCGGATCCCGGCCGGGCAGGGTGCGGCACTCCCAGACGATACGCGCCTCTTTCGCGAGGATGTTCAGCGCGGTGCCACCGCTGACGATGTTCGCCTGTGTCGTCGTGTAGGGTGGATCGAAGCGTGGATCCTGATCGAACTGCAACTCCATGCCGATCTGGGAGAGTGCAGCGATGAACTCGCCCGCCATCATGACGGCGCTGGCACCCTTGTGCGGCGCGCTCGAATGGCCTTCGAGGCCGTGCCAGTGAGTCTTGACCGCCGTGCCGCCTTTATGCGCGCCAACGACCCTCATCAGTGTCGGCTCGCCAACAATGGCCAGCGCGGGTTTGATCTTCGCTTCGGCGAGGTCGTCGATCAGGCCCTGCACGCCGGTGCAGCCCACTTCCTCGTCGTAGGACAGCGCGAAATGGATAGGGCGTTTGAGCTTCGCTTTCGCGGCCTCCGGCGCCATCGACAGCGCCACGCCGACGAAGCCTTTCATGTCGCATGTGCCGCGCCCATAGAGCTTGTCGCCGCGCACTTCGGCGGCGAACGGATCGCTCGACCATTCCTGTCCGTCGACGGGCACGACATCGGTGTGACCCGATAGCACATAGCCGCCGTCGATATCCGGCCCGATGGTCGCGAACAGATTCGCCTTCTTTCCGCTCGCATCATAGGAGCGGCGGCAGCGCGCGCCCGACTGCTCCAGAAGCTCTTGTGCAAAATCGATCAGCGCGAGGTTCGACAACCGGCTGGTCGTATCGAACGAGATCAGTTTCTTGACGAGGTCGAGCGCCACCGGCACGGCTCAACCGTCGACGCTGGAGGCCGGATTGCCGATCACGCTCAGGAACTCGCGGCGCGTGAGCGGGTTCTTGCGGAACTCGCCGAGCATCGATGAGGTCACCATGGTCACGCCTGTCTTGTGGACGCCGCGCGTGGTCATGCACTGATGCGTGGCTTCGATGACGACGGCGACGCCCTGCGGTTCGAGGACCTTCTGGATGCAGTGTGCGATCTGCGCGTTCATCTTTTCCTGCACCTGCAGGCGGCGGGCATAGGCCTCGACCACGCGCGCGAGCTTGGAGATGCCGACAACCTTGTTGGTCGGAAGGTAGCCAACATGCGCACGCCCGATGATCGGGGCGAGGTGATGTTCGCAGTGGGATTCGAAGCGGATGTCCTTCAGCACGATCATATCGTCGTAGCCTTCGACTTCCTCGAAGGTGCGCAACAGGAATTCTTCCGGATCGACGCTGTAGCCGGAGAACCAGTCCTCATAGGCGCGGGCCACGCGGGCGGGCGTATCGCGCAGGCCTTCGCGTTGCGGATCGTCTCCGGCCCACAACAACAGCGTGCGGATCGCGTGCTCGGCTTCTTCGCGCGACGGGCGCGGCTCGGAAGGTTTCGGACGGGCGCTGCTAAATGGCGTGGGCTTTACGGCTTCAGGCATAACGAACTCATTCAAATAGGGAGGAACTCCGATAACGCCCCAAGCGGGCGTCCGGATCAACCCAAGACAAATTAGGGCCTAATGGATCTGGCGGCGTTCGTGCGGGCTTTCCAGGAGGAAAGCCGGGATTTCCGCCTCGAAATCCTCACCGGAGGCCGTCTTCATCTGGTACTTGCCGACCATGTGCCCGGACGACGTCGGCAGGGGGCAACCGCTGGTGTACTGGTACTTCTCGCCCGGGGGGATCACCGGCTGCGCGCCGACCACGCCCGGTCCGCGCACTTCCTGCACGCGTCCGCGCGCATCGGTGATGTGCCAGTAGCGCGACATGAGCTGCACCGGCTCCACGCCCTTGTTCTCGACCGTGACGGTATAGGACCAGAGATACTGGCCTTCGTCCGGATCGGACTGGTCGTCGAGGAAGGCGGGTTTCACCGCCACCTTGATGCCGCGAGTCATGCGTTCGTACATGGGGCGATTATCGCGCCGCGCGGTATCGGGGTGCAAGGTTATCGTCACCGCGCAGTTAACGTAAGTCAGGCCTGTGGCTCGACCGTCACATCGGTCTTTACCGAGTTGGCGATAAAGCAATCCTCATGGGATTTGTGGTGAATCTCGTCGATCAATTTCGCGTCAACCTGGGTTCCCGCGGCGAACTTTACGCGCGGCTTCAGGATCACGCGCTTCATCCACAATTTCGCGCCGTCCTTTTCCAGAAACCCTACGGCATCATCCTCGTAAGATTCGACCGTGATCCGCTTGCGCGCACAGATCGCGAGGAAGGTCAGCATGTGACATGCGGAGAGAGAGGCGACGAATGCCTCCTCGGGATCGACCCGATCCGCATCGCCCTTGAACGCCGGCGCGGAGGACGAGGGCACGACGATCGCGCCGGATTTGTATCGCACCTCATGTGCGCGATTGTAGGTGTCGTAGGTGAAGTCGGTGCTGGTGCGTTTCCAGACAACGCTCGCGTGATGTTCGCCCATGGTGTTTCCTTAATATCGCCAGCTTGTCAGGTCCGCGCCTTTCGGCGCGGTCGCCTGGATGCGTGCCAGGATCTTCGGAAGGTACATGAAGTTGTAGTGCAGCCGGGAATACGCATTCGGCAGGGCAGGATCGCCATTCCAGCAATGCTCGGCGCGTTCGCCATATTTCACCTCGCCGCCATAGGCCGGACTGTTCAGCTTTTCCAGAACGTCCTGCGCGAGATAGACGGCATCGTTGAGGTAGTAGGTGTCGGCGCTTCCGACATAGATGTGAATCTTGCCGGCGAGTTTGGGGCCGAGCTTCGGCCAGTCGCGCTGGATGATATGGGTCAGGTCAAAATGCTCTTGCCAGTATGCGGCAACGCTCTTGTCGATCTCGCCGGTGTCCTTGTCGAAGATCGGCTTGGGATAGCCGTCCGCACCGACCGGCGAGAACACCGCTTGCCAGACGTCGTATTGCCCGCCGGAGCGCGAATGGTCGCCCTCAGCGAGTTCGGCATGATTGGCGTCGCGCTGCGTTTCGTAGACGATGCCGTTGTAGTCGCGGATCGCGGGCAACTCGGTCGAATAGAATTGACCCGGGCGCGCATAGGCATTCTTGTCGTCGTAGAGGTCGATCGTCTCATAGGCGTGGAAGTCGATCGGGTCGGGGCAGGCGACGAATGCGCCGTTGTACATGTCCGGATAGAACACCTGCGTCGCCAACGCCTCCCAGCCACCCGTCGAGCCGCCATAGGTGAAGCGCGCCCAGCCCTGGCCGAGGCCGCGGAATTTCTTTTCGATGTACGGGATCAGCTCCTTGTTGATCGCATCGCCATACGGTCCAAGGTTCGCCGAGTTCACCGCATAGCTGTCGTCGTAATATGGATTGGCGTGCTGGATCTCGATCACGAGGAAGCGCGGAAAATTCGGCGAGATCCATTTCTTGTAGAAGTCATAGGCTTCCTGCTGCTGGATGCGGTTATAGCCAGCAAGGCGGAAGCGCTCCGAATAGTCGGGTTTCAGATTTGCGTCGGGCGGCACGGTCCGGAAGCCGTCGATGTCGTCCGGAAAGTGCCCATGATTGACCATCAGCGGATAGTGAGCGTTCGGGTGGGTGTCGAAGCCGAACGGCAACAGCACATGCGCGCCGAGATAGACAGGCCGTCCCCAATATTTCGACAGCAGCTCGCTCTTGATGCGGATGTGCTTGATGAACGGCGTGTCGGCTTTCGGCGTGATTGGCCCGATCTTCTGGTCGAGCGTGAGCGTTACCGTCGCAGGATGGGCGGCATCGACATGAATCTTCAGAGCCTTGGAATAGAGATTGCCAGGCTTCTCGTTCCAATGCTGTCCTTCGCCCATCTCCGGCGGCAATTTCAGCACGCGGCCATCGGCGAGGTGGAATGTCTCATAGCGGTTCAGCACTACCTGCACTGTGTAGTCACCGTCGGGGAGCAGTGAGAGCGAGCGCAGCGGCCAGCCGAACGCTTTCGCATCGACGACCGTGGATACGCCGGGCTTCATGCCATCGACGGTTAGTCCGAACAGCGCAGGCGATGTCAGCGGCCGGTCTTCGGCGATCAGCGTGCGCGGTTCTTTCGTTGCGCCTTTTGCGACGATCAACGTGATGTGCCCATCGATCGGCTGTGCGCTCATCGTTGAGGGAAACGAAACCGAAAAGGAGATAGGGGTCGCGAGAGCCGGCGCGCCGACCATCGCCATTGCGAGCGCAAGAACAAGCCGTTTCATGATGAGCCTCTAGCGATTGGAGAGCTGGATTGGATTGCCGTCGGGGTCTTTGCCGTTGCACATAATGAGCCGGTCGAACTGGCTCACTTTGCCGAACTTTGCACCACGCGCGATGAGCTTTTCGCGCATGGCTGCCACGTCTTTCGCGTAGAATACGATCTTCGGCCCTTTGCGGCCGGGCGAGGCTGGGCCGGAATGCAGCGCGATGCGCGTTTTGCCCGCGTCGAATTCGCGCCATATCTTCTCGTCCGTGACCTGCTTGAGGCCCAGGACTTTGCCGTAGAACTCGCTCATGGCGTCGATCTTGCCGGTGAACAGGATAACGCGCGCCATCTTGAGCGAAGTCATACGGCCTCCAATGCCTGTTCCAGATCTTCGCAGATGTCGTCAGCGTCTTCGAGGCCGACGGAGAGGCGCATCATGCCAGGCGTGATGCCGAGCTCGGCACGCTCTTCAAGAGGGAGGCGGCTGTGCGTCGTCGTTTCGGGGTGGGTGATGAGGCTCTTTGCGTCGCCGAGATTGTTGGAGATGTCGACCAGCTTGAGCGTATCAGCGAAACGGAACGCGCCTTCTTTGCCGCCTGAAATTTCGAACGTCACCACGCCGCCACCGCCGGACATTTGCTTACGCGCCAGATTGTGCTGCGGATGGCCGGGATGGAAAGGGTAGAGGACGCTCGCGACTTTCTTATGCTCGCCGAGGAAATTGGCAACGGTCATCGCATTCTCGCAGTGCGCGCGCATGCGCACGTCGAGTGTCTCAAGGCTCTTCAGATGCACCCACGCATTGAACGGACTGATCACGGGTCCAGTGTTGCGCAGATAGGTCTGGAGATGATCCTTCAGGAAATCCTCGTGGCACAGGATTACGCCGCCGAGGCAGCGCCCCTGTCCATCGATCCACTTCGTTGCCGAGTGGACGACGATATGCGCGCCGAAATCCATCGGCCGCTGCAGGGCAGGGCTGGCGAAGGCGTTGTCGACCACAAGGCGTGCCCCTGCCGCGTCCGCGATCTTCGCGACTGCTGCAATATCGACAATCGCCAGCGTTGGGTTCGCCGGCGTCTCCAGAAACAGCATCTTCGTGTTCGGCTGCATCGCGGCGCGCCACTGATCGAGATCGCCGCCATCAACGAGCGTATGCGTTACGCCAAAGCGCGGAAGGATATCCACGATCACCGTGCGGCACGAGCCGAACATCGCCTTCGCAGAGACAATGTGATCGCCGGCAGACAATCCCGAAAGCAACGCCGCGCTCACCGCGGCCATACCGCTCGCGGTTGCGCGCGCGATCGGCGCGCCTTCGAGCGCGGCCATGCGCTCCTCGAACATCGAGATCGTCGGATTGGAGAAGCGCGTATACTGAAAGCCGTCGTCTTCGCCGGTGAAGCGGCCTTCCGCTTGCTTCGGCGACTCATAGGCATAGCCCGAGGTCAGGAACAGTGCTTCGGAGGTTTCCTGGAAATCCGAACGCGCCTGACCGCCGCGAACCGCCATCGTTCGCGCGCGCCATTTTCCGGGCTTTTTGTTCGTTGCCATACGCGTTTGTGACGCGCCTTGCCGCTGGGGGTCAAGTTTCTTAAGGTCGCGCCGCATTCCCAATCGCGGTCCCCAATGTCAGTGAATACCATCAGCCATCAGACGGCGCTCGTTTACGTTATGGTGGTCGTCGCCGCCGCCGATGGCGTCATCAGTGACAAGGAGCTGAAGACGATCAGCGACTTGTCGCGGCACCTGCCGTCCTTCCGCGATTTCGATCACAGTCGCCTGCTGGCCACCGCGCAAGATTGCGGCGCGATCCTGCAGGAGGCGGAAGGCCTCGATGCGGTGATGGGGCTCGCCAAGGCGGCGCTGCCGGAGCATCTGCGCGAAACTGCGTATTGGTTGGCATTGGAAGTGGCGCTCGCCGACAGCCGCATCATGCTGGAAGAAATTCGCGTCATCGAGGCGATCCGCCGCGCGCTCGGTGTCGACAGGCTCGTCGCCGCGGCGCTTGAGCGCGGTGCGCGCGCCCGATACCAGGTCGCATGAAGCGGCTGCTGCTCCTTCGTCATGGCAAGGCGGAGGGTCAGGCCGCCGACGACAAGAAGCGTGCTCTTATCGCGCGCGGCAAGAGCGACAGTATCCGCATGGGACGGTTCCTGCGTGAAGACGCGTATGTGCCGGATCTGATCCTGTGCTCCGATTCCACGCGCACGCGCCAGACGCTCGATGCGGTGCTGCCGGAGCTCCACGCCAAACCCGACATCAAATATCTCGCCGAACTGTATCTCGCGGAGCCAGAGTTGGTTCTTTCGCTCGCGCGGAAAACGAACGACAAAATTCCGTCCTTGATGGTGGTGGGGCACAACCCAGGACTGGAACAATGCGCGCTTGCGCTGGCCGCCGTGCCGCTGGAGAAGAAGCTTCGCAAGCGCTACGACGTGATGGACGAGAAGTTTCCCACCTGCGCGCTCGCGGTCATCGATTTCGAGGTTGAGCGCTGGCGCGACGTCACGCCTGGCCGTGGCGATCTGGATGCCTTTGTGCGGCCGAAGGATCTGGAAGAATAGGCGCTATGGCGCCACGCTTCGTTCGGCCAGCGTGAGCTGCTTCCAGCCGAAGGCCACCTCCGGAACCGTGTCGCCCATCATGCGCGCGGTCCGTTCGGCAACCAGCCTTCCGCCCATCGCCTCATAGAAGAAGCGCGCGTTGTTCCCGGCGTGTGCCCAGATCACGCAGGAACGGAATCCGCGCTTGCGCAGTTCCGCGAACGTGCCAGTGAGCAACTGGCGGCCGGCGCCGCAACCGAAATGATCTGGATCCACGTATAACGTGAACACCTCGCCATCATAGCCGAGGCCGCGGTCGCGCACGGCACCGGCACTCGCCATCGCGACGATGCCGTGCTTGTCGTGTTCCGCGACCAGCACCAGCTCGCGATGATTGATCGACGCAAGCCAGCGCGCTGTCTGTCCCTTGGGCGTCATGGAACACAGCAGCGACTTGGACAGAACGCCGGGATATGTGTCGTGCCAGGAGTCGATGTAAACGCGCGCGATCGCAGCGGCATCAGCAGGCCGCGCCGTTCTGATCGTGAGCGCAAGCGGTTCCATCGCCGCGAAGCTTCGCGCAACAGAACCGCTCCCGCAAGTACAATCGAAGAGCCGCGTGTCCGCGGCTCTTCACTTTTCATCCGTCAGTAAAGTCCGAGTTTCATTTGCGTCGATGCGCCCGCAACACCGTCAGGGTTCACGCCGTTTTTCTTTTGATATGCCAGGACAGCATCGGCAGTGGGTTGGTCGTAGAGGCCCGTGACTTTGCCCTTGTAGACGCCCGCGGATGCCAGCGCCTGCTGCAACCGCTCCACCGCGATGCCCTTGTCGCCTTTCTGAAGGACATAGCCGGCGCGGTTCCCCGTCTTGGCCTGATAGAGGCGCTGCTTCGATGCCTTGGCATAATTCTGCATCGCCTCCGGCGAAGGCGCGGCGGCCGCGTTGGTGATCTCGTCCTGTTCCACTTGCATCGCCTCCAGCTTGCGCGTGATGCGCTCATCCTTGAGGACCCCGTTTCTCGCTTTGAGATCGGCGATGATCGCTGCATTGGCTTTCTTCGCGTCATCGGCATGCCCCGATGCCGCGAGCTTCACGTTTGCCGCCAGGTTGCGCTCGCTTTCGGCGAGCGATGCCTCGACCGAGACGTCCTTGTTCAGCGAACGGTCGGACGCTGCCATGTCGTCCGTCACCGAAACGCGTATCGGAAGATCGAGCGTGCCGCTCGCGCCGTTGCGCGCGTCATGCCAGGCAACATCGAAATGGCCGAGATCCAAAGAACCGTCGCGGTCGGCCGATACGTCGAGGCGCAGCAGCACCGTGCGGTCCTCGCCGGCATAGAAGTCCGGCCAATCGGCAGAGACGTCGCGGCCGGACGATCTCGCAAATCCGATCATTTCCACGTCGCGCACCGCGCTGCCGCCGTGGAAGGCGATATGGACATCGCGCGCCGAGGTCGCGAACGCGGAATGCAGTTCCTCCTCGAAGATACGCGCAAGCTGCACCGGGCTTTCGACAAAGTAATATTTGCCGCCGCCGCCTTCCGCGACCGATTGCAGGAGATCCTCGTTGTAGTCGGCGCCGAGGCCGATGGTAGACACCCGCACGCCGCCGCGCCGCGCGTTTGCGGCCATCTCCGCGATGTCGCCGGGATTTGTCACCCCGGTATTGGCAAGGCCGTCGGTGAGCACGATCACGCGACTGAGCGTTTCGCCGGACAGATGCATGTCGTGGCGTGCCTGCTGTGCTTCTTCGATGCCGCGCTCCATCCCGCCCGCGAGGTTGGTGGAGCCGCGCGGCGTGAGCTGGTCGATCTGGTCCTGAAGTTCGCGAATGTCATGTGCATGCGCCGCCGGCCACATCAGGGTGATGCGGTCGTCGAACTCGACCACGGAGATGACGTCGCGCTCCGCAAGCTTGCCGACGGCGAGTTTCGCCGCCTGGCGCAGATATTCGATCTTTCCCCGATCTTCCATCGACCCGGAGCGGTCCAGCACCAATGACAGGTTCAAGGGCGGCCGCTCATTCGGTCGGACGTCGAGCTCCGGCGCCGAAAAATGCACCAGCACATAGACGGGTCTGGTCCAGCCCCGGGTGATGATCGGCCGCTCGATCGACAGGCTCGACGACAAAGCCGGTTTGGCCGTGCTGGCGTGGCCGGCGGCCAGCAATATCCCTATCGCAACAAATCCGAACGCAAATGCTTCCAGGCACGCACGCACGCGGCTGCCGTATCGCGCGGCCTGCGGTGAGCTTGTTTTCGACATGAAATTCTCCCTCGACGCAGAAACGCGTCGAGGGAAATGCTCAAGTCCGATTGTGGCGCATCGCTGCTGCAATAACGGCGACGCGCAGATTCAATCGTGACCTTTGTACGGCTGTCGCGCTTACGACGCCTTGGGCGGTGTCACCGTCTGCACGACCGTCGTCTTGGCCGGCGCTGCATTTGCAGCGACGGTTGGCGCCGCGGTGAATTCGGCAGTCGCCGCAAACAGAAGCCCAGCTGCGACCAGGATGATCGCCCAATTGAAAAATCCGCCGCCTTCATCGTCACGCGACGTATCGCGTCTCACAAAATTCGTTCTCATTGCCTCTCTCCAGCCCGGCGCGGCATCGATGGGGGAATGACGCCTTCTCGCCGGACGCACTGGAGATGGGGGCTGTTTGCTGCATCGCAACTTGCCCCGGCCATGCAGAAATAGCATGCGTCCGAACCTTGAAATCCGGCTCATTCGCACTAGCAGTAAGTTCACACTAGGTATTGCAAATCCGTAGCAAGATCCTGGCCTGTCGTTTCTGTCCAAGCCGATGTCGTAGAGGTCCAAGACGGCACCCAAGCCGCTTTCTATTTTTCGGCCTCGAATCCTAGAGGTACGTAAAGATGACGGGGCTTGGAAAAGGCGCAGCGGCACTGGCGTTCGCCAGCGCGTTTATGGCGGCAGGCTTCGCTGCCGCGGACAATGCAGCCACGCTGCTG
>DATJUS010000100.1:0-29855 GCA_035502175.1 Rhizomicrobium sp.
TCAACCACGCCGTCGACATTTTCTGCAATCTCGGAATTCCAAAAGCGCAGCACGCGATAGCCCTCATCTGTCAGCAAAGCATCGCGCTTTTCGTCTTTGCGTGCATGATCGGGTAACGCATGCTGACTTCCGTCCAGTTCGATAACCAGCTTTGCGCCGTGCTCGACGAAATCGAGGGTGTAGTTGCGGAACGGCGATTGGCGGCGGATGCGATAGCCGAGATGCTTGAGTTCGCGGAGTTTGTACCAGAGCGCTTTTTCTGAATCGGTTGCACCAGAGCGTAGCGTGCGCGCTCTGTTCACTTCCTGCCTGCCGTGATGGTGATGCATCGGCCCGACCCCCACCCGAAGCGCGTGCCGCGCTTCGACCTCCCCACAAGGGGGAGGTTAGTCTATTTTATAAACTTCAGCGTGTAAGCCTTCTTGTAATCCAGCGTCTTCGGATACAGGCCTTCGCTCGACATGGTGTCGAAGAAGGTCTTCCACTGCGCGTCGGTCATTTCACCGATGTGGCCCTTCGGCGCGACGATGCCGTAGCTTTTCATCTTTGCGATCGCCTGCGCGATGAGGCCGTCGGTCATCTCCGGGTTGTCGCGTTTGATGAGCGCGTTCGCGGGAGCGGGATTGCTATAGAGGTAGTCGGTCCAACCCTGCTTCGTGGCATCGACGAAGGCCTGCACCAACTGCGGTTTTGTATCGATCCATTTCTGCGACGTCATCACGAGGTTCGCGCTGCCGGGGTAGCCGTTGTCGGCGAGCAGGAAGACCTGCGGCTTGAAGTGGCCCTGTTGCTCGATCGTGTAGGGTTCGCTGGTGACGTAGCCTTCCTGGATCGCCATCGGATCGACGAGGAACGGCGCGAGGTTGAAGGTATACTTTCTAATCTGCGTGTCGTTGTAGCCGAACTTCGCGCGCAGCCATGGCCAGAACGCGGTCGTCGCCGCGTCCGACACCATGATCGGCTTGCCCTTCATGTCGGCGAGCGAATGCACGTCCTTGCGCGGATGCGTGATCAGGACCTGCGGGTCTTTCTGAAACACCGCCATCACGCTGCGCAGCGGCGCGCCGGCTTTGACGATGTTGAACGCGATGAAATCGTTCGAGCAGATGCCGAAATCGGCGGCGCCGCCGGCCATGATCTGCGGCACGTTCACGCTCGGGCCGCCCTGAAGGATCTTCACGTCGAGACCGCGTTTGGCGTAAAGCCCTTCGGCAAGCGCTTCGTAGAAGCCGCCATGCTCGGCCTGCGCTTTCCAGTCGGTGACGAAGGTGACCGGCGTTCCGGCCCGCGCGCCCGATACGGCCAGAACAGCGGCCAAACTGAGCAAAATCCGCTTCATATCGATCCCCTTGCCGCGCCCGGCTTTTCTCGGCAGAAAGGCGCCGCGCGCCATATTACCCGCCAGGTTTCCGGAATGCATGAGTTTCAAACCTTTGTCTATCTGGGCATGCAGAAGACCGGAACGACGTTCGTCTCCGATTTCCTGAACCGGTTTTCCACCGAGAAATCGATCGTGCACGAGCCGCACCGGCCGGTCGGGCTGGAAACCGATCTCAAGAAATTCTTCTTCATTTCGGTGCGCGATCCGCTCGACGCCTATCTCTCGCTCTACTCGTACGGGAGCGAAGCGAAGGGCCGCATGCGCAACAATTTCGTGCGCGACGGCATCGAGAAGAATTTCTACGACGGCACGATGGACGGCTTCCGCGAGTGGCTGAACTATGTCCTGCGCCCGAAGAACGCGGCGCAGCTCGACAAGCCCTACGCGCATATGGGCGGCGGCCATACCTGCGAGATGATCGGCTTCCAGTCCTGGCGCTATCTGCGTCTCGCGCTCGCCACGCCGTCGGCATCGCTCGCCAAGTGCCGCACCGAGGACGATGTCCGCGCGCTCTACAAGTCGGATAAACTGCCGCGCGCCATCATCCGCTACGAGAATTTCATTCCCGATCTCGTCGCGCTGGTGCGCGGGCCGCTTGCCTATGCGATCTCCGATGTCGACGCGGCGGTCAAATTCCTGGAGACCGCGCCACCGATGAACGCGTCGGATCGCATCGACCGCTATGCGACGGAGATCTTCCTGGAGAAGCGTCTCGCGCGCCGGCTTCTGGAACGCGAATGGTTTCTGCACGAAGAGTTCGGGTATTAGGGCGCCTTCGCGTCCTGCCGCCGCTTCTGCGCGATCTCGACCTCGCCGCTGATGAGTTTCACCACGGCTTCGAGGAAGTGAACCGTGAGCTGGAAATATTCCGGATCGTCCTGTGACCAGATCGTCGGAAGCTCCTTGTCCTGCAGGTCGGGGAAGAGCGGTATCTCTTCCTTCCAGTAGCGTTCCGTGATCTCGCGGTTGCACTGCTCATAGCGGTCGAGCACGGCGCGGCGCTGTTCGTAGGTCAACAGGTCGATGGAGCGCTTGTACGCCTTGTCGCGGCCCATCACGGAATGGAAGAACTTCTCGTAATCGATCTTCAGATTGAGCTGGTTGAAGGCGCGCAGGAAATGCAGCAGCTCGCGGCGCGGCGAGGGGTTGTAGGTGGTGCCGGGCCGGACGTCGGGCACGATCGCCTTGTCGATGTTCAGCAGGCTCAGGAAGTCGGCGATGGTATCGATGTTTTCGCCGTTGCGCTGATAGGGGCGCGCGACGATCGCATCCGCGCCGAACACGACCGCCCACGCATTCATCACCGTTGCATAATCGCCGCGATGCGGCACGTCGGCGAGCCACGTATCAAAGTCCTTCTTGCGTCCGTCGGCCACGGTCTGCTTGTAGAGCGATTGCAGGAACTGATCCTGGCGCCTCAGATAGGCGACGATCTTCACCGGCCCGTCATAGCCGAGCAGCTCCTTGACGCGGACCGGGTCTTCGAACCAGAAGCCTTCCGAACTGAGCACATGGGTCGTGTCGGGGGTGCGCGCGATCTCGCCGCGCACGCCGTCCCAGATCGAGATGTTGGTGTTGCGCCGCCCGCGGATCGACCAAGCAAGCATATGGTGTGCGAGCCGCTTTGGACGGCCGGCTTCGATGTAGCGAACGCCGTGCTGCTGAAGGGCCTCTGCGTTGGCGGCCAGGAATGCCTGCAGCGCGGACGTGCCTGTCTTATGTGTTCCGATGTGAAGGACGAGCAAGAGTGCACCCGCGTTTTTGCACGGCGACCCTAGCGAAGCGGGGCTGCGGATTCCAGCGTTGCGGCCATGGCGTCATGCGCCGTCAGCCGGGGCGCTTCTTCACCGGCTTTTTCAGCTTCGGCCTTTTCTGCATCGGCGGCTGCTCCTCGGTGAATTTGAGGAGCGCACGCAGAACGCTGACCGTCAGATCCATGAACTCCGGGTCTTCCATCGTCCAGCCGGGCGGCCGGTCATGCGGCGGCCTGTCCGGAAACAGCGGCGCCTTCGCGTCGCGCCAGAAGCGTTCTTCGACCTTGCGGTTCGCTTCGGCGAAACGGTCGAGCAACTCCTGGCTCTGTTCCCTGGTGAGAAGATCGGACGAGCGGATATAGTCCTTGTCGATCTTGATGAGCGAGTAGAACAGCTTCTGCTGATCGACGCTGAAGTTGAGCTTGTTGAACGCGCGGATGAAATACAAAACCTCGCGCCGCGGCGACTGGTTGCGGCGATGCGATTTGTAGCGTTTCAGCAACGTGGCGGAATCGATGCCGAGGCCGCCGATGAAATCCTTCACCAGGTCGATCGTCTCGCCGTCGCGCTCGTAAGGCCTGATCTCGATGGCGCTGTCGCCGAAGGCATCGGCCCATTGCGACAGCACAGAATAATAGTCGCCGCGATTGCCGGTCTGCTGAAGCCAGATGTCGAACGTGACCTTGCGCCCGCTCGTGACCGCCTGCTTGTAGAGCGAGGGCAGGTAGGCGTCCTGGCGGCGCAGGTAGGCTATGATCCTGATGTGGCCGTCATAGGCGAGATATTTGCGCACCTTCGCCGGATCGGCGAACCAGAACGCTTCCGTGCTCAGGATGTTGATGGGCTCGCGCGATCGGGCGAGCTCCTTGTTCGCGTTTGCCCAGCAATCCGGATCGATATTGGGCCGGCCGGTCGCCAACCAGGCAAGGGGATGGTGTGCGATCCGATTCTCGCGCCCGGCCTTGACGTAGCGGACCCCCTGTTTCAGCAGCGGGCCGGCGTTGGCGGTCATGAAGGTCTGTAGCGCGGACGTACCGGTCTTGTGCGTCCCGATATGCAGAATAAGCAAGTCGCCTCCCCGGGGCGGTACGCCGCCTCTATCTAACGGGGGTTCACCGCGGATTCCAGCGCGGTGCCGTATAGGGCTCGCAGGCGGCGTGCCGGCGGGCGGCATCGATCGCGGCCAGATGCCTGTCGTCGTCGATCAGGGTGCGAATGAGTATCAGGCCGCGCGGCGTGGGCGTCTCCAGCGCCAGCTTCGTCTTGTCCCGGAGCGGCGGCGTGTTGGAGCGCTTCAGGATGAAGTCGATCCCGCCGCCATGCGCGTCGCGGTCGTTCAGCGCGAAGATATTGTCGGTCTGCGCGTCGAAGATCGACACCGACCAGTAAGTGTTGGGCATGCCCTCGGTATGGACGTGCAGCATGCCGCCGGCCTGGTCGAGATCGAACGGGCAGGCGGAATAGAGCAGGTCCGGGCTCGGCCGCACCACGGCGCGCGACGCCGACGTCGCGCGCGGCGAATGCGTCATCGTGTTGTAGCCGTGCAGCGACGACATCTTGTGCAATGCCACGATCATGATCGCGCGCGGGATCAGCGCTACGCTGGCGAGATGCACGGCGAACGCGGTGACGAGCGCGAGGACGACATAGCGCCAAATGTTCTTGAACCACGTCATCGGCACGCCTCCCGGTGGATGGCGGGAAGCGCGACATGGGCGGGATCTGCGGCGACGGCCGGATCGGGGTTGTAGAGCCGCAGCGTGAGACTGAACGCGCCCGGCGCGACGGTGATGTCGTCGGCGGGTCTGGTGGACACCGATGCGCGGAACGCGCCGTTGCCATCGCGGCGGATCGAATTCTTCGACACCGAGTAATGGCCGTTCGCATTCGGGATCAGGAAATCGTCGCTGCCATAGGCGGTAATGCTCCACCACCGCGTCGGCGGATCGCGGCCCGCGATCGTGTAGCAATCCGCGCCGTCGAGCCTGTTGCCGTCGCTGTCGGTGATGGCGGTGTAGTAGATCGTTTCATGGCGGTTGAGCGCGAACAGTCCGTGCAGCGCGATCGTCGCGCGATGCGCCATGCCGCTCTCGGTGCTGCCGGTGAGAAGGCTGGTCCGCCACGGCCCGTCGGTGACGTCGCCGCCCATGCCCGCGCCGCGCACGATGGTGAGCCACGTCACCGCGAGGCCGAGAACGATTCCGGCCGCGATCGCCAACAAGACCTTGGAAGTTGTGCTCATTCACCCGCCCCGAAAAGGCATTACAGGCAGACTTTGCGACAGGTGCAACCCCTACGCGCGCGCGGCGCCGCATGTTAGGATTGCGGCGCGTTTTTGGGAGTTTCGCGCATGCGCCGGCATCTTCTGGTCACGGTCCTTCTCGGCACGGTCTCGGCGTTCGGCATCAATGCCGCGCGCGCCGATCTCGTGATCTCCAAAGGGCACACCAAGAACGTCACCTGCGATGCCGGCGTCTGCAACGCCACCGCCGCCGATGCCGTGTTGAGCGTCAAGGACCTCGCCAGCCTGCTCGCCGCGTCCGACGTCAGCGTCTTCGCCGAGGGCGTCGCGACCGACATCACGATGACATCGCCGCTGCACTGGGCGAGCTCGCATCACCTCACACTCGGCGCCTATGGTTCGCTGAACGTGAAGTCGACCGTCACGGTGCAGGGCACGGCGGGGCTGACGATCACCACCAACGTCGCGGGCAATGGCGGCGAGTACCGGCTTGTCGGCGTCGGCCAGATCTCGTTCTGGGATACGGCGAGCAGCCTTACCATCAACGGCAAGAGCTACACGCTGTTCAACACCATCGGCTCGCTTGCCGATGCGATCGCCAACAATCCGTCCGGCAACTACGCCTTCGCCATGCCTTACAACGCGGCGCAGGATGGTTCCTATCCCGGCTCCGCGATCCCGACACCGTTCCACGGCTCGTTCGACGGGCTCGGCAACGCGATCGACAAGTTCACGATCTTCAATGCGAACGCACCGGGCTCGCAGCTCGGCTTTTTCTACGATATCGAGAGCGATGGACAGCTTTCGAACGTGACGCTGACCAATGTCTCGATTCAGACATCGCAGGCATCGACCGGCACCATCGCCGCAGACAATCACGGCACGATCACACATGCCTATGCCAGCGGCGTGAACACCGGCCTGTCGGGCGCCAATCAGCGATCGGGCGGGCTCGTCTACGATAATGAAGGCACGATCACCCGCTCGCATGCGGGCGTGGACATGTCCAACGCGCTCTATCTCGGCGGCCTCGCCGCGCTCAACGGCGGAACGATCTCGCTCAGCGACGCGTCGGGCAACATCTCGGGCGCGCAGGTGGCCGGCGGGCTGGTCGCGGAAAGCGACACCACGATCTCCGCCTGTTTCGCGACCGGCAACATATCGCTGTCGCTGAACGAGAATGCGATCGCCGGCGGTCTCGCCGGAAACGCGATCGGCACCATCGAGCAGTCGTTTGCGACCGGCGCCGTCAGCGTCGGCACGGGTACGGACGGCGCGCGCACGCGCAAGCCCAATGGCGTGCAGGCTGGCGGTCTGGTCGGCAACAACCAGGCACATATTCACTACGCCTATGCGACCGGAAGCGTGACCGTCGAGGCGGCGGCGCGCACGCGGTACAGCTCCATCGGCGGTCTCGTCGGCCACAACGAGGCGGCGGGGACGCTGCAGCAGACCTATTCGACCGGCGCCGTCACCAAGATACGGACGCGGAAATTCGAGGGCGGATTGATCGGCTATGAAGAGGCGCCGCAGGGCACCGAGCTCGACAATTTCTGGAATCTCGACACCAGCACGATCACCGATCCCAGCCACGGCGCCGGCAATGTGTCCTACGACAAGGGCGTGAAGGGCATCCCTGACAGCAATTTCCGCAAAGGCACGATGCGCAATTTCGACGGCGCGATATGGACCCAGAAATCCAGCGTCAACAACGGCTACCCCTACTTCATCGCCAACCCGCCACCGCGGTAGGAGACAGATGCGCATGTCCTTTCATATCCGGCTCCTCGCGGCGTTGGCCGTCGCGCTTGGCGGCATGACCTCCGCCGCGAATGCGGCGCTGGTGATTTCCGATGCGCCGACGAGCGGCGTCAATTGCGCCGCGGGCGTCTGCACCGCGACCGCCGCGAATGCGGTGCTGAACGCCAAGAGCCTGAAGAAGCTTCTGGTCGCCACGGATATGAAAGTGGTGAGCGGGAGCGCCGCGCAGGACATCGTCTTCAACGCCAAGTTCCAGTGGACGAAGCCGACGCGGCTCACGCTCGACGCCTATCGCGCGATCATCTTCAAGCTCGCCGTCGTGGCGGAAGGAACCGGCGGCGTCACGCTCATCACCAACGATGGCGGCACCGGTGGCGACTACAGCTTCACCGACAAGGGCAAGCTCACCTTCTGGGATACGTCGAGCAGCCTGATCATCAACGGGACGCCGTTCACGCTGGTGAATTCGATCGACCAGATCGCGCAGAATTTCGCCGGCACCAACCCGGCCTACGTTGCGCTCTCGAACTACTTCGCTGCCTCCGGCACCACGTTCAAAAAGAGCCCCGTGCACCAGCTCAATGGAACGTTCGAGGGGCTCGGCCATGTGATCGACCATATGGCCATCACCGGTGAAAACGGAAAACAGGCGCAGGCCTGCACGGGTCTTTTCTACACCGCGGCCGGCGGCTCCATCATCCGCGACATCCATCTCACCAACGTGAACATCCTCTCGACCAAAGGACGCGACGTCGGCGCGATCATCGGCTGCGGCGGCAACAGCGCGATCCTCGGGTCGTCGGCGCAGGGATCGATCACCGCGACCCGGACGGCCAGCGTCGGTGGGCTCGTGGGCTTCGCATCCAGCATCGTCAACTCCAGCGCTGCGATGACCATCAACACGAATACGGGCGAGCTGTTGAAGCGCGAACAGCCTTATGTCGGCGGTCTTGCGGGCTATGCCGACAGCATCACCGGGTCACACGCGAGCGGGACCATATCGGCCAGCGCCAATGAATATGCCGGCGGCCTTGTGGGCTATGGGATCACGATTTCCCTTTCGTCCGCATCGACATCCGTCAATCTTCCCGACGGCACCTACAAATGCACGCAGGTCAAGCACAGGCGGTTTCCGTCGCTGGGCGGCGGACTGGCGGGCATCGGAGAAATCGTCGACAGATCCTTCGCGACGGGCGCGGTAACGGGCGGCCACAGCGCGGTGCTCGGCGGATTGGTGGGCGATGCCTATTACCTCTCCAATTCCTATTCGACGGGCAGCGTGACCGGCGGCGTGAACAGCTGCATCGGCGGCCTGATCGGATATGCAGAGCCGGTCACGCCCGACACGGGGATCACATCGTCCTATGCCGTCGGCGCGGTATCGACAGCGGGTCCTTACACGCCCGGCGGCCTCGCCGCCTTCGTCAAGAATGGGAGCCTTTTCGCCAGTGACGTCTGGGACCTCGACACCACCGGCATCTCCGACACGTCGCACGGCGCCGGCAACGTCGCCAACGTGTCGGGCATCACGGGCCTCAGCGACGCGGCGCTGAAATCCGGATTGCCGTCCGGCTTCGATCCGGCGGTGTGGGGACAATCGGCCGGCACCAACAACGGCTATCCCTATCTGCTCGCCAATCCGCCGCAGTAAGGATCAATTCCCGTTGTCGTCGTCTTCGTCCTGCTGCACGCGGCCGGGGGGTGGCGGCGGGGGTGGCGTGGAAGCGTTCGGATTGCGGCCGAAGAGCCAGTCGAAGAAGCCGCCGCGATCGCGCGCGCGCTGGTGATGCTCTTCGGAATCGGACGACGAGGCGGAGGGTGTGCCGGATTCGTCGTCGCCGGTCTGCGGTGCCTCGTCCATCGTGGTGTCGAGCGCGGAATTGTCTTCCACCGGCGCCTGCGGTGAGGATTTGCTGAGCGGCGTGGACGGCAGGCCCTTTTCCGCGACCGTCATCACGTCGTGCCAGATCGTGGCGGGCAAGGTGCCGCCGGTGACGCTTTTCATCGGCGAGGAGTCGTCGTTGCCGACCCACACCGCGGCGACATAGTCGGTGGTGAAGCCGACGAACCAGGCATCGTGATAGTCCTGCGTCGTGCCGGTCTTGCCCGCGGCTTCGTGGCTGGCGAGCGCGGCGCCGCGGCCGGTGCCCGAGGTCACGACGCCATACATCATCGCGACGAGATCCTTGTCGACATGATCGGCGATGATGCGCTGCGGCTCCGGCGCGGTGCGTTTGTAGAGCACCTTGCCGCCGGCGCCATCGACTTCGGTCACGTAATACGGCGTCACAGCCATGCCACCATTGGCGAACGTCGCATACGCCGTGGTGAGTTCGATCGGCGTCACTTCGGATGTGCCGAGCGCGAGCGATGCGTTCTGCTCCAGCGGTGACTGGATTCCGCAGCGTGCCGCGGCATCGACGATGGTGGAGATGCCGACTTCCTGCGCGAGGTTCGCGGTGATGGTGTTGACCGAGTGCGCGAGCGCCTCGGCCAGCGTCAGCGTGCCATAGGAACGGCCGCCGAAATTCGTGGGCTTCCAGCCGTCGATATCGACCGCTTCGTCGTCGCGCACGTCCCACGGCGTGAGGCCCGCTTCGAGGGCCGCGAGATAGACGAACGGCTTGAACGCGGAGCCGGGCTGGCGATGCGCCTGCGTCGCGCGGTTGAAGGTGCTTTCGGCGTAGTCGGTGCCACCGATCAGCGCGACCACCGCGCCATCGGGCTTCATCACCACGACGGCGGCTTCGCTCGCGTGCACCTTCCTGCCGGATTTGCGCAGCACCTTCAGCGCGGAAGCGCGCGCCATGTCCTGGATGCGCGGCTCGAGATTGGTGTGGACGATGAGGTCCGCGGTCGGCGCGACACCGTCGACGGTCGCTTTCTTCAGCGCTTCGTCGGCGGCGGTGTCGAGATAGAAATTGCGCGCATCGGTGACGGCGTGGCTCGCGATCACGGCGGGATTGGCGCGCGCATCGGCGGCCTCCTTGTCGGTGATCGCGCCGGTCTCCACCATTGCGGCGAGAACCATGCTCGCGCGTTCCTGCGCCTTCTCGAGATCGCGACGCGGCGAGAACACGCTGGGTGCGCGCGTCAGCGTCGCCAGCATCGCCGCTTCGGGCAAGGTGAGGTCGCGCGCGGATTTGTTGAAGTAGACATGCGCCGCCCCATCGACGCCATAGGCGCCGGAGCCGAGATAGATGCGGTTCAGATAGAGCTCGAGGATCTGTGTCTTCGAGTATGACTTCTCGAGCTGCGCCGCCTCGAACAGTTCCTGCCATTTGCGCGACAGCGTGCGTTCCTGGCTCGTGAACACGATCTTCGCGGTCTGCTGCGTGATCGTGGAGCCGCCGGCGACCCAGTGCCCCGCGCGCACGTTGCGCAACGTCGCGCGCATCAGCCCGCGCACGTCGATGCCGTGATGCTCGTAGAAGCGGCGATCCTCCATCGCGATGAAGGCTGCGGGCAGATAGGCCGGCATCTCGTTCAGATGCAGCCTGTCGCCGATCGCGGCGCCGCGATGACCGACCTCGTGCCCGTTCTCATCCAGGAAGGTGAAGGCGAGGGGGCGATTTACCGAGTAAAGATCGACCTTGCTGTCCAGCGGCGGCGCGAACAATCCGAAGATCGACGGCACCGCGGCCAGCAGCGCGAACGGGATCGTGACGATCACGACCAGGAGCGCGAGCAGCTTGGTGAGCCCGCGGCCGTTCCGCGAGAACCAGCGCTCCAATGACTTCGAAATCGCCCGGAAAGTATCGCCCATGGGCGCGCTAAGTGGCTGAGATTTGAGGCAGTTTCAAGGCTGAGAGGGGGAACGGTTCTGCGCCACGGGCGTTCTCGCAAGGGTAGAGGGGCGGGCCTTTCGGAGACGCCCTATGGCTTACCCTAGCCGTTGCCTTCATTCGCCTGCTGTGCTTTCTGTTCGCCTTAAGATTGCAATCGACTCGCGACACCGCGCGGTTGACCGCCATCCTGCTCCGGTTCGGGCACCCACAGGTCGAGGTTGTGTTAATCAATGAACTCTATAAGTTTGTTCCGCGCCGTCGCACGGCGAGCCGAAGACGGGATCGCGTCCAGCATGCCCGAGTCAAATTCGCCGCCGCACCCCGTACAATCGCATGCAGATTGTGCAACTCTGGCACAGGCGGAGGCGCAACGCGTGGCGAATGACTATCGCGCGGAGTTGGAGCGCAATGCGGGCCTCAAGCCCAGTCCCCTCATCGATAACTCCTCCTCAGTCAAATTCGTTGTCGCCGCGAATTTAATGTTCGAACGCGCGACTAAACGCGTTTCCATATTCAGCGACTGTCTTAGTCGTTATTCCACCGAGCTTCGTGGCGAGGAGGACGACAATTGCGTTCGCAAAGTGTGGGCCGGTGTCGGAGAGGCTGCGCGGCAGTTTCTGCGGCGGGAGAATTCTGAACTCGACATCATAATTCGTGGTTTGCTCGATACGCCTTCAGAGCCTGAACTCCACGAATTGTTGAACGACGCGATCACCGATCCGGCTCGGCGTGGCACGCTGACCCTGCGGATTGCGCGGGACAAATCGTTGCATTGGCAAGATTTGTTTCAGCGTAACTTCGTGGTTGTCGATGGCCGGCATTTCCGATTTGAGGTCGGCGACGGCGCCGAAAATACCCATGCCCTTCTGCAGTTCGGTAATCCGGAAGTAGGCGCCAAGTTTGTGCGTATGTTTGACAAGATGGCGCGCGCCATTGATTCCAACGCGGATCCCGACGGTAATCGCAAGGAATTGCTGTCGCTCATCTATCCTGCGGGGGCTCTCATACCTTCTGAGGGTCGGTGCCGGTTTGGAAGGCCGCCGCCGTATAACTGGAATAGATTTGTCGAAGAACGAAGCTTGCCTCCTGTCCTGTCTGGCATCGAAAACGAGATCGTCGAGTGCGCTGATTAAGCAGCTTGGTTGAATCTGACAGCGGGCGGGGGCTTCGGTGCTGGAATTTCTGAGACGTCTGATTGCTTTCTTTGCTGCATTCTTTGCTGCGGCAGCAGATTGGCTCCTGCGGCTATGGCGTAGCCAATCCGGCGTGGTTGCCGCGCAATGGTCTTCGATCGACATTGGTGCGGCTATCGACAACGCACAATCGGCGATCCGTGACGGCGTGTCCGATTGCGGCCATTGGGTTACCCAGACTACCTCCAGCGTGTGGCATGTCCTGTCGCGCAGACACGTACTGATTGGCGTGGCGAATGGCGTCCTTCTCCTAATCCAAGCCGCTGCCATTTCGGTTTCCATGCTGCTTGTCGTTTGGACACTGCCGCCTTCGCTCCACGCATTTTCATTCTTCTCAGCCGTTACCCACGAATCCGAAATAGTCGATGGCGAAAGCAGGACCATTGGCTGGCTGGACTCGCTCAAAGCGGCGCCAACAACGGACAGCAGGATATACTCCGCCTACGATTGGCTGCAGAAGAAGTATCAGTTCGCCTGCGGTGAGCGGCTCGGCCACTTCATCGTGCGCGAGAGATGCGCGGACCTTGATAGGTCGGGCGTTCAGCCGCTTCATGACTTCGACGCCATCTTGCACACGGTCTTCGAATTCTCGGTTGGACTGGGCTTCATAATCTGGATGACGGATCTCGGCTTCAAGCAGCTGGGGCTGACCTGGGCCTTTCTGCAGGACAGCTGGAAATGGCGAAGCGCAACGCGATTCTATTCCGGTTGGGTCCGGCTTTGGGCGAAAACAACATTTTTCGGCGAGCTTCTTCTTTCAGCCGTAGCGACATTCGGCTTGGTTTTGACAGTCGTGGCCGTCTGGTTCTGCTTTCTGGCGACGGCCTCGATCACCGGCTACCTGCTGATGATCGTGCCACTGCGTCCGGAAATCGTCGTTCTGCAGTCTGCCTATCCGGCCTATGTCAGCTACGCCGTGGCGCCGGCAGTCGAGACCGTATTGTTGCTCGTAATTGTCGGCCTGCTGCTGTGTTTTCGAGTCACATCTCCCCGCAGGTTGGAATTCTATGCTAGGCCGGACCGGTACATTTCAATGGCGAATAGCGTTCTGGGCGAGCTTGACGATGGATTAGGGCAGATGCCCTCCGCGCCGCCGTTCTGAAGTTCGCAGCTAAAACACTAGCGGCTGAATGCGGCTCGCCCAGTGCAACGCTCTTAAAAATCTCTTTCAAGGCGTGATCTCCGTCACGGCCCGCCCTTTGCGCGCAGGTCTAAAACCGACGTGAAATTTTGAGGGGCACGTCATGATCAAGTTCAAAGCAATTCTTCTGGCCGGTGTTGCAGGTGCGGGACTTCTGACGACCGTGGCGCATGCGCAGAGCGGTCCGACCAATATACAGCCGCCGCTTACGTCACAGAGCGATTCCGGAACCCACAGTCTAACTGGCAGCTCGAGCGGCCAGTCGACTCCGTCGACGCCGCCGATCCCAAACAGTGACAGCAACTACCTGGATGACACGCTCGAATGGAATATGCCGGTCTACATCTATCCGACGGGAAATAAAGGTGTCGATCTGAGTTCGACCTTCTGTTTGCCCGCGAATACGCCGGTCATCGGCCTCGACTCCAAGTATACGACGGGTACGCCGCCGAATTCGACGACGGCACAGAACTATCTTCCCCTACGGCTTGGCGATTCTGTGCTGAAAAACGTCGACATGGTGCTTCTCACCAAAGCGCAGTCACAGTCCAGCCCGGCTAGCACACAGGGCGCGGCCAGATGCGATCACATTTCCAACGCGGCGGTGGCAGTCGACAAAGCAAATCCGCCAAAATTGACCAACGATGAATATCCGATCTTCACCGATACGCAGTTCTACGTTTCGGCGAACGATCTCGATCACACTGCGACCCGCGCGGGGTGGGATTTCGGCACGCTGGTTGTTCCGTTCAAGTTCCAGATGAGCGACAAATCGATCGTCACCGGGTCGGCGACGCTGGGCGGCTATGTCGGTTACAATTTCGGCCTCGACATGCCCGGCTTCCGCGTTAGCCCGGTCGTCTTTGTCGGCGTATCGGATATCTCGATGACCAATTCAGGCGGCACCGGCGGGAAATCGACAACCGACACTGTCGCTGGCATGAGCTACGGCATCGGCCTGATGGGCACGATCAAGGACAGCTTCAACATCAGTCTCGTCTTCGGCGCCGATCACGCGAGCAGCAAGAGCTATCAATATCAAGACAAGCCCTGGGTGTCGTTCGCGCTCGGATACTCCTTCACGAAGTAACTCCCCGTTCCTTCGCGAAAGGCGCGTCGCGGCTTTGAACCCTCTGGCCGCGGCGCGCGTTTTTTGCGCGCTCAGCGCTCGTAGCCGAGAAGCTCGAATTCCGGCTTGCAGAAATAATAGATGATGTCCTTCTGCTCGGCGTTCAGGACCTCGCGCGCGGGGCGGAACTCGATGCGCTCGGTCTCGCGCTTGTGCGGCATCTCGTCGGGCATCGGCACGCCAATGCGCTTGCCGATGCGGTGCATGTCGTCGCGCATGGTCTCCAGCCGGATGTAGTCGTGGGCGGCCGATTTCCCGTCGATGGAATAGTAGACGAAGCTCGAATATTTCCCGCGGCGCACGGTGCGGTCGAGATAGCCCTCGAACCCGCCATACTTCGCCAGCTTGCGGTCGCGCTTGAAGTCGCCCATCAGCTCCAGCCGGTAATGCGTGAACGACAGCGCCTTCTCATAGGGGTGGCGCTCGCTGGTGAAGATGAACATCCGGTCCCAGAT
Source organism: Rhizomicrobium sp. (assembly GCA_035502175.1). Lineage (GTDB taxonomy): Bacteria > Pseudomonadota > Alphaproteobacteria > Micropepsales > Micropepsaceae > Rhizomicrobium. The sequence continues at coordinate 14,845 of DATJUS010000100.1, forward strand.
GTCCTCGCGGATCAGCGGCTTCACCTTGTAGATCGGAACATGGGTGATCAGCCCTTCGTCCTCGGGCAGGACCGCGCCGGGTTTCAGGATCGGCGTCAGCGTCTCCAGGCTCTCCTTCACCACGATATCGTCGGGCCCAAGATTGTCGCGCAGGATCGATTCAATCGTGCTGCTGCCGGTCTTGCGGGTGCGGATATAGATGTAGTTGTGCTGGAGCGAGATGATCATACGGCTTGTGGGGTGTTCGATAGCGGTGCGCGCCGTTGTAAGGGGGCACGGCGGATGCCGCAAGCGGAGGGGTTTTGCGGCGCGCGACGCCCGGGAAAATTTATTTTCGGGTCCCTATCGAACACCCAAATCTTGCGCGCCGCGAATTTTCCCGCGGAAACCCTGAGAATCTTTTTTCAAAAAAAGTTTGGGCCACCCCTTGAAGCGTGGCGCTCCAAACGCCATTTCACCCATATCCCGATAATTGCATCGATCCCGGAACCCGCCATCATGCGGACGAAGTTTCGCGACATGTTGCGGATCGGGAAATACGGAAAATTTGAGATGACGAAAACCGGAACGTCCGCCGTGGCGCTTGCGGCGCTTCTGCTTGGAACGGCGGCCGCGGGTGCGGACGATCTTCCAGCCTGGTGCCAGTATGCGCTCAGCGACGCGCCGCAGAACGCGCCGGCATTCGAACGCTATTCGGTGCCCGTCGTGCATGTGGCGCATGCGCCGCGCGTCGCTCTCGGCGACAGGCGCGCGCGGCTCTATCGCACGCAGCTTCGCGATGCGGCAAAGGATGGCGCCACGTTCGGGCCGAACTTCGCGGGGCATTATCGCCTGGCGAGCTGGGGCTGCGGCACCGGCTGCCTGAACTGGGGCCTTGTGGATCTGAAGACCGGGCGCGTTGCCTTCGACAAGACCATGTTCTCGCTCGAAAACGAGCACATCGATTTCAGCCGCGAGAAGGCGGACGACAATTATGCGCGGGCGCGGCGCGCGTTCTACGAATTCGGCGTGCTTCTCTATCGCCCGGATTCCGCGTTGCTGATGACGCTCGGCACGCCGAACGAAGACGAGCTGCGCGACGGGATGGCGTTCTACCACTGGACCGGAAAGACCTTCCACAGGATCGCGTCCATCCCCGCGATCAAGGTCTGCAAGAAGCCGGACTGAACCGGAGATTTCTGAAATGCCGGAGACGTGCGAAGCGAAAGGCCAACGGTCTTTCGCTGATACAGCCATGCGCGCATGGATTGGTCGAGAGGCGGAGGATGTTCCGCGAGGATGGATGGACAATGTGGTCAAGCGAATGCTCGAGCAGGTGAACCGCCAACTCATCCGCATCGAAGATGCGAAAGAGGAAGACGAAGACAACACGCCCGAAACGCGTGACAAGAATTCGCGCTCGCTGGCGCGCCTTCAGCTCACCATGGACCGGCTGGTCCGGCTCGAAACCCAGCGCGCAAAATCGCGTGCAACGACAAAGGCAATCTCGGCCCATGGAAGCGCTATTGAAGAGCTTAAACGCCGCGTGGCTGAGCTCACTGCCGCGCGCGCAGCAGAACATGGTTTGGGAGAAGGTCAGCAATGAAACCGCCGAGTTTCTCCGCGACAGCTGGTACTTCTGGGCGCGCGATGAGCAACGGCCGCCGGACGGACGCTGGCACACCTGGCTTTACCTCGGCGGGCGCGGCGCCGGAAAAACGCGTGCAGGCGCCGGCTGGATTTCGCACGGCGTGGCAAAGAGAGGTCTTCGCCACGTGGCCCTCGTCGGCGCGACTTTCAACGACGCGCGCGCGGTGATGGTCGAAGGCGTTTCCGGATTGATGACGGAGGCGAGGGGCGCGATCTATGAACCGTCGAACCATCGCGTGCGCTGGAGCAACGGCGCGGTCGCCACCATCCTGAGCGCCGAAGAACCGGACAGCATTCGCGGCCATCAATTCGATGCCGCGTGGGGCGATGAGTTCTGCAAATGGCGCGATCCGCAGGCCGCGCTCGACATGCTGCGCATGACGCTGCGCGTCGGAAGGAAGCCGCAACTGCTACTGACGACGACACCGAGAAATATTCCGGCGCTGAAAGCACTGATGGCGGAAAAAGGCGTTGTGCATACGCATGGCACGACCCGCAGCAATTTCGCCAACCTCGCGCCCGGTTTCGTCGAGGGGCTGGAGATGCGCTTTGCCGGCACGCGGCTGGGGCGTCAGGAACTGGACGCCGAGATCATCGCCGACAACGAGCGGGCGCTGTGGCAGCGCGACTGGATCGAGCGCAACCGCGTGCGCGAGGCGCCGGAGCTGGTGCGCTCCATCGTTGCCGTCGATCCTTCGGTGTCGGTCAGTGGCGACGAATGCGGCATTGTCGTGGTGGGTGAGGGCGAGGACGGCCATGGCTATGTGATCGCCGACCGGTCGCAGGGCGGGTTGACGCCGAACCAGTGGGTCTCGCGCGTCGCCGATGCGTACGAAGAATTCAAGGCCGACGAGATCGTGGCCGAAGCCAACCAGGGCGGCGAGATGGTGCAGTCGATGATGCACGATCCGCTGCCCAACGCGCGCGTGCGGCTCGTCTATGCCAAGCGCGGAAAGATCACGCGCGCGCAACCGGCCTCGACGCTCTACGAACGCGGCCGCGTGCATCACGTGGGCAGCTTTCCGGAACTCGAAGACCAGATGTGCAACTACGACGGCACCGGCAAGAGCCCGGACCGCATGGACGCGCTCGTCTGGGGATTGGCGCAGCTGTTTCCGGCGAAGAAGAGCGGCGTGCCGAAGATAAGAACGGCCTGACGTAACCTCCCCCTTGTGGGGAGGTCGAAATGCGAAGCATTTCGGGTGGGGGCCGCTCCATCCGCAAACTCCGACCCCCACCCGACACATTCGCTGTCGCTCATGTGTCGACCTCCCCACAAGGGGGAGGTCAAGAAGAAGAGACCTCATCATGTTCAACGACTGGTTCCGCCCCGCGAGCGTGCGGGAAGCTGTGACGCGCCCAACCGGCAGCGTAGCGCCCGAGCAGAAGGCGATGTCCCCCCTCATCGCCCTGTCGCTCGCGGGGCGGGCCTCCTGGGGGCCGCGCGATTACGCGAGCCTCGCGCGCGAAGGCGTGATGCAGAACGCGATCGCCTATCGCTGCGTGCGCATGATCGCGGAAGCAGCGGCGTCTGTACCATGGCTTCTGTATGACGGCGCCACAGAGCTCGAAGATCACCCGCTGCTCGCGCTACTCGCGAAACCGAACGGTCAGGACGATGGCCGCGCATTGTTCGAGCGCTGGTACGCCTATCTGCAATGCGCCGGCAATTCCTATCTCGAAGCGCTGAGCGCCGGCGGCGCGGTACGCGAGCTGTATATTCTACGTCCCGATCGCGTGCGCGCCGTGCCCGGTCCGCGCGGCTGGCCCGCAGCCTACACTTATACGGTCGGCAATCAGACCACGACCATCGCGCCCGACCGCGACACCGGCTTCATGCCGTTGTTGCACGCGACGCTGTTTCATCCGCTCGACGATACCTACGGCTTCTCGCCGATCGAGGCAGCGGCACGCGCCATCGACATCCACAACGCCGGCGGCGCGTGGACGAAATCGCTGCTCGACAACGCCGCGCGGCCGAGCGGCGCGCTGGTCTACAAGGGTCCGGAAGGTGCCGCGAACCTCACCACCGATCAGTTCGAACGTTTGAAGCGCGAACTTGAAGACGCTTATCAGGGTGCGGGCAATGCCGGCCGCCCGATGGTTCTGGAGGGCGGACTCGACTGGAAGAGCATGAGCTTCGCGCCCGCCGATCTCGATTTCGCCAACAGCCGCGACGCCGCCGCGCGCGAGATCGCGCTCGCCTTCGGCGTGCCGCCGATGCTGCTGGGCATTCCCGGCGACAACACGTTCTCGAATTATCGCGAAGCGAATTTGAGTTTCTGGCGCCAGACGGTCTTGCCGCTCGTCGGCCGCACCGCCTCGCAATTGACGCGATGGCTGGCGCCACGCTTCGGCGAAACGCTCCACCTCGGCTATGACGCCGACGCCGTGGACGCAGTGGCGCTGGACCGCGAAAGCACCTGGGACAAACTCAACGCCGCGACGTTCCTGACCCTGAACGAGAAGCGTGCGGCGGCGGGATACTCGACCCTAGATGGCGGAGATGTGATATGATCGCGCCGATATCGGGGGATTTCGGGATGAAACGGATTCTTTGCGCGGCATTCTGCGTAGCTGCCGCGTTACCGGCCCACGCAGCTCAGAAGGCGGACAAATGCGTGTTGCCGCTGGTCGGGGCGCTGACCCTGAAGCGCCTGCCGAGCGGTGACTATGCGATACCGGTGTCGGTTGGCGGAACGGAGCGTGACTTCGTGCTGGACATGAGCGCGCCGTTCTCCGCCATATCGGGGACGCTGGCGGATCAGCTCGGCTACAAATCGGTGGCACTTCCGGAAGGGATCGAACCGCATCTGAACGGCGAGAAAATCGACCACAAGGTCATTGTCGGGGAGATGGGTGTCGGTCTGTCACGCGGCAAGGATTTCGAGATGTTGCGCGCCAACAATCCGTTCCGGTTCGGCGGAGAGGTCGCAGGTGTCGCCGGCCTCGATCTTCTGGAGAACTTCGATGTTGAGCTGGACCTCAATGCGCTGAAGATGAATCTCATCTCGCCCAACGATTGCGACAACAAGGTTTATTGGGCGGCGAGCTACGCCGAAGCGCGGCTGAAAAAGGACGTATCGGGGCACATCACCTCCGAAATGGAGCTGGATGACCATCGCGTCACGGTCGATTTCGATGTCAGCGAAGGCCCATCGGTGATCGGCAGCAAAACGCTGAAACGCCTGCTCGATCTCACCCCGCAGTCGCCGGGAATGAGCGAAGAGGTTTCCGACGGCGACAAAGTCTGGCGCTATCCCTTCAAGACGCTGTCGCTCGACGGTGTCGTCGTCAACAATCCGCGGATTTCGATCCTGAACGATGACGGGCCGGAGTGCCGCCCGGAGGTGCAGGAGGTCGGAGGCAGAACGATGCGCTGCTTCGGTTTGGCGAATTTGCGCCTGCGCGCCGGGCCGTTGAAGGCGATGCATCTCTACTTCGCCTTCAAGGACAAGAAGCTCTACATCACCGCGGCCGACGCGCATCTGTGATGCAGGACAACGTCGTTCCCATCTTCGTGCGTGGGCGCTTGTCGTGGTGACGCTCTACTTTGTACGGGATGCACTGACATGACTTTCGCGAAACATATTCGCCTGCTGCCCTCTCTCGTGGCCGGCGCACTGCTGATTGCTGTACCCGCGTGGGGCGACGGCGATCATCTCTATCCGGAAACAACGCTGTTCATGGCCGCGCACCTCGACCGGAAACCGCCGCGTCTGGATGCCGACTACGATATCGCTGTCGCGACCGTATTTCGCGACGTCTTCGCCGACGACACGGTGCTTTATGCAGATGTGGACAATCCGCTGGGCGGAATCCGGTTTGTCGGCCTGAAAAAAAACAAGGAAGATGCGTGGCGCCTTTTCTCATTGCGCGAAAAGATACGGTTGTTGCGTTATGCCGAGATTGCGGAAGCCGAGCGCGACGGCGACGTGCAACGTGCGCGAGATTACAGCGCTGAAGTCCCACCAAAGCCGGAAGATGTACCGGTCGAACGTTGCGAGAGACCGCTGGACACCGTGATGGCGCAACGCATCGCGACGCTGTGGGATACGATGCTGCGCGGGACGCGAAATTCGACCCGGGAAGAGGTCCTGGCTGAAAACAAGAAGATCATGGCCAATGGCGGACTCGTAACCGTGCTGGTCGATGGCACGGCCTATCACTTCTATACCGGCGGCATGGAAGGGCAGACCTACAATCCTGCGAAAGGCACAGCGCCCGATCTCTTGAGCAAAATCGCCGATGCGATGTCCGATGCGTGCGCGGATTCGAAGTCGCTTCCGACATTGCGTGCGCGTGTGACGGCGTTGGAGAAACATCTGGCTCCGGAGTCCGCAAAATGACCCTCACCGAACACATCCAGCCTTTGCTGGACAAGCGTCTGCCGGCCGCCCTTGTGGCGGGGATGCTGATCGCGAGCGGCGCGTCGGCGAGGGAGGTCGACCATCTGCTGCCGGAGAACTCGATCATCGGCGGTTCGTTCGACATTCCGGAGTACGACAACAAGTTGCGCGTCGTGTTCGACGAAGCCTATGCGGGCGGCGTCAAGCTGCGCATGGTCGATCTGCCCTCGTTCGAGACCGAGTCCGTTACAGCTCTGAAGGAGGACAAGGGCGCTTACCGCATTCTCACGCTGGAGCCGGAGAAACAGCTTTGGACCTATGAAGCGCTCGCAATGGCGAAAGCCGGCCAGATAAAGAAGGTCGCCGGCAACGATTTCGAGCATGGCGTGAGGCCCGACAAGGAGATCGCCGAAACCGAAGCCGCGCTTCCCGCCGATTTCCATGACGTGAAAATCAAACGCTGCGAGATCGCGATCGACGAGGCGAGGGCCGAACGGCTGATCGCCGGCTGGAAGGCGGTCCTGCTCGAAACGAAGTACACGCAGCCCGGCGAGGAGGGCGTCATCGTCACCGATGGCGTCCAGGATCATTTCTATGTGTCCGACGGTCTCTCCGATCTCGCGGGCTGGACCGCTTATGCGCCGGAAGGCGGCAAGGTCGCGGCGTTGGACGGTGCCGCGGTTGCGATGTTCGACTACTGCGCGAAGCACAATGCCGCCGCGCTGAAAAAGCTGGATTCGACCTTGGCCGATCTCGAAACCCGCATCGCTCCGGCGGCGGGGAAAGCTCCATCAAAATGACCCTCACCGAACACATCCAGCCACTGCTGGACAAACGCCTCCCGGCCGCCCTTGTGGCGGCTTTTTTGTTGCAGACGGCGGGTGCGCTGTTCTGGGCGGGGCAGGCGGCGGAGCGGATCACCGTGCTCGAACGCACCGTCGCCAATGACCAGGGCGCGATCGAACGCGTCGCGGTGCTCGAAGAACGCGTCGTGCAGATGAACAAGCAACTCGACCGGATCGAGGGGAAACTCGACCGCGTGCCGCTTTTGTCGCGCGATGTCTCAGCGGAGGGCCGTCAGCCATGAATGTGAACGAACTGTACGCTGTCGGACGTTGTCCGAAATTGTGGCCTTGCCCCGTGCGCGCCATCATCCGCGCGCCGTTCGTGCCGCCGCATCATGAGCCGCGCAGAAGTCGCGGCCTCGACAGTCCCAAGGGGGGAAGAATGCAATCGTTATATCGCGCAGGTTTCGGCCTGCTGGGCATCATCGTTGCGTTTGCCGGAAGCGGCGTCAGTCCCGCGTCTGCCGCGCAGTTCTCGACACTCTATTCCTTCTGCCCCGATCAGCCGACATGCTCCGCGGGTTCGCAGCCGACCGGAATCTTTGCGGCGGCAAACGGCGATCTCTACGGCACCGCGTACAACAACAACAACGCGTCGCCGAACCCGTCCGGCTTCATCTTCAAGATGACGCGCGGCGCGGGCGGCCAATACACCTACAGCCAGTTCTTCAGCTTCCCGGCCTGCGCAAGCAATCCGAATTGCCCTTCGGGAATCTATCCCAGCTACCTGATCATCGGAAAATCGGGCGCAGTCTATGGCGTCGCGCAAGGCGGCACCGGCGGCAATGAGCGGGGCATCCTCTTCAAGATCACGCCCGGCGGCCAGGAAACGGTGCTCTACAATTTCTGCTCGCAGGCGAATTGCACGGACGGCGCACAGCCCGACGCGCTGACCTATCTGCACAAATCGGACGGCGCGGATTGGGATGAAGTGAGCCCGCTGTACGGCGTCACCGCGTTTGGCGGCACGGGCTATTACGGCCTTGGCGGAACGGCGTTCAAATACGATCCCGGCACGACACAGCTCACGACGATCTACAATTTCTGCGTGGCGGCTGGTTGTCACGATGGCATGCAGCCGGGCGGCGAACTGGCGATGACGAAAGGACTTCTCTACGGCGTCAACGACGGCAACAGCCGCGCGTGCGGAATTCTCTGGCAGCTGAACTTGAACCAGCCGCATCACGCCAGGGCGCTGCACGATTTCGCCAAGCGCTGCAACACGAGCGATGGCGACGGAACCGTGCCCACCGGAGTCCTGTTGAGCAGGAATCCGGGCACCGGCCGCAACGTCCTGTCGGGATTGGCGGCGCAGGGCGGGACGGGCGGTGTTGGCGAGGAATGGACCTACGATCCGGCCACGGGAGACTACCAGGTGCTGACGAATTTCTGCCCGTTCCCGGAATGCCTGCTCGGCTATTCGCCGGGATCCGCTCTCGTGAAGGATGCGCGGGGCAATTGGTACGGCTTCAACACACGCGGTGACAGCACCGGCAATCCGAGCGGTCATGGCGAGCTGTTCGTAACCGACCAGTACGGCAACGGCACGGCGATCCATGATTTCGCGACCGGCGACCAGCCGCTCAGTCCGCTGGTCCGGTGGAAGAACCGGATATTCGGCGTCACCTATGCCGGCGGCGCCAACGGATCCGGTTCGGTCTACATGGTGCTGACCGGAAACTAATCTCTCGCCTGCATCGGCGCGGCGCGCGCCGGACGGACGTGCATACATCAATCGGGCGGAGGCGTTCTCGCTTCCGCCCGAACTGCTTTCACGCGCCGCTTTGGCGCTGACACCAAACAAGAGATCACATGACCACCATCACCTACGCGCGGCGCCGCCTCGCGCGGACGAGTGCGCCTGCGCGGCTCACAAATCTCGGCACCGATGAGTTCGAGGGCTATGCCTCGCTGTTCGGGAAGCCCGACGGCGCCGGCGATGTCGTCGCCCCCGGCGCGTTCGCGGTGTCGTTGCGCAAGCGGCCGGCGAGCCAGGTGCGCATGCTCTATCAGCATTTTGCGCATGAGCCGCTGGGCGTGTGGGAAACCATTCGCGAGGACGGCAAAGGCCTCTATGTGCGCGGGCGCCTGACGCTCGATGTGCCGCGCGTGCGCGATGTGCGCGAACTGATCGCCGACGGTGCGCTCGATGGATTGTCGATCGGCTTTCGCACGGTGCGCGCGAAACGCGACGCGAAGACGGGCTATCGCGAACTGCTCGAAGTCGAGCTCTGGGAAATTTCGGTCGTGACCTTTCCCTTGCTCAGAGGAAGCGGCGTGACCGCGATTGGAGAGAAGAGTGCGCTGACCAGCAGCATCGAAAGTGCAACGCACAAACTCAAACTGTCATCCCGGCCAGCGCAGCGAAGCGGAGCGTGAGCCGGGACCCAAGGTGCAACCGGCGCGATGGGTCCCGGACAGCCGCTGACGCGGCTTCCGGGATGACAACCTTTTTTGTTTCAACAGGAGAAAGAAGAGAATGGAACTGGAAACCAAGACACTCGACACCACGAACAACCGCGAGATCAAGCTCGCCTTCGACGATTTCCTGCGCGAGTTCGACGCGTTCAAGCAGGCGAATGACGAACGCCTGGCGCAGATGGAAAAGCGCTCGGCCGATGTCGTCACCGACGAAAAGGTCGACCGCATTAACCGCGCGCTGGACGAACAGAAACGCGCGCTCGATGCGCTGACGCTCGAAGCCGCACGGCCGATCATCGGCGGCGAGCGCAAGGCCGTGCCGTATCAGGTGCGCGAGCGCAAACAGGCGTTCGACCGTTACGTCCGCAAGGGCGATGCCGGCGGCCTCGATACGCTGGAGCTGAAGGCGTTGTCCGCAGGCTCCAATGCCGATGGCGGTTACACCGTGCCGCTGGAGATCGAGAGCGTCATCGACCGCGTGCTGGCCAAGGCGTCGCCGATCCGGTCCATCGCGACGGTGCGCCAGATCGGCGCCAACACCTATCGCAAGCCGATCAACATCGCCGAAGCGGCAAGCGGCTGGGTTGGTGAGACCGGCACGATCAGCCAGACGAACACGCCGACACTCGCCGCGCTCGATTTCCCGGCAATGGAATTGTACGCGATGCCGGCGGCGACACAGACGTTGCTCGACGACAGCCAGGTCGACATCGAACAGTGGCTCGCCGACGAAGTGCAGATCGTCTTCGCCGAACAGGAAGGCGCCGCCTTCGTGAACGGCGACGGTTCGAACAAGCCGACCGGCTTCCTGCATTACACCGCGGTCGCGGATGCGTCGTGGAGCTGGGGCAATCTCGGCTATATCGCGAGCGGCGCCGATGGCGCGTTCGCGTCGTCCAATCCCGCCGATGCGCTCATCAATCTCGCCTATGCGCCGAAGCAGGGCTATCGCGCCAACGGCCGCTGGGTGATGAACCGCAAAACCGAAAGCACGGTGCGCAAGTTCAAGGACTCGACCGGCAACTACATCTGGCAGCCGGGTCTCAGCGCCGAGCAATCCTCGACGCTGCTCGGCTATCCGGTGACGGAGGTTGAGGACATGCCGGACATCGCGTCGAACTCCTATTCGATCGCGTTCGGCGACTTCGCGCGCGGTTATCTGGTCGTCGACCGCGTCGGCATCCAGGTGCTGCGCGATCCCTACAGCGCCAAGCCGTACATTCTCTTCTACACAACCAAGAGAGTCGGCGGCGGCGTCCAGAACTTCGAAGCCATCAAGCTGATGAAGTTCAGCGCTTCCTAACAACCTGTCATCCCGGCCAGCGTAGCGAAGCGGAGCGTGAGCCGGGACCCATCGGGACATATCTCGATGGGTCCCGGACAGCCGCTTTGCGGCTTCCGGGATGACAATTTTTGTTTGGGTTTCAAGAAATGTCCCTCCAACTCATCACGCCGCCATCCGTCGAACCCGTCACGCTCGACGAGGCGAAACTCCATCTCAAAGTCGACACCACCGACGACGATGCGCTTATCGAACGTCTCATCACCGCCGCCCGCGCCCGCGCGGAATGGCACACCGGCCGCGCGTTCATCACGCAAAGCTGGGTGTTGTGGAGTGATTGCTGGGCGGAGCTTGTGGAAATTCCCTTGCCGCCGCTCCAGGCGGTGACGGCGGTCAATGTGTACGCAGGCGACGGCACGGCGACGACGATCGATGCGTCGAACTATACCGTCGATGCGGCATCGCAACCGGCGCGCGTCCTGTTCGGCTGCATTCCGCCCATTGCGTTGCGCGCCATCAACGCGGTGTCGATCGCGTTCACGGCCGGCTATGGCGACGCCGCCGGCGATGTGCCCGCGCCGGTGTGTGAAGCGATCCTGGAGATCGCAGCCGAGCTCTACACCCACCGCGGCGACGGGCCGGAAGAGATCTCGCTCTCCGCCCAGGCGCTGCTCGCGCCGTATCGCGTGTTCAAACTGTAACGCTCACCGCAACCACAATTGTCATCCCGGAAGCTGAGCGCAGCGAAGCTGTCCGGGACCCATCGTGCCGCTGCACCCTGGGTCCCGGCACTCGCGGTGCTCGGCCGGGATGACAACCTTTTTGGAAACCCATGATCGCCTCTCTCAACCAGCGCGCGCTTCTGCTCGCGAACACGCTCACGCCCGATGGCGGCGGCGGATTCTCGGACGATTGGGAGTCCTTCGCGCTTGTCTGGGTCGCGGTCGAACCGATCGGCGGCACCGACGCATTCGGGCCCGACCGGCTGGAGGCGCGCGTGCGCCACAAGATCACGCTGCGCCGGCGTCCCGGCATCACTGCCGGTCAGCGCGCGCAGATCGGTGCGCGCCTGTTCCGAATCCATACGGTGCTCGACGAAGGGCCGCAAAACGCATTGATGATTCTGCTATGCGAGGAACTGCCATGAGCGCGAGCTGGGCCCTGCAACAGGCCATCTTCGCTACGCTGTGCGCGAGCGATGGGATCAAGGATGTCGTGGGCGATCCGCCGCGCGTCTTCGATGCGCCGCCGCGCGGTGTGGCGTTTCCTTATGTGGTCATCGGCGACGACACGGAGAGCGACTGGAGCACCGCGACGGAAGCAGGCAGCGAACACGCGCTCGCGGTCCATGTCTGGTCGCGTGCCGATGGGCACAGGGAAGCCAAGCTCGTCGCCGATGCGGTGCGCGATGCGCTCGACGGCGCGGCACTCAGCGTTACCGGCCAGGCGCTGATCGACATCCGTCACCGTGACACAAATTTCATTCGCGAAAGCGATGGGGAGACCACACATGCAGTGTTGCAATTTCGCGCTGTGATGGAGCCGGCGTAGAATACCCATAGCGGAGGGAGGTACCCAATGCGTCGCATAGTTCTGATCTGTCTCACGCTTCTATTCGCCGCGTGTGTGGCGCTGTGGTGGACTTACTTCCACAGCAAACGTTTCGAAACGGCGTTGTGGCTGCGCTGGCATCACAGCGAACTCGCGCAGATCCGCGACGAACTGGCGGCGCATCCCGCGCTCTGCAAGGTGTGGATAGGCGAGGCGCCGGACGTGCTCTGCGACAAGCACCTGACCGCTGCCGACAGGGACGCGTTCCGCAAAGTGGCGGGGTTGCTCCACCATGTCGACGGCATCGAGGTCTACAGCGAGACGGATTATCGTGGAAAGCTCGCCCGTGTGAGCGTGGAGATTTTTGCGCAGGCCCTCCTGGCGCCGCCGGAAGATGCCGACTGGTACCGCGACAAGGATGACATCTATCTTCAGCTGCAGATGAAGAACAAGGGGTGCTCATCCGCCGGGCCGCCGCAATGGTACGCGTGCGACGGGAAAGTGATCTTCATCTGACGCTGCGGTTCGCAGTGGCGCAATCAATGCCAATTCTTGGGGAGCACGGAGTTGCTATTCAACAGGTCCGGCTACAGTCGCGTGAAATACTTCTACATAGGTTGAAGGTTTCGCGCTGAACAAGGCTTTGCAATCGTACAACACCACGCCCGTCTCAACGGCCGTCATCTCGCCAGCCTTCGTGTCGGACGGATTTGACGGGAAGAAGAACCACGGATAGGCGCGCGTGCTGCCGTCAGCCGGGACGACCTGAACCGGCAGTGGCGGCGGCGCGCCGTACTCCCAGCTAGGTTCGTTCGTGGAGACCATGACACTCGACGTGCCGTCACGATATTTCATGGTGATGCCGGGCGTGATGGCCGGGTAGCACGCGGAGCGTCTCGCGCGGTTCGTCAAAAGGACAACGACCTGGATGCCTTCATCGGTTCGCTTTGCCTTCAGCTGCGCTTCGAATAGCGGAGCGGCGGCTGCGACCATCGGCAGAAGCATAAGTGCAAAGCTTGCAAGCACGCATCTCATGGCACGTCACGCAGTAACAAGACTGAGCTCACTGTACAGGAGAACGACATGACCGCACAACGCGGGAAGGATTTGCTGATCAAGATCGGCGATGGCGCCGATCCGGAAAACTTCACGACGGTTGCGGGTTTGCGCGCGACGTCGCTGGATTTCAATGCGACGACAATCGACATCACCAATTCGGACTCCGCCGATATGTGGCGCGAGCTGCTGGCCGATGGCGTGAAGTCGGCGACGGTCGCGGGCTCCGGCGTGTTCAAGGACGCGGCGTCGGATGCGGCGCTGAAAAGCGCGTTCTTCAACCAGACGCTTAGCCATTATCAGATCGTGATCCCGAGCTTCGGCACCGTGGCGGGGCCGTTCAAGCTCACATCGCTGCAATATGATGGACCGTATGACGGTGAACTCAAGATCTCGCTCTCGCTCGCATCGGCAGGCGCGCTTACGTTCGCCTCTTAACCTCCCCCTCTGTGGGGAGGTCGAAATGCGAAGCATTTCGGGTGGGGGACCGCTCCATCGGTAGCACCGTCCCCCACCCGTAAAACTTTTCGCTGCGCTCAAAGTTTTCCGACCTCCCCACGAAGGGGGAGGTTAAAAAGAAAGAACACGACCATGAACAAAATCCGTGGCGAAGCGGAGCTGCTCGCGGGCGGCAAATCGTATCGCCTGTTGCTCACGCTCGGCGCGCTGGCGGAGATCGAGGATGGGCTCGCGCTCACCAATCTCTCCGAAGTCGCGCAGCGTCTTTCGCAGGCCCGCGCGGCCGATCTTGCGATTGTCGCGGCGGCGTTGTTGCGCGGCGGCGGCGCGGAGATGACGCCGGCCGATGTGCTGCGCCTGCCGTGCGATATCGGCGCGCTGACGTCCGCGGTGATCGCGGCGTTCGATGCGGCGGCGATCAAGACGAACGGAGGAGGGGGAACGGCCCCTTTTCCTGGCAGCTAGTCCTGGAGCTGGGCCTCGGCGCGTTGCGTCTCGCGCCGGCTATTTTCTGGGCCATGTCGTTGCCCGAATGGCGCGCGGCGCTGTCGCGACTGCCGAAGCGCGCCGCGCCGCTCGCGCGATCCGACCTCGAACACCTGATGAAAGAATTTCCCGATGGCTGATCCTCTGGACGGCGCAGCACAAGCGCTCACCGATTTCGCGAACGGTCCCGTCGCCGACGCGACCACGACGATCGAGAACGCGGTGACCAAGAGCTTCAACGCGGTGGCGAACACCATCGCGCGCGCCGCGGTCTCCGGAAAAACCTCCATAGACCAGCTCGTCGATGCGATCCTGGCCGATTTCGAACGCGTCGCTATCAGCCAGTTCATCGTCAAGCCGATCGAAGGTATCGTCGGTTCGCTCGCGGGCGATCTGGGCAACGCCATCGGCGGCGCGCTCGCATCCGGCGGGCCGGTCGCGGCGGGCGAAAGCTATCTCGTCGGCGAGCAGGGGCCGGAGCTGTTCACACCATCGAGCAGCGGCACGATCGCGCCGAACGGCGCGATGCCGACGGCGCGGGCGAATGTCGTCGTCAACATCAACACACCCGACGCGCAGAGCTTCTTGAAATCCCAATCCCAGATCGCCGCGATGATGGCGCGCGCACTGGCGCGGGGGCAGAGGAATCTTTGAAGAGAATTTCACACGGAATCGCGGAGATCCTCCCCTGCGAAGCGGGGGAGGGGGACCACGCGAAGCGTGGTGGAGGGGGCGACAACAAGCGCGGGGCGGCCGCCCCCTCCACCCGGCTTCGCTTCGCTACGCCGCGGCAAGCGAAAGCTCCTTGGCACGCCGTAGCTTCAGCGGAGGCGGCCGCTTCGCGGTCCCCCTCCCCCGTATACGGGGGAGGAGCAAATGCGCGATCAACACTTGGACATCTCACATGAACTTCCACGAAATACGCTTCCCCAC
>DATJUS010000101.1:0-47505 GCA_035502175.1 Rhizomicrobium sp.
CATAGGTCAGCTTCCGGCAGCTGGCGTCGTTCTGCTCGACAACAATGACAAGTGCGATGCGCTTCTCGGGATGGCCTTTGAAGATGTCTGCGAGGTGGGCGGAAATGCGCGAGATGGTTCTTGCAACCGCATCCGGATCGCGCGCCGTGACCGTCGCGGGCACAAACAGGGACACCGTCCATGCCAGCCCGTTGCCATGGCCAGATGTCGTGTGCTCGCCGAGCGGAAAGAAGCTTTGCAGCGGCGCTCCGCCATCCTCAAACAGATTTCGCAGCGCAATGCTGTCCGCCTGCACAAGCAGACTCAACCGCGATTGCGATTCGCAGAAATTTTCCGGCAGGACGGCGATGCCGTCCGGCATGGCGCAACCCAACTCGATCGCGCGATGCCGCACGGGGGCATACAGGGTTTCTACGACAGACATGGCCGTGCCGGGAGCGCGAAGCGCTACGGCTGCTCGGCGGCCGTTGCGGTGGCGGCATCGCCGCCTTCCGCGTCACCCTCCGCGGCCTCGGCCTTCTTCGCTTTCTTGGCCTGACGCCGCGCCTTGCGATCCTCGTCCGACGTCTCATCAGCTTCCGTCGAAGCGGTCTGCAGCCTGAAACGGATTGTCTTTGTCGCCTCGCCGCCGTCTGCCGCCGCCTTCTCCTTGGTCAGGAAGGTACCGAACTCGGGGATCGAGACGCGGTCACCCCGCTCTATGATTTCGCGCAGACGCCGAAAGGTCTCCCGCTGCACCGCGAGGACCGATTTGGTCCGCATGTCGCAGGCCTTGGCAATCTCTTCGTTGATTTCATGCAGTTTCAAGCCTGCTCTCCATAGCAAGATTTGTCCGCGGACTTGCGTGGCCGCGGTTTTCCAATTCCTAGTTCTTATTCTTCCGATTATCAAATCATTTCGTTTTATTTTCGTCCTATTTTTGTTTTCAGCCTGTGAACCCGCCCGCCGAACCTCTGCGGGACCGATGGGGATAGACGGCGAATTCACCACCCCAGAAGCGGAAACACATTCTCCGCCAGCCAACGGGCACGCTGCATGTGCGAGCGAACGATGGCGCGAGCACGCTGGGACTGGAACCAGACAGGGATGCCGAACACATCGCGCGCGATATCGGTCTCGCGCGCGCCTTCGTACTGGTCGTGCATGAGCCGATAGAAAAGATCGATATGCCGTATGTCGTAAGCGGTGACCGCATCGCTCCAGGGGCACACGGGCCATTCCGGTCCATCACAAACGGGCTGGCGCTCACGAGCCGGTACTGACACCGGCAGCCGCACGCGCGACGGAAAGGCGATGATCTGGCTCATGAGCCCTCGCCCTCTCCGCGTCAATCCATTCGCGACACGATTTGCCGGAGGCCGACCGTCACCGCTTCGATCGCGTGCTCAGGACTCGCGAAGGCAGGCCCGCTTCTGACCAGCAAATTGTCGCTTTCAAACGGAAAGTAGATTTCCGCGAAATATTGGCCTGTCGGCACGTCGTAGATCGCTTCGACGCGAATGGCTGACATGGGCTCGATCCTATCGGTGTCATAATACTATATTGACACGATATAGATTAAGATGATTACGTCGCCCTGTCCATAGCGCAGGCTGAAGACTGCCATGACCAAGAACGTGAAGACCGCCGCCGCACCGGACATTTCAAACGCGGCGAGCGCGTCCGTACTGCCGATGCTCGGCCTGTGCCCGCACGAAGACAGGCTGACCGAACAGGACGTGCGCAACATGCCTCTGTACACGTGGCTGCTCATTGCGGAGGAGGACGGCGCGAGCGTCGAAGAACTCGCCACGAATATATTGCGCTTCGATTTGGCGGCGCATCGCCGATGGGCGATTCAGGTCACCCGTTCCTATCTGGACCGCGCGCGCTGGGTAAATGAGCGAATTTTTCCCACGATAGGATAAGCAACCCACAGGCGCCAGAGATCTGCACATCGCCGCAGCGCCACTGCCCCATGGCGCGCATTGGAAACAGGTGGAAATCAGGCCACGCCGATGTGTCGCGAAAGACACTCCCTGTCGGTGTTTATCAAAAAGCCGCTGCCGCAGGGGCAGTCGTACAATTTGGTACAATGCTGCACTGCGGTCCCGAACGCGGGCCACGCGGCAGAGCATGGCATCAAAAGTCTCGGATCCGTTCTTTCTTCCCCCGACGTTTGGGCACGATTGCCTTTAAAGACGGCACTTTGCGCGCTTTGTGCGTTTTCATACATCACTTCGGCAACGCAACAACGCACTTGCGGTGTACCGGAACCTTCTCGACGCAAAAGCGAAATCCGTTTTGAAATCGTCTTTTGTCAAACGAAAGTTGTATTCGCAAAAACATGCGATGTTCGAACTTGCCGATGCCTCAAATTCAGGTAACGTTCGCCGCACGCGAAGGAGCGTTTCTTTCTCAACATAGGGAGTTTGTTGATGACTAAATCTGCACTTCTTGCCGCTGCTGCGGTTGTTGCGCTGTCCGCGAGCGGCGCGTCCGCCGGCACGCACAAAATCACCTCGAATGCGCATGCGACGGCCAAGAGCCAGATCCATCACTGGAACAAGGCTCTGAACCGCTCGATCAGCACGCTGTATGATCAGAATGACGACAGCCAGGGCTACTCGGACATCTCGCAGAACTTCGAGTCGACCTTCGACCAGTACGACGCACAGGGCGCGGATGACTTCACGGTCCCCGCACACACCACCTGGGCGATCTCCGAAGTCGATGCTTCGGGCCTCTACTTCAACGGCTCGGGCCCGGCGCGCGACTTCCACGTCACGTTCTACAAGAACCATGGCGGCAAGCCTGGTGCGGTCGTTGCGGATATCCCGGACGCGTCCTACACGGATGTCGGCTTCGGTTCGCCGGTGATCAACCTCGGCCAGAAGGTGAAGCTCAAGGGTAAGGGCGGCGGCAAGACCTACTGGGTCTCGATCTACGCCAACATGGACTTCGAAGTTGGCGGCGAATGGGGTTGGGGCACGCGTAACGATGCCAATGGCAACGATGCGCAGTGGCAGAACCCGGGTGACGGCTTCGCCACCGGCTGCACGAGCTGGTCGGAAGAGCGCGATTGCCTCGGCGATGTCGGCGGCGTCGACCATATGTTCACGCTGCGTGGTAAGTCGAAATAATCGACGATCGATTTCCGGCCTGTCCGCAGGGCAGGCCTGAAGTTCAGGGAAAGGGCGGCCGGTGGCCGCCCTTTTTCGTTTCGAAGCCCGAGAGTCCTTGTAATCTCTCCGATTGGCTTTACTGAGAGCCGCCCTGCGGGGCACGGAGCAGAGTGTCGATGGCCGGGCCCGAGCGCCAAATCTCGCCGCAAATGCCGAAACCGGATGCGTTCGCCGCAGCGAGCACGCGCCTTGATGCCACGCACACCATCGGCAGCGCTCGCTTGCGGAAAATCGCCGCCCTACTCAAAGGCGAAGGCCGCGAAAGCGCGGAAGCCGAACTGCGCAAATATCTGGACGGCCACCCTGAAGACGCCGACGCCCTGGCCCTGATGGCGGAAACGGCCCTCAGCAAAGGCCGCCTCCACGAAGCGGCGGCGCTGTTCGAACGCTGCCTCGAAAGAGCGCCCGGCTTTGCAGCGGCGCGCTATCGCTACGCCAATCTCCTTTTCAGGCTCAACAGGTTCGCCGCCGCGTTGCGCGAGATGGACATTTTGCTGGCGCACGACAGCGGCAATCCCCTCTTCCGGCAGATGAAGGCCAATCTTCTGCGTATTATCGGGGACGATGCGCAGTCACTTGTGCTCTTCGAGCAACTGGCTGAAGAGCACCCCTCCCGCGCCGAATGCTGGATCGCCTATGGCCATGCGCTGCGCGTCATGGGCTATCAGGACAAGAGCGTTGCGGCCTATCGCAACGCAATAGATCGCCGCCCCTCCTCCGGCCTGGCGTGGTGGAGCCTGGCCAACATGAAAACGCTGCGCTTCGGCGCGCCGGACACCGCGGCGATGGAAACACAATTGCGGTGGCCAGATATCTCGCCGGACGACCGAATCGCGCTGCAATTCGCGCTCGGCAAAGCCCATGAAGACCTCGGCGCCTACGACAAGGCATTCGACCACTATGCGAAAGCCAATGCAGGACTGCGCCTGCGCCTCCCGTACAATGCCGGAAAGATCGCGTCGCGCGCCGCCGACAGCAGAAGGCTTTTTACGGCAGGATTTTTCGAATCACACAAGGCCGTCGGCTGCACTGCGCCCGACCCCATCTTCATCGTCGGCCAGCCGCGTTCCGGCTCTACGCTGATCGAACAGATCCTTTCCAGCCATTCGGCCATCGAGGGCACCGCCGAATTGCCGTATATCCCGGCGATCGTTGCGGAGATGGAAGAGCGCGAAGGCGCCGACGATTATCTTGATGTTCTGGCCCGTCTGGAACCCGGCGCCTTTGCTGCCATGGGGGAGGACTATCTCGACCGGGCGCGGGTGCATCGAAAAACGCACCGGCCTTTCTTCATCGACAAGCGGCCGGCCAATTTCTGGCACATCGGCCTGATCCAACTCATGCTGCCGAACGCGAAGATCATCGACGCACGCCGTAATCCCGCCGCCTGCCTGCTGTCGATGTTCAAGCTCTACTTCAACAGAGCGCGCCCGCATCTGACCGAGTTGGGCCGATCGTATCGCGACTATGTCTCGCTGATGGCGCATTTCGACACGGTGCTGCCGGGGAAAATTCATCGCGTGATTTTCGAGGATCTCATCGGCGATCCGGAAGCTGAGACGCGAAGACTGCTGGACTATCTGGGCCTGCCGTTCGAAGAGAGTTGCCTGCGTTTCTACGAGGCTTCGCGCACCGTGCGCACGTCGAGTTCCGAGCAGGTGCGCCGGCCGATCACCGGCGAGGCCGTCGATCAGTGGCGAAACTTCGAGCCGTGGCTCGGGCCCCTGCTCCGCAGCGCCGGATCGGCCTTCAGCGAATATCCTTCCGTGCCGGAGGAGCTGCGTTAGAATAATGCGAGGATCGTTGGGCGTTTCATGAGTACAACACAACAACAAGCGCGCATGCCGTCTCAGGCCGGGAAGCGCGATGCATTTGCCGTAGCGGCCGCGGAGCTTCATGGCAGGCGCCAGATCAAGAATGCGCGGCTGAAGAAAATCGCCGCACGCGTTTCACTCGATCCTGCCGAGAGCATTGAAAAGGAACTGCGGGAATATCTCGCCAAGAACCCGGATGACGCCGACGCCCTTAGCCTGCTGGCGCAATGCGAAGGCCACTTCAATCGGCGCAGGGCCGAGCTTGCGCTCTGGCAACGTTGCCTGGAAGCCGACCCCCGCTTCGCCGGCGCCCGGTACAATTATGCGAATCTTCTCTTCAAGCTCTCGCGATTCGAAGACGCGCTCGGAGAAGTCGATCATCTGCTTGCAGGCGATGCGGCCAATCCGCTGTTCCTGCAATTGAAGGCCAACATCCTCGAAGTCATCGGCGAGAACGAACAGTCGCTTGCGATATTCGAACAGCTCGCGCTGGGAAACCCCAAGCGCGCCGGATCGTGGGTGAGCTATGGCCATGCGTTGCGCGCCATGGGTTTTCAGGACAAGGCGATCGCCGCCTATCGCAAGGCCATTGAAATCCGCCCGTTCTACGGCACGGCCTATTGGGCGTTGGCGAACCTGAAGGCCTACCGGTTCAGCGAAGAAGACATGGCGGCGATGCAGGAGCAACTGAAGCGAACGGACATCTCCGCGGACGATCGCATCACGCTGCAATCGTCCCTGGGCAAAGCGTATGAGGACAAGGCGGCCTACGAGAAGTCGTTCGAATACTACGCAAAGGCAAATGCCGGCATGCGAGTGCGCATCACCTACGATCCCGACGTGCTGTCCTCGGGCGTGGCCGCGAACAAGGCGATCTTCACCCGCGAACTCCTGGAAAGCCGCAGCCGTGACGGCTGTCCGGCGCCGGATCCGATCTTCATTCTCGGCCGTCCGCGGTCCGGCTCGACACTGATCGAGCAGATCCTGTCCAGCCATTCGGCAATCGAAGGCACGGCGGAGCTTCCCTACATCACCTCGATTGCCGGACAGCTCGAGGAACGGGAAGCCGCGATCCCATACGGAACGCTATATCTGCGCGCGCTGGAGAAGATGGCGCCCGACGGCCTCAAGGCGCTGGGCGAGGAATATATGCGCCTCACGAGCGTGCATCGAAAGCAGGGCCGTCCGTTCTTCATCGACAAGAAGCCCGCGAACTTCTCCCACGTCGGGATGATCATGCTGATCCTGCCGAATGCGAAGATCATCGATGCGCGCCGCAATCCGGCAGCCAGTGCACTGTCCATGTTCAAGCACTACAGCAGCAAGGGACGCCTTCGCCTCGCGGAGCTGGGCCGGTTCTATCGCGACTACGTCGAGCTCATGGCGCATTTCGATCGCGTGGCGCCGGGAAGGATCCATCGCGTGATCTACGAGCAGATGGTGTCCGATCCCGAAGCGGAAGTTCGCCGCCTGCTGGATTATCTGGGCCTTCCATTTGAAGAAAACTGTCTGCGTTTCTACGAAACCAAGCGAACGGTGCTGACGCCGAGCTCAGAGCAGGTGCGCAAACCCATTTCCGGCGAGGCTGTCGATCATTGGCGCAACTATGAGCCCTGGCTGGGCCCCCTCCTCAAAGGACTCGGCTCGGTTTTCACGGAGTATCCGTCGGTCCCGGAAGAGCTGCGGTAGCGCGCTTGTCGGCCGATGCAAGTTCGCCGGAGACATGGCATAGTCTCCACCGGACCGGGAACGGGAGCGCGTCATGGGGCATGGATTGAGAACATCCGCTTGCGGGATGGCAGTTGCGCTCGCGATGGTGGCGCCATTCGCTCCTGTACAGGCTCAGACGCTCAAGATCGTCCATGATTTCACCGGCGGAAGCGATGGCGGCAATCCCGTCGATGGTTTCGCGATGGGCCCGACCGGGCAATTCTATGGCACCGCACCGTCGGGCGGTGACTCCGGCAACGGCGTTGTGTTCCGCGTCACCGCGAAAGGCCGCGAGACGGTGCTGCACAGCTTTGCCGGCGGCGCAGACGGATCGGCGCCCAACGGCGGCGTGATACTCGACACGAACGGTGTCCTTTACGGCACGACCACCGCCGGTGGCGCCTCGGGTTCGGGGACCGTGTTCCGGATCAAGGGTGGGAAAGAATCCGTGTTGTACAGTTTCGCCGGCGGCACGGACGGCGTGGATCCACAGGCCGGGCTCGTCATGGATGCTGCGGGAAATCTGTATGGCACGACGAGTGCGGGCGGCATATCGGGCAACGGCACCGTGTTCGAACTCGTCAAGCCGACGAAGAAGAACGGCGCTTGGAAGGAGACCGTCCTTTACAGCTTCGGCACAGGTGCGGATGGCGCGACCCCGCTCAGCGGCGTGAATTTCGACGCGGCGGGAAATCTTTACGGCACGACGTCGGTCGGCGGGGCGCACGGCTTCGGCACGGTCTTCCAGCTGACACCGGGTGCCACCTGGACGGAAACGGTTCTTCACAGCTTCCGCAACACCGACGACGGCGCCTATCCCTATGCGGGCATGATCTCCGACGCGGCTGGAAATCTCTACGGCGCCGCGACGCAGGGCGGAACGGCCGGCGGCGGCACGATCTTCAAGCTCAAGCCTTCGAAGGCCGGCTGGAAATTCAGCGTGCTGTACAGCGTGCCGGGCTGGGGCATCTCGGGAAGCTTCCGCAACCTTGTGTTCGACGATGCGGGCAATATCTTCGGCACCACGCATTGCGACGGCGACGACAGCGCCGGAACGGTTTTCGAGCTGTCGCCTTCCGGCAGCAGCTGGAACTACACCCTGCTCTACACTTTCACCGGCGGCAGCGACGGACAGTTCACGATCAGCAATCTGGGGCAGAAGGACGGAAGCCTCTACGGGACGACGCAATACGGCGGCGCAAACGGGGCCGGCACCATCTACAGGCTCACGCCTTAGGCCGCGCGAGGCGCTCTTCGCGTAACTGGGAACGCCGTACCTTGCCCGCCTCGTCGCGCAACGGCTCGGCGATGAACTCGATCGAGCGCGGGCGCTTGTAGGTGACAAGTCGTTCCGCGAGATGGCGTTCGAGATCGTCCGCGTCCAAGCCATCGCGCGGCTGCACGATGGCGTGCACGCGCGCGCCGAGATCGTCGTCCGGAATACCGATCACGCAGCTGGATTGCACCAGCGGATGCTCGTCGATCGCCGCTTCGACCTCGGCAGGATACACATTCGCGCCACCGACCAGGATCATATCGGTGCGGCGATCGGCAAGATAGAGATAGCCGTCCTTATCCAGCCACCCGATGTCGCCGATGGATTCCCATCCGCCCTCGAGCTGACGTGTCTCCGCGCCGATATAGCGATAGGTCGATACCAGACCCGGCTTCTGGCGCATGAAGATCTCACCAACTTCGCCACGGGGAAGAATTTCTCCGTCGGGCGAGAATGCTTCGATCTCCGCGTTCGGCGTGGACTTCCCGACCGAACCCTTGTGCGCGAGCCATTCCTGATCGCTGATGATCGTGGCCGCAACGCCCTCGGTACCGCCATACAACTCCCACACCACGTCGGGGCCAAGCCACTTGATCCACTCTTCTTTCAGCCATGCCGGACACGGCGCCGCGAGATGCCAGAGCGTCTTCAGCGAAGTGAGATCGTATTTGTTGCGCACCTCCTCCGGCAAACGCCAGATGCGGCTCATCATCGTCGGCACGAGATAGACCCAGGTCGCACGATGCTTCTCGATCAGCCGCAGCGTCTCCTCCGCGTCGAATTTCGGCATCACCACCACCGGCGCACCAACCATCAGCGCCGGAAACGCCGTCACGATGGGCCCATTGTGATACAGCGGCCCCGGCATCAGCACGATATCGTCCGGCGTGATGCGCCAGCGCGCAGCTGCGACTTCCATCAACACGCCCGGCTGCCCCGCGACGATGAGCTTGGGCCTGCCGGTCGAGCCGCCGGACGTAGGCGCTTTCCATGCGGGCGCGATTGCGTCCGCCAGATCGGTGTCATCGGCCGACAGC
The DNA here is from genome assembly GCA_035502175.1 of Rhizomicrobium sp. GTDB lineage: Bacteria > Pseudomonadota > Alphaproteobacteria > Micropepsales > Micropepsaceae > Rhizomicrobium. The sequence goes on from DATJUS010000101.1 coordinate 9,002, forward strand.
GCCAGCAGATCGTCGATCGACACGATGGGCCGGCCGATATCGAGCGGCTTGTTGTCGATCACGATCGGTGAATTCGCCAGATCGACGATAGCCTTGATCTCAGCAAGCGGAAGGCGCCACGACACCGGCTGCGGCACCGCGCCGATCTTCCAGGCGGCATAGAAGGCTTCGACGAACGCGACTCCGTTGGGCAACGCGATGGTGAGGAAGTCGCCGTGCTTTACGCCTTTTGCGAGAAGGCCGCGCGCGATGCGGTTCGTACGGCGATGCAATTCATTCCAGCTTCGCGTATCGCCCGCGCAAGTGACTGCCCATTGATCGCCCTTGCGGGCCGCGACGGCGGCCAGCGCTTTGCCGAGGGAGGGCGGGTTGGGATCGGGTGTAAGGGCGGCGAGGGCTTCAAGAATGGAATTCATGCCGGCGAGTGTGCCAGCATGAATTCCTCTTGGCGATAGGCCCGCTTACCTCGCGGCAGGAAGAAACCTGGTGTTGCGGATCAGCGCCGCCGACACCAGCGCCACGATCAATCCCACCGGGAAAATCTCGAGGAACGTCATCGGCAGCCGATAGAGTGGGTTGGCGTACTCGGCACGCATTTCGTTCAGCTGCGCGATTTGCTTCGCGAGTGCGGCGCCTGTGACACCCGCCGCCTTTCGCGCGCGAATGATGCCGTCGATGTAGTTGTCCATGAACGTGTAGTGCGTCGCGGCGAGATAAATCTCCCAGACGAGCATGTAGATCAGCGATGCCATGACCGCGATGCCGAGCCCGACGGCAAAGGCGGTGAAGAACTTGATCACCCCGCCCTTCTCGACGTCCCGGTATCGCTTGACGCCGACGAAGATGAACGTCAGCGCGACGAGCATGGTCAGGTAGCCGAACCACTCCGTGCCGATGAAATGGAGCTGATGCTGGAACTGAAGGCCGACGATCAGGACAAGAATGACGATCGCTCCGGACAGCGAGCCGTAGATGGCCGAATATCTGAGAAATGGGTTCATGGTAGTGTCTCCCCCGTGGTTGCGCCGCGGATATAGGGCAGCAACAACGTCCGAAACCATCGCCCAAAAGGGTGATTTCGGCCAAATCGCCCGGTTTTCCTAGGCGATCAAAGAGAGTTCGCGCGCCTTGTCCACCGCCTGGGTCCGGCGCTGGACCTCCAGTTTCTGATAGAGGCTGGCGATATGGGTCTTCACCGTATTGGGCGAAATGTCGAGCTGGCGGGCCATTTCCTTGTTCGATTGCCCCGCCGCCAGCAGACCAAGAATCTCGCATTCCCGCGCCGTCAGGCCGAGCGAGCGCAGCGCCGCATCGTTGCGCTGGAAAGGCCCTCCCGGCCGCGCCGGCCGCAGATAGCCGCCAGCCCAGATACCCAATCCCACAAAGGCCACCGCGAGCAGCGCGATATAGACATCGGTGGAGAAAGCTCGGATGAGGTAGTTGTACTGGACCCATTCCAGACCAGCGGCCGCGAGCGCCAGCGCTATCGCATAGAGTAGGACGGTCTTGGCCATGCCCGAAGGCTGCCAGAAATAGCCGTGACTGGCCAGCGCGCCCGAATGTCAGTTCATCGGCGGATGCAGATGCTCGCGCAGGCTGCGCGTCACGCTTGCGCGCCAGGGCTCGATACCCGTCGACAGAAAATAGACATGCTTGCCCCCGAACTGTTGCTGCGCGCGCCGCCACACGTCGGAAGCAATGAGAAATTCGTAGATACTGGTCGCATCGGCAATGTAAAGCGGCGCACCGGCCTCATCCGTGATCGCCAGAACGCCACCCTGCCGGGGAATCGCATCCCTGCTGTCGATGTTCACCGCATAGAGACGATGCGTCTCGCCATGCATGCCCACATAGTCGATGAACTTCCGCAAAAGCCACACCCTATTCGGAGGCATCGACTGTAGTCGTACCCGCGAAATTTGACCGTTTTATTTTGGTGAGATGCCGGACATGTCCTGCTTCAAGACGGGTAATGCGGGACGCTGCGCCTATGACCGTCCCTGCCTTCGCAGCAACCCCTTACAAGTGCTGCAAAATCCATCGCTAAACACCTCGGAAAGGATGACGCGCTAAACTCAACCGGCCGAAGGCGGGCCACATGTTCCGGGAAAAGCTGATCGCGACTTTGGGTTGGTCGGCGCTTTGCATCGCGGGCGCGATGCTAGCCGACTATCTCGTCACTGTCGTGATCGCGAACGATGCCCGGAATTACACGCCGCTTATCACTTTCGTCGTTGCGACCCTCGTCACACTTCCCACGTCGTATGTGCTGATCAGCAGCCGCATCGATCTTCGCAAGACGCGCGACGATCTCGCTGCCGCGCGCGACGCCGCCATCAACGCCGACAAGACCAAGACCCAGTTCTTCGCAAATATGAGCCATGAACTGCGCACGCCGCTCAATGCCATTCTTGGTTTTTCCGAGCTACTCGCTCTCGATGTCTTCGCGTCGCGGCGCGAGGAATATGCGCAACTCATTCACAATGCCGGCACCCATCTGCTCAGCCTGGTCAACGACCTGCTGGATCTGTCGCGTATCGAAGCAGGCAAACTGGAGCTGTGTTTCGAGCCGGTCGATCTTGCCGCCATCCTTGAAGAGTGCGCGGATACGCTCGCGGTTCGCATCCGCAAGCGCGGTCTAAGGCTCGCACAGAATATCCAATCAGATCTGCCGCAGGCCGACGCCGATGCACGTTCGATCCGGCAGATCGTCCTAAATCTCCTGACCAACGCCATAAAGTTCAGCAAATCCAGCGGCACGATCGAGCTGTTCGCGAACATCACGCCCACCGGCGCGTTGGCTTTCGGCGTGCGCGACGAAGGTGTCGGCATCTCCGAAGCGGAACAGGCACACGTCTTCGAGCGGTTCGGTCAGGCCCGGGAGAGCAAATCGGCGGAAAAGGGTTCAGGGCTCGGCCTGCCCATCGTGCGCGGCCTTGTGGAAGCACATGGAGGCTCGGTCGAAATGAAGAGCCGCCTCGACCACGGCACCACGGTGATCGTCACGCTGCCCGCCGAGCGTATGGTGCCCGCTGCGCGGATCGCCCTGGCATCTTAACGCTAGTGAAGGGCAGTGAGTTCGCTCCAGCCGCTCCACAAAATCTGAATACCGATGCAAAGCATGATGAAGGCCGAAAGCCTCACGATCACATTCGTGCCCGTCTTGCCGAGCGCGCTGACCGTGCGTTGCGCGAAGCGGTAGCAGAAATACACGCTCAGCACGATCCCGATGATGCCGACAATCGACGCAAACTCGTATTGGGTCAGCTGCGTCCAGCCGGCATCGCGCGGGCGCTGGCTGCCGAGCGCGATCGCGACCGAGATCGATCCCGGACCGACCGTCAGCGGCATCGTCAACGGGTAGAACGGATCGGGGATCGGCGACGTGTTTTTCTGCGCGTCGCGCTCACCGTCCGGTCGCTCGTCGGAATTGAGAAGTTTCCAGCCGAACGCGGTGACAACCAACCCGCCGCCGATGCGCACGACCGGCAGGCTGATGCCGAAGAACTGGAGCACATGCGAGCCGATCAGAAGCGAACCCAGCAGCAGGAAGAAGCTGTTGATCGCAACCCTCAGGACCAGCGCGTTGCGCTCGCGGTCCGTGCAGAACTGAGTCATGCCCAAAAATAACGGCGCACTGCCGACGGGATTAACAATCGGAAACAATGCCGCGTAACTGAGAAGGACAGTGTCGAGAAAAGCGTTCATGCCGGGAGACTAGCTGTGCCGAGGGGGCAACGCGAGCGCGCCGACGGGATTCCGCGAAAGGCGCCTGTTGAAGCACGAAGATGGACGATCTCACCATTGAACTGGTCATGGCTCTGGTGGTGCTGGGCATCGTCCTGCGCACCTGCTGGCACGGCAATCATCGCCCCTGTTTCTGGACGGTCATCGGTGCGTCGGTGATGTCCATCGGCGCCGCGATCCGCCACCTCGAAATGAGCGATATCGTCGTCCCCGCCGTGGTGGCCGTGCTCACCGCCATCATCGGGTGGTTTGCCCATACCGCGCGCCCGCGGAAAGAGGTCGGGCAGGCAGATTAAGCGGCCGGCACGAATCGCCTATTCTTCTTCGCATGCAGGCTTGGCAGAATTTCTACGAGATGCTCGGCGGCGCGGGCGCGACGTTGCTCGGCCTTCTGTTCGTTTCCGTTTCGATGAATGCCGACATCATCCTGGGCAGCACGCATATGCAATCGCGCCGCCTGGCGGAGCAGGCGTTCCAGAATTATCTCGCTGTGCTGGTGGTAGGATTGCTCGTCTGCCTGCCCGGCAACAGCCGGCAATCGCTTGGCTATACGCTGCTGTCCATGTCGGCGATCTGGACCGGATGGGCGGTCGTGCGACTGGGCGGCACGCTGCGCAATCCCATCATCAGCGACACCCGGCGCAATGTCGTAAGACGATATCTCTCCACCATCGTCGGGCTGGGGATGATCGGCTATGCGGCCTTCGACCTTGTGTTCGGCAAGGGTGAACAGCCGACCTACATAGCGATCGGCGCGATGCTCCTGTTGATCTCAGCGACTATCTCGTCTTGGGAATTGCTTACCAAAGTCGCGGAAGACAAATTCCGCGCGCAAAAGTGATCAGCTGAGCGTCAGGCGACGCGCTTCCTCGACCGTCTCGCGTACACCCTGCTGCTTCTTGCCCAGCGTGACCACGGCCTGAACCGTATCGGCGAACTCACCCGGCAGCGGCGCGCGCACCGAACGCACAAGCGCGAGATTGATCTCCACCGGGTTGCCGTCCGGCTGCGTGAGTTGCACCTTGCCGCCGCCATGCCCCGCATGGCCGCCGGTGATCCCACTCACGTAGTTCACGGTCTCTGCCGGAAGCGGGCGTCCCTTGTTGACGTGATCTTCCCAGTTCCCCGGACCGTCATTGTAGGCCGCGAACATCGCGGGATAGCCGTACTTGCGATGCAGCTCCGCCAGATAAGCGGTGCCTGCAAAGATATTGTCATGCGGGTTGTACGGATCGGCGCCCAGCTTGTAGGCCGCGCGCATCTCCCGATAGGTCTCCGGCATCACCTGCATCAATCCCATCGCGCCGGCGTAGGACGTGATCTGGAATCTCTCGTCGAGCATCGTGCGGCCGCCGCTCTCCATGCGCATGACCGCGCGGATCCAGTCTTTTGAGACGTGAAACTGCTTCGACGCAGCAGAGACGATGGGGTCCCAGCGCTTGATCAGCTCCGCCGTCGACATCGCCTCTTCCTGCGCGAACACCTTTGACAGATCGGGCATCTTCAAGGCGAGCGTTTTCGGCGCAACCGGCTTGTGCGCTGCGACGGCGGCGGATAGCTCCGTAGACGGATGAAAGTTCGGCGCGGATATGTGCGAAGTGCGCAGGCCGGCGACGATTCCAGTGGCGAGCACAAGTGCGGACAGAACGCGCGTCGTATTGGAAGAAGAGAGAGACCTGGCCGAAACTTCGGCACGGATAGTCTTCAACGGAGAGTTTGTGGTCATTACCCATTCGCTCTGAGGTGAAGCCGCCCGCGTGCGGCGAAATTCCAGGGAAACGGCTCGATCTTCGAGAGCCCGGCCCGGCGCGGACCCCTCCGCCAAGCAGAAGGTGGTGCGCCTATAGGCATGGTTCAAGGCCAAAACAAGACAAAGATTGACGCGCACGCACATCTGCTATGTTGCGCAAGCAAACAGGTTAATGGCGGCACGATGCGTAAAATTGTGGCAACGGCGACACTTCTATTGTTGCTCGTGGGGAACAATGGTTCCGACGCGCATATCCGCGCAGATGACTCGCGTTGTGCGAAAGGCGCGGTCTGCGGATACGTCACACGGCCGCTCGATCCATCCGGACATGTGAGCGGGACCATCGATATCTACTATCGACTTTATCCGCATACGGATCAAAATGCGACCTTCAAGGGGACGATCGTGGCGCAGGAAGGCGGCCCCGGATATCCGTCGGTTGGCACATCCTACGACTACAAATTGCTGTTCGCGCCGCTGCGCAACGACCACGATCTGCTGATGATCGATCAGCGCGGCACCGGAAAGTCGGGGGCGCTCGATTGCCCAAGCCTGCAGCATTCGCCTGTACGCACACCGCGCGACATCGGCGATTGCGGAAAATATCTCGGCGCTGCGGCCGATCTCTACGGCACCCGCCTTGCCGCTCAGGACATGGCTGCGGTCCTCGACTCGCTCGGCATCGGCCAGATCGACTACTATGGCGACAGCTATGGCACCTTCTTCGGACAGGTGTTCTCGGCGCTTTATCCGGATCGTGTCCGCAGCATGGTGCTGGACGGTGCCTATCCGGTCATCGGCGAGACGCCCTGGTACGGCAACTCCGCTGCTGTCGTGCGGCACAGCTTCAACGACTCCTGCGAACGCGCGCCGTATTGCGCGTCGCTGAAAGGCACCTATCTCGGCCGTATCCGCAAATTGCTCGATGCCGTGCGCAAAACGCCGATCACGGGCGACGCGCCGGACAATGAAGGCAAGATCAGAACCGTCACCGCCGATCCCGGCACGCTCGGCAACATGTTGCTCGACGGCACACAGGGACCGATCAACTATCGCGACCTCGACGCCGCAATCCGCGCCTATTTCACCGACGGCGATTCATTGCCGCTGTTGCGCCTGGTCGCGGAAAACAATGACAACGAAGATCCCTCGCCGCCAAAGAGCTATTCCTACGGCCTGTTCTCTGCCGTGAGCTGCATGGACTATCAGCAGATCTACAACATGGATTCTCCGGTCGGTGAGCGCCATAAGGAGCGCGTTGCCGCGCTCGATGCCCAGCGCAAGTCCGACCCGAATATCTACGACCCACTGACCATCGGCGAATACCAGACGATCCCCCTCGATATCAGTGTGCTGAATTTGTGTGTCGATTGGCCGATCCATCGCCCGCCCTACACGCCCGGCCTGCCGATCCCGAAGAATGCAAAGTTCACGAAAGCACCGGTGCTGGTGATCAACGGCGAGCTCGACATGCTCACCACACCGGCAGAGGGCGACATCGTCACTGCGCAATACAAGAACGCGCAGCACGTCATCATTGCCAACAGCTTCCATGTCGACGCGCTGGAGGACGTCGACGACTGCACGCAGGAGATCATCCGCCGCTTCGTCTCGACGCTCGATACCGGCGATACGTCCTGTGCCGCGAATGTGAAGCCGGTGCGCCTCGTGCCGAACTTCGTGCAGCATGCCGCCGATGCGATCCCGGCAGCGCCCTCTTCGGGCAACACCGCCTCGACGGCACAACTGGCGCAGGTTTCAGCCGCCGTGCAAACCGCGGGCGATGTGATCGCGCGCTGGAATATCAACTATAGCGGCAGCGGACTGGGCCTGCGCGGCGGGACCTGGACGTTCACACAAGGCGGCGACTTCATCGCCAATTTCACGATGACGAATGTCCTGTGGACGACCGACCTGCCCGTCTCCGGCACGGCGCGATGGAACCTGAACAATGGCGCGGTGCGCGAGGATATCGCCTTCACCGACGCGAACGGCGAGCCGGCGACGCTGACCGCCCGCTGGAACGATCGCGATCACGAGGCGGTCGCAACCATTACCGGAACGATCGGCTCGAACAAGATTTCCGCGACGATGCCCGCGCCCTGACGCACCTTCACTCCGAGCGTATCGAAGGTTGAAGGACTACGTGCCACAGAACGTGCGCTGCACGATCTGGTCGGGTTCGGGCGACGCGGCATAGCGCGCGTACTCAGGCTGATCGGCATAGGGGCGCGACAACACGTGCACCATATCCTCGAATTGCGAGAAGTCGCCCGACTCCGCGGCGGCGAGCGCATATTCGATGCGATGATTGCGCGGGATGACCGCCGGATTGGCGGAGCGCATTGCCTTTGCGCGGGCATCCGCATCGCCGCCCTCCTCCGCCAGCCGCTGCTTCCACTGCGATGCCCAGGCATCGAACTCGAGCGGGTTGACGAACAGGTCACGCGGCCCCTTGCCGCCTTCGGCGAGCGCCGCCAGGGCGCGGAACGTCAGCGTGAAATCGGCCTGGCCTTCCGCCATGCGACGCAACAAGTCCTGCGCCAGAGCGTGATCGCTTTCGCGTTCCTCCCCCAGGCCGAGTTTCGCGCGTAAACCAGCCGCATAGGCTGCCTGGCAAAGTGGCGCGAACGTATCGAGTGCCGCTTGCGCCTCCGCCATTGCCGCCTCTTCGGTGTCGCCAAGCAAGGGCAGCAACGTCTCCGCCAGCCGCGCGAGATTCCACTGTGCGATAGTCGGCTGGTTGCCGTAAGCGTACCGTCCCATTTCATCGATGGAGGAATAGACCTGGCGCGGATTGTACGCATCCATGAACGCGCACGGGCCGTAATCGATGGTCTCGCCTGACACCGTCATGTTGTCCGTATTCATCACACCGTGGATGAAACCGACACACAGCCATTTGGCGACAAGATCGGACTGACGCGCAATCACACCCTCGAGCATCGCGCGCACGGGGTTCTGAGCCGACGCAGCTTCCGGATAGTGGCGCGCGATGACGTACCCCGCCAGCGCACGCAGCGATTCAATATCCTCGCGCACGGCGAAGAACTGGAACATCCCGATGCGGATATGACTGCTCGCCACGCGCGTGAGTACCGCGCCGGGCAGCGGCGTATCGCGCCATACCGTTTCGCCTGTCGACACAGCAGCGAGCGAGCGCGTCGTTGGAATGCCGAGCGCGGCCATCGCTTCGCTGACGATGTATTCGCGCAGCACCGGACCCAGCGCCGCCCGTCCATCGCCTCGGCGCGAGAAGGGCGTCGGGCCCGAGCCCTTCAACTGAATATCGCGGCGATTGCCATGCACATCGATCACTTCGCCGAGCAGGATCGCGCGGCCGTCGCCGAGTTGCGGCACGAAATTGCCGAACTGATGCGCGGCATAGGCCATCGATAGCGACTCCGCGTTCGAGGGCACCGCATTGCCGGCGAGCACCGCCACGCCTTCCGGCGATCTCAACCGGTCGGGGTCGATGCGCAGTTCGCGCGCCAAAGCCTCGTTAAGCTTGACCAGGCGCGGTTCCTTCACCGGTGTCGGCGCTAGACGCGCAAAGAAGCCTTCCGGCAACCGCGCGTAGGAATTGTCGAAATCGAACAGCGGTGCGGTTTGAGCGTCCATCGTGACTTCTATATAAGTCCGCGCGTTGAAAACCCCAAAGCGAGCGTTTCGTGCCCACTTTCCGCATCGGCAATGTCACCATCGGCGGCAGCGTCCTGACCGCGCCGATGACGGGCGTGAGCGATCTGCCGTTCCGCCGCGCGGCGTCGCGGCTGGGTGCGGCCTATGTCGCGACAGAGATGGTGGCGTGCGACAGCTTCGCGCGGGGACGGCCCGACGTTGTGCGCCGCGCCGCGATCGGCGACGGCCTGCCGCTGATGGTGATCCAGCTTGTCGGTCGCGAGGAGCGATGGCTCGCGAAGGGCGCTGCGATGGCAGAGGCCGCTGGCGCCGACATCATCGACATCAACATGGGCTGTCCTGCCAAGGAAGTGACCGGCGCGTTGTCGGGCTCGGCACTGATGCGCGATCTCGATCTGGCTGAACGTCTCATCGCGGCCGCAGTGAATGCAACCACTCGGCCGGTGACGTTGAAGATGCGTCTTGGCTGGTGCGACGCGAGCAAGAACGCGCCCGAGCTTGCTGCCCGCGCCGAGCGGATCGGCGTGAAAGCGATCACTGTGCACGGCCGCACGCGCCAGCAATTCTATAAGGGCGTTGCGAACTGGCGCGCGGTTGCGGATGTGAAAGCGGCGACTACCCTGCCCGTCATCGTCAATGGCGATATCATCAATGATGTGAGCGCGCGCACCGCGCTCGAACAATCCGGCGCCGACGCCGTGATGGTCGCTCGTGGCGCTTACGGCCGACCGTGGATCGCACCTGCGATAGAACGCGCGCTGGAGACTGGCGCGCCGATGGTCGAACCCGATCTTGAAGACCGCCTCGCCATCGCGCTCGATCATTTCCACGACACGCTGCGCTTCTATGGCGACAGCCTTGGCATCCGCATCTTCCGCAAGCATCTCGGCTGGTACATCGAGAATGCACCGGTGCCGATAAATCCCGAGGCTCGCCGCGCGGCGAAGTCGGCGCTGTGCCGCATCTTCACACCGCGCGACGTTGAAGCCGGCCTCACCGCGCATTGGCGCGGGGAGCCGCTGAAGATCGCCGCCTAGGTCTTCGGCAGCGCCGCCAGGATCGCGGCAAAGTGCTTGTCGCGATTGAACCCGCCATCGGTGACCGTCCAGCCCAAGCGCACAATCACCGCCTTGTGCGACGGGAAGATCGCCGTGAACTCGTCATTGTGCCCCTCCGCGGCGCACATATCCGCCGGCAGATGCGGAAACGCACGCACCTTGGGATTCTTCAGATCGAAGCCGTTCATCCAGAACTGTCCGCCATACCAGCCGGAGGTATGCGGCGCCGGTGTGCAGACGAAGTCGGCGTAGCTCTCCGGCACGATGCGGTTGCCATTGATCGTGCCCTTGTTGAGGTAGATGAGCCCGAACCGCGCCCAGTCGCGCGCCGTCATGTAGAGATAGGAGCTGCCGACGAAATTGCCGCTCTCGTCCGGCTCGAACACGGCGCTGGTGATGCCTGCAGGATCGAACACGCGCGCGCGCGCGTAGGCTTCGTAGGCGGCAAGCGTCCCACCGGCCTGCTGAAATGCGATGCGCGACAGGATATTCGCCGTGCCCGACGAATACGCCCAGAACGTTCCTGGCCCATGCGCCAGCGGCTTCGATGCCGCGTAAGCCGCCATATCGTGTTCCTGAAACAGCATCTGCGTGCTGTCCGAGCCGGGATCGTAAGGCTCGCTGAAGGCAAGGCCGCTCGACATGTTGAGCAGGTTGCGCAGCGTGATCGCTCCCCGCTTGTCGTCCTTGCCTTTCCATTCCGCGACCGGCGCTGGCGCATCGAGCGCGAGCTTGCCGGACGCGATCAGCGTGCCGATGAAAGTCGAGGTCATGCTCTTGCTCTCGGACCAGCCCAGGAAGCGCGTGTTTTTGTCATAGCCCGGAGCGTACCGCTCGGCGACGATGTGCCCGTCATAGACGACAACGATGGCGCGGGTGTCGATTTCCCTTTTTGGCGTCTCGTCGGTGAAAGAGTCGTCCACGGCCTTGTCGAGCGCCGCGCGATCCACGCCGGCAGGCATGGTCGTCAGATCGACCGTGTCACCCTTGGGCCACGCTTCAGGGCTGTCCGACTTTGCGGGCTCCGAGATGCCCTTCGCCTGAGCCCGCAGCTGCTCCGGCGTGTCGTCCACGAGGAGCGTGCAGCCCACACCGGGACGATAGACCGCGGTGCGCGTGCGCAGTCCGAGCGCGGTGACGGACACCGACTGGTTGGCTGTGTCGAGTTTGTAGGTGTTCCATTTGGTCAGTGGCGACAAGCGAAGAATGTCGTTCTTCACGACATCGTCGAGCTTGCGGTTGGAGACAAAGACGCCTGCACAAGTCAGTTCCGCGGCCACGCCCGCGCCGACGGTCGGCCCGTTGATCGCGAACCCGCCATAGGGTGTGAAATAGCCCGCCGCCAGAATGACAAGCAGGATCCCGCCCAGCCACAGGCTGACTTTCGCCAGAGTTCTCATGATCGCCCCTCGATTGCCCGGCACCACATTAGCAAATCAAAGAATGAAGGGAATGACGGCTGTTCGTTCCGCAGGGTAATCGGCGAAGTGCTGCCGATACCAGCGATGATGGCTGAGCGCCCGGGGGATCAAATTGGCCGCCGTCCAGACCGCAAAGCTCAGCGCCGGAAGATTCCAGCACATCAGTGCGAACCCCGACCATTCGACGATTTCCCCAAACAAGTTCGGACATGAGACGAACATGAACAGCCCACCACACGGGACGGCATACTCCGTTTCGCCGGACCGCAATGCGATCAGCTTGTTGTCGGCCCAGACGTTCGTCGTGGCGCCGGCACTAAAAAGAATGACACCGCCGATAAATCTCGGATCGGCGAACCAGACCGGCGGATACAGATCGTTCAACCAGCCGAGGTAGTACCCATTGAGCCCTCCATTCACGACATTGAACGCCATCGCGGACAGCACGATTGCGATCGGCATGGTCTTGCCGCCTGTTCGCGTTCGAAATGGATAGATCAGGCTCCTGTTTACGTAGTGAGCAGACCACAATGCAAAAAAGAACCACATCGGCGCGGTCTTGTCTGCCGGACCGCTCAGAAACAAAGCGCCGAAGACGACCAGAGACACGAGCTCCATCGCAATCCAGCCGGCGCGATTCGGAATGCGCTGTCCCCAGCCATCGTGCGTATGGCGGCCGTAAGGCGCGGTGACGAAGAGCTGGACGAGAAAAAGAAAGATGGCAAGCCCGATCCATGCCCAGACGACGATCTCGAAATTCGTCACCGTCCAATGCCCCGGCCGATTCCCATGACAGGACCGTAACGGCCGCTCCCTCGTCCGACAACGCGCCCCGGCGTAGGCTGGGCAGGTGGAATCGGGGGACAGGCAAATGTCAGTATCGGGATTGCACAGCGAGCTGCGCGATGCGGAACGCGACCTGCTCAATGACCTTCGAGCGCTCAGGCGTCGTCTCCGCGAGGACCTCTCCGGCGGCCCGGACAGACTTTCCATCGGCCAGAGGATCGCCGACGTGGTCGCGTCCACGATGGGTTCCTGGAGCTTCATCATCATCCAGTCGACAATCCTGTTCTTTTGGATCGTGCTGAACATCACCGCCTACATCGAGCACTGGGACCCATACCCATTCATCCTGCTCAATCTCGCGCTGTCTTTTCAGGCGGCTTACGCGGCGCCGTTCATCATGATGAGCCAGAACCGGCAACAGGACATCGACCGCAAGCAGGCGGAGAGCGATTACCAGATCAACATCAAGGCCGAGCTCGAGATCGAGCTACTTCATCAAAAGTTCGACCAGCTTCGCGAGAAGGAAGTTCTCGCGCTCACACAAGCGATCGAAAATCTGACGGCAAAGCTTCGCGCCCAGGGCGCCTGCGAATAGGGAACTTCGCCGGAACTTCGCGCGTTTCCTCTGGCATTCAAATGTCATTGGGGTGTGCGTGTTCAAGCGGGTTTTGCCTTTCGCGTTCGGCGCAGGCGCGTTCCTGCTTGCCTCGGCCGCTCTTGCTGCGGCGACGAAAGGCGGCGGCGCAAGCGGCGGCGGCATCGCCAGCGGAACCAAGGAAGCGGTCCTCGTGGCCGACGTCGCCCTCCTCCTGTTGGTGGGACGAGGCCTTGGCGAAGTCATGCAGCGCTATGGCCAGCCGGCGGTCATCGGACAACTGCTCGCCGGCCTGATCCTCGGGCCGTCGCTGTTCGGCTGGGTCTGGCCGGAAGCGCACGATCTTATTTTCCCGAAAAGCGCGGAGCAGAAGGCGCTCATCACCGGCCTCGCCAATATGGGCGTGATGATGCTGCTGCTGCTCACCGGCATGGAGACCGATCTCAAGCTGGTGAAGAAGATCGGCACGCCGGCGTTCGCGATTACCGCGACGGGCGTCCTTGTGCCGTTTGCGTGCGGCTTCGGGCTGGGCATGTTGCTGCCTGCTTCGTTGCTGCCAAATCCCAATGAGAGGCTGGTGGCGGCGCTCTTCCTCGGCACGGCACTCTCGATCTCCTCAATCAAGATCGTCGCCATGGTCGTGCGCGAGATGCATTTCATGCGCCGCAATCTCGGCCAGATCATCGTTGCATCCTCGATACTCGAAGACACGACTGGATGGGTCATCGTTTCAATCACGCTCGGCATCGCCGGCGCCGGCGGGCTCGCCTACGGATCGCTCGCCAAGACCATCATCGGCACAGCGATCTTTCTCACCCTCGCCTATACGATCGGACGACGGCTGGTGTTCTGGTTGATCCGCTGGGTGAATGACACGTTCGTCAGCGACTATGCCGTCGTCACCGCGATCCTGATCGTGATGTGCGGCCTTGCACTCATTACCCAGGGTCTAGGCGTCAACACCGTGCTTGGCTCGTTCGTCGCGGGCGTTCTGGTCGGCGAATCTCCCATCCTGTCGCGCCACATCGAGGATCAGCTTCGCGGGTTCATAACCGCGTTCATGATGCCCGTGTTCTTCGGCCTGTCGGGATTGTCGGCGGACCTCACCATCCTGAAAGATCCGACGCTCGCGCTTCTCACCGTCGGCCTTGTCGCCATCGCCAGTATCGGCAAATTCGGCGGCGCCTTTATCGGCGCAGAATTGAGTGGGCTGCAGAGGCGAGAAGCCCTGGCGGTCGGTTGCGGCATGAACGCGCGCGGCAGTACCGAAGTCATCGTCGCGACGATCGGCCTGACGATGGGAGCGCTCTCCCAGAACCTATACACAATGATCGTGACCATGGCGGTTCTCACGACCATGGCCATGCCGCCGATGCTGCGCTGGGCGCTGCAGCGTTTGCCGATCAGCGACGAAGAGAAACAGCGTCTCGAGAAGGAAGAGATCGACTCCAAGGGATTTGTCAGCCGCTTCGAGCGCCTCCTCGTCGCCGCCGACGAAAGCCCGAACGGAAGATTCGCTTCGCGTTTGGGCGGGTTCATCGCGGGTCAGCGAGGCTTGCCAATCACGGTCGTCGAAGTCGCGTCAAGGCCTAAGAAGAACGCCGAGCCTGCGGCGCCTCTGAAAGAAGCCGCTCTCGAGAGCGCCAAGGAAGGCCATCAGGCCAAAAAGGAGAAAGAAGGCGAAGATCGCCCGGAGAAGGTCGAGGTTTCCGCACGTCAGGAGAAAAAAGTCGACGACGCGATCCAAAAAGAAGCGCCCAAGGGCTACGACCTGCTTCTGATCGGATTGGAGCGCATGCACAGCGCCGATGGCGTGTTCTCAAAGACCGTCGACAAAGCAGCAAACGGATTTGAAGGTCCGCTTGCGCTCGCCATGACAGGCAACGACAACAAGGCCCTCGAGGCAGGGGGTTGGAACATCCTGATCCCCGTCAACGGTACCGAAGCGTCTCGGCGCGGTGCGGAGATGGCGTTCGCGCTGGCGCCTCCGAAGGAGAGCCGGATCGTAGCGCTGCACGTTGCCGACCGCAAAGCTTCGAACGGGAGCGCCCACAACAGGCGCCGTTCCCGTGGGCGCCGGAGGACGGAAAAAGCGGTGCTCGACGACATTGCCGCACTCGCGGCACGTTATGGCTTCGACAGAATCGAAACCTCCGTGCACACCGACGTCTCACCGGACGACGCCATCCTTGCGGAAGCAAAAGAATCGAATTGCGATCTGATCGTCATCGGGACGAACAAGCGCGTTGGCGAGACGCTCTATCTCGGCCAGACGGTCGAACACGTCATGAAGAACTGGAAAGGCGCTGCGGTCCTGGTCGCGACCTGATCGCTAGGAAGCGCGGATCGCGTGCACCTTCTGTCCGGCCTCCAGACGCTCCGCGCCGCGCACGATGACGGGCTCACCGGGACCGATCATGCCCTTCACCTCGACGAGCGCGCCTTCTTCAGAGCCTGTCTCCACGGCGACGCGTTGCGCCTGACCCTTCTTGTCGACCTTGAAGATGTAAGTGTTGTCCTCGCGGAGCACGAGCGCGTCACGCGGAACCGCGAGCACATCGTGCGGCAGCGCCGATGGCAGAAACACCTTCGCCGCATCGCCCACGAGCCCAGAACCGGCAGGGAGCACGACGCGCACTTCGATCGTGCGGCTGGCGATATCGCCGACGGGCACGATGGCGCGCACGGTTCCCTGCACCGGCTTGCCCTGAATTTCGACGGTCAGGTTCGACTTCTCGGTGATGTAGCGGGCGGCGTCGATGGGTGTGGCCACGCTGACTTCGAGCGAACCGACATCGACAAGCCGCACGACCGGCTTTCCCGGTGTTGCGTATTCGCCGGCGTTGATCAGGCGGGCAACGACACGGCCCGGGAACGGAGCGCGGATTTCGCCGTGCGTAAACTGATACTGACTGCGTTCGTAGCTGGCCTGCGCCTGCGCAAGCGCCGCGGCATCCATATCCTTGGTGGATTTCGCCTGATCGCGGGTGCTTTTTGCGATGGCATTCTGGTTGAACAGGTTGTCCATGCGCGCCGCCTGATCGCGGTCGTAGCGCAATTGTGCCGCGAGCCGCGCGACGTTGGCCTTGTCGGACGCAAGCTGAAGATTGGACAGATGACTGTCGATGCGCGCGACGACATCGTTTTCCTTGACGATGGTGCCCACCTCCGCGACCCACGACACGCGGCCCTCGACTTCCGACGCGAGCTGCGAGTCGTTGCGCGACATGACGGTGCCGGGGAGCGTGACTTTCGGCGCCATCCGCACCATGCGCGCCTGCATGACCCCGACCGATGGCGCGTCAGGCCCGCGTTGCTGCGCTTCCGCCTGCGGTGCTTTCCACAACGAGGCCAGCAGCGCTGCGGCAACGCACGCGCCCAGAATATGGATTGGGGAAATTTTCTTCATCTTACGCCGCCTGTAACAAAGGTGTGTCCGGCGCCTGTTCCGCGCGGGCAGGCTTTTCGCCCAGCCGCAGCATCGCCGGCATCAATACAAGTGTGAAAACGTGACTGACCAGAATGCCGCCCACAATCACCGCGCCAAGACCGCGGTATATCTCGGTCCCCGGGCCCGGCACCAGCACCAAAGGCAACATGCCAAAGATTGCGGTCAGGGTGCTGGAGAAGATTGGGCGCAGCCGCGTCTCGAGGCTCGAACGCACGGCATCGACGCGCGACATGCCTTCGGCTTCCGCCTGTCGCGTACGCGCGACGAGCAAGATCGTGTTGTTGACGACGAGGCCCAGCACGATGATGAACCCGATCATGGTGAGCAGATCCAGCGGCTGGAACACGAACAAGCCCAGCAGCCGAAGGGCCGCCATGCCGCCGATGGTGCCAAGCGGCAATGCGATCGTCGCGATGGCTGCGTCCCACACCGATTTGAACAGCGCCGCCATGATGAGAAACAGCAGCAGGACCGCGAGCGCAAAGTTCTTGCCCATGTTCCACAGCGCATTGTCGAGATGGTCGGCGGCCGCGCCGTAGGTCACGTTGCCATCGGCAGGGAGCATCTTGCGGATTTGCGGCTCGATGTCCTTCTTGATGATCGCCATCGTGTCCTGAAGTGCCATGCCACGCGGCGGCTGGAGGTTCAGCGCGAAGGTGCGGCGACGGTCGAGACGATACTGGCCACTCGGTGCCAGCGTCTTCTGCATCGACACAAGATGTCCGAACGACACCACCCCGCCATTCGGTGTCGCGACCGGTGTGGCGTTGATCGCATCCGGCGAGGTCAGCGGTTGCGACTTCAGGATCAGGAACAGCTGCTGCTCGCCGTCGTAGCGTTGGCCGACATAGGCACCCTCGCCCAGCGCCTGCACCAATGTGCCAACGTCGGGGCGGGACCAGCCGACTTCCGCGATGGAACGGTCATCCGGCCTGAGCCTCAGCTGCGGTGTGTCGTAATCGAGCGACGGATTGGTGTTGACGACGCCTTCCGGGAATTTCTCCGTCAGAAGCTCCATGCCCTTGCGGGCCGCCGCGCGCATCGCGTTCTGGTCGTTTGACTGGATGTTGATCGAGATGCCGCCGCCGGCATCGAAGCCGCCGAACAGAGAGCCCATCTGCGCAAACGTCTGCGCGTCGGGCAGATCCTTCAGAATGTCGTTGCGCACAATCTTTTCGAGCTTCGGGAAGTCCCGGTCATCGGGCACGCGCACGGCCATATCCATGAAGCCGGGACCGTTCATCTTGACGTAGTAGTTCAGCAGCTTCGGCTGCTTTTCACCGGTCAGATAGGGCTGGAGGCGCTTGAGGATCGGCTTGGCGATGGTTCTGTCAACCACATCGACTGTGGCGCTCGACGGCAGCTGAATGAATCCGTCGATGGCGGCGCGTTTCACCTGTGGAAGATATTGCAGGCTCGGTGTGAGCAGCCATGTTCCGACGACCGATCCCAGGATAAGCCCGCCGATCCACAACTGACGCTGACGCGGCGAGTTCGTCAGGTTCATGATCACGTCGGTGATACGACGCCACACGACCGACAAATGGGCGACCTTCGGGCGCGTCTTGAGGAACAGCGCCGCCGTCACGGGCACCACCGTCACGGCCACAATTAACGAAACGAATACCGCGAATGCGATCGTCAGCGACAGGTCGGCAAAGAGCTGGCCTTCGACATCCTTGAGGAAAATCACGGGCAGGAAGATCGCGACGTTCGTCAGTGTCGATGCCAGCAGCGCACCCCAGACCTGGTGCGTGCCGGTGTCGGACGCTTCGCCCGCCGGCATGCCCCGCTCGCGCAGGCGTAAAATGTTCTCGAACGCGACGATCGCCGCGTCGAGCACGATGCCGGTCGCGAAGGCCAGACCCGCGAGTGAGACTACATTCAGCGTCCGGCCCGCGATATTCAGCAACACCACCACCGCCATCAGGCATATGGGGATCGTGCAGGAGATAATCAGCGTGCCGCGCCACTCGCGCAGGAAGAACCACAGCACGCCGATGGCGAGCAGGATGCCAATGAACAGGTCGGACGTGACCATACCCATTGCCTGATTGATGAAGTGCGACGGGTCGAAGGAATATTGCAGCTTGACGCCCTGATCCTTCGCGGCGCCGTCATTGATCTTTTGCAGCTCCGCCTTCACCGCATTGACGGTCGCAAGCACGTTGGCGCCGTCGGCGCGGAAGACCTGAAGCCCCAGCGCCGGATTGCCGTTCTGATACGCAAAGCCGGACGCCTTGCTGCGGCCGATATGGACATCGGCGATATCGCCGAGATGGATCGGCTTGCCGTCGCGCCACTCGAGAACGAGGTCTTTCAGTGTCTGCACGGAATAGCGGCCGCGATATTCGATGCCATACTGCCGGCGGCCGACATCGATGGTGCCGCCCGACACATCCTCGGCGCCGCTGATCTGGTTCGCCATCTTCGGGATCTGGACGCCCAGCTGCGCCGCGCGCATCGGATCGAACACGATGTCGATCTCGTCCGTGCCGCCGTTGGAATTGATCTGGGCCGAGCCGACACCGGGCACGGCTTCCAGCCGCGGTATCACCGCGTCCTTCAGCCACTGGGTGTAGGAATTTACGTCACGCGCATTGCCGGGCAGCTTCTGCATGAAGACGTAAAGCAGAAGCGCGTTCGCATCCTGTGTGCTCGCAAGCTGGACGAACGGCTTCTGGGCATCCGCTGGCAGCGGCGGCAACCGGTTGAGCCGGCCGATGACATCGACAAGCGTGCTCTTCATGTCGGTGCCGAGCGCAAAGGTCAGCTGGATATAGCCACCACCATTGTTTGCAAACCCGTCCATCTCCTGAAGTCCGGGAATGCCCTGCAGGACATCTTCTTCCGGCTCGACAAGCTGCGATTCCACCTCGCGAGGCGTTTCCGCACGCCAGTCGGTCTCGATTCCGATTTGCGGCCGGTCGATGTCGGGGAAGAGCTGGATCGGAAGACTATAGAGCGCGAAAACGCCGAACAGCATTGTCATCGCCACGCCCACGGCAATTGCGGCCGGGCTTTTCAAACCCGCCTTCGTCAACGCGCGCATGGCACCCTCCTCCCGCGCGCCGCACGAGTCGTGCGGCTTCGCAAATACATTGGGATTTCGGTGACCGAAAAAAGGCAGAGCGCCCTCACACCTCCGTGAGAAGGCATGCGGAATTGCGCGGACAGCCAAGCGATGTCAGCTTGGCTGCCGCAGTAGTGCCATGGTTACGCCGAATTTATCACGCCGCAGCGCAGCAAGAGGGGCAGCATGAAAATCGATTTACTTTCACCCAACAGCTTCGCAGCCGGACATCCCTTCGCGCAATACGCATGGCTGCGCGAACACGCGCCGGTTTTCTGGCACGACGAGCCGGACGGCAAAGGCTTCTGGGCGGTGACACGCTATGCCGACGTCTGGGCGGTCGACCGCGACTTCCAGAACTATTCTTCCGAACCCACGATCATGATCTCCGACCCGGCGGCGGAGGCGGCGCAGGGGTTCGGCGGCTACAAGATGATGCTGATGATGGATCCGCCGCAGCACACCGCTTATCGCAAGCTCATCCGCAACGAGTTCACGCAGCCGGTATCCGCCGATCGCACGCCGCGCATGAATGCGCTCGCCAGACAGATCGTCGACGCGGTGATCGAAAAGGGCGAGTGCGATTTCGTCACGCAGATCGCAGGCGAGATGCCATCTTACGTCATTGCGGAGCTGCTCGGCATTCCACTCGACGACGGGCGCGAACTTTATAAGCTGACGGAGGCGATCCACGCCGCACCGGAATCGCAGGCGCCGGGCGCCGGCGGCATGGCGGTGCTGAAGATGTTCGAATATGGCCGTCAGGTGATCGACGAAAAGCGCGCGCGGCCGAAGGACGATCTCGCGACCAAACTCCTGCAGGCCGAGGTTGACGGCAAAAGACTTGAGGACATCGAATTCCTCCTGTTCTTCCTGCTTCTGGTCGACGCCGGCGGCGACACCACGCGAAACCTCCTGTCGTCGGGATTGATCGCGCTGATGAACAATCCGGATCAGCTCGCGTGGCTCAATGCGGACCTTACCGCACGGCTACCATCGGCACGCGAGGAACTGCTGCGCTACACAACGCCGGTTATCTACATGCGTCGCACCGCGAAACGCGACACGGTGCTCGCCGGACAGAAAATCCGGGAAGGCGACAAGGTCGTGATGTATTTCGGGTCGGCCAATCGCGACCCGCAGAAATTCGTCCAGCCTGATGTGCTAGACCTGTCGCGTACACCGAACGAGCACATCGCCTTCGGCACCGGGCCGCATGGCTGTCTCGGCCAGCACATCGCGCGCATCGAGATCGACGCGATCCTGACAGAGGTTCTGACACGAATGGGCGATTTGAAAATCTCCGGAGCGCCAACCTGGTTCGCATCCAACTTCATTTCGGGCCCGACACACCTGCCTGTGACGTTCCGACCCTCTACACGCGACTAAATCGCCGGCGATTCTGCGTTCATCTTCGGGAACTTTATTAAATAAGAGCCGTTTTCAGTTTGGCTCGGGGCGCCAGATACCGCTGCCGAGACGGCTGCGGTCGTCCGGCGCGCAGCCGCTTTGTGTATTCGACAATCGGGGCTGCACGCTTTGGATCTCTCGGGCTCACCAACCATCACCTTCGAACCGCCCATCCGCTCGGAACTGTTTAGCATTGAGCGTCTGGAACAACACGCGGACAGCCTTGCGAAGGCGCAGCATGTCGTCAGCGGCCGCCGCAAGAGCAAGGGCCGCCCGATCGCACCGCGGCTTCACGACAACTCGAAGGTGCTGCGCGAAACCTATCGCGCCATCGTCGTCGCCGCACGGGCGGGCCAGCCGGTATCCCCGGCCGCCGAATGGCTTCTCGACAATTTTCACGTCGTCGACGAGCAGATTCGCGATATCGAGAACGATCTGCCGCCCGGGTTCTACCGGCTGTTACCGAAACTCGCCGAAGGGCCGCTTGCCGGTTATCCGCGCGTGTTCGGCATCGCATGGGCGGTCATCGCGCATTCCGACAGCGCCTTCGAGATCGAGAAACTCACGCGGTTCGTCGACGCGTATCAGCGCGTGCAGCCGCTGACCATCGGCGAATTGTGGGCGCTCGCGATCACCTTGCGCATCACGCTTGTGGAAAACCTGCGCCGCCTTGCGGAATCCATCGTCGCCCGTCTGGCTGCGACGCAGCTCGCCGACACGCTTGCCGACAAAATCCTCAATGCCGACAGTGCGTCGGCCGCCAGCGCGGCGCTGCAGGAACTGCAGAAGGCGCCATGGTCGACGGCATTCGCCGTGCAACTGGCGCAACGCCTGCGTGATCGCGATCCGCAGAAAACGTCGGCGCTACGCTGGCTCAACGACAGATTCGCTCAAGAACATACGACCGCGGATCAACTCGTCCGCGAAGAGGTCCAGCGTCAAAGCGCGACCAACGTCACGGTCCGCAACATCATCACCAGCATGCGTCTGGTCTCGATGGTCAACTGGCCGGAGTTCTTTGAGAGCGTCAGCACCGTGGACCGCATCCTGCGCGACGGCAGCAACTTTAAGGGGATGGATTTCCAGACACGCGATCTCTATCGCCGCGCGATTGAAGAAATGGCGCGTGGCAGCGCATATGACGAACAGGATATCGCCAGGCGCGCTGTGTCTGCGGCAAAGCGGCCCCAAAACCAGGGTACGGAGTCTGACGGCAAACCGAAGCGCGAAAGCGATCCGGGCTACTATCTGATCGGTCACGGCCGCGAGGGGTTCGAGACCGAGATCGCCAGCCACGCGCCGTTCAAAACCCGGGTCTTGCGCAGCCATTCGCGCCTCGGCGTGAAGAGCTATATCGGGCTCATCGCATTATTCTCTCTCGTCGCGCTGGTGCTCGCGTCGCTGGCAGTGTGGCATGCCGGCATCCATGACTGGCGCTTGGTCGTTCTTGCGCTTGTGGGAATAATCCCGGCATCGGATGTCGCGGTCGCTTTCGTCAACCGTATCCTTACCGGAACGCAGGGCGCGCGGCCGCTCCCAGGCATGGACTTGCGCGACGGCATTCCGGCCGACATGCGCACCATTGTGGTCGTCCCGACGCTTCTCACCAGCCTCGCCGATATCGACGAGCAGATCGAGCGCATCGAGGTTCACCATCTCTCGAACCCCGACGACAACCTTGTTTTTGCGCTTCTGTCGGACTGGAAGGATGCACCGTCCGAACACGCGCCGGATGACGATCTTCTGCTCGAAGAAGCGCGCGCGCGGATCGCGAAGCTCAACGCGCATTACGGTCCGGCCCGCGGCAGTGCACGGTTCTTTCTATTGCATCGCCGCCGCGTCTGGAACGAAGGCGAAGGGGCGTGGATCGGCTGGGAGCGCAAACGCGGCAAGCTCCATGAGTTGAACCGCCTGTTGCGCGGCGCGACTGACACGACCTTCATAACGGTCGACCAGCAGCGCCCGCCCACCGACATCGGATACGTCATCACGCTGGACGCGGACACCCGCATGCCGATCGGCACGGCCCGCCGCCTGGTCGGCAAGATGGCGCACCCCCTGAACCGGCCGCAGTTCGATCCGGCACGCGGTCTTGTGGTACGGGGGCACGCGATCCTGCAGCCACGCGTGACGCCCTCTCTCCCGATCGGCAAGGAAGGGTCGCTTTTCCAGCGGGTGTTTTCCGGTCCCAATGGGCTTGATCCGTACGCGGCCGCCGTTTCCGACGTGTATCAGGACTTGTATGAGCAGGGCTCCTACGTCGGAAAGGGCATCTATCACATCGATACGTTCGAAGCGGCGCTGCACGGGCAGATTCCCGAAAGCGCCGTTCTGAGCCACGATCTTCTGGAAGGCATCTTTTCTCGCGCCGGCCTCGTCACTGACATCGAGGTGGTCGAGGAATTCCCCTCGCGCTACGACGTCTCTGCGGCGCGGCAACACCGCTGGACGCGTGGCGACTGGCAATTGCTCCCGTGGATATTCGGTTCCCGCTCGCGCGCGAGAAACGGCACGCAGCCGACAAAGATACCACTGATCGGCCGCTGGAAACTCATCGACAACCTGCGCCGCTCGCTTTCGGCGCCGGCGGCGCTGCTGTCGCTTCTGATCGCGTGGACGCTGCCTCTGCACGCCGGCATCGTGTGGACGTGCTACATCCTTTCGACGATCGTCTTCCCGCCGATCCTTCCCGCCATCGCCGGCCTGACGCCGCCGAAGATCGGCGTGTCGCTGGGCAACCATTTCCGCGCGATAGGGCGCGACTTTTCGCTGGGCATTCTGCAGTCCGTCTTTCTTGTGACGTTCCTCGCCCATCAAGCATGGCTGATGGTCGACGCAATGGGACGCACGCTGGTGCGCCTGTTCGTCCACCGAAAAAAACTTCTCGAATGGGTTACGGCGGCGCAGGCGCGGCGTAACGCAACCTTCGACCGCCGAGATCTCATCACACAGATTGTCGCCAGTATCGCCTTTGCCGTTGTTGTTGGGTTTATCATCGCGGCGGCGGGCCACAAGTCGTGGCCGATCGCCGTTCCATTCGCGATACTTTGGGTATTCTCGCCTGTCGCGGCGCGATGGGCGAGCATGCCCCCCTATGCCGATGGGCATCTGTCGATCCGTTCGGACGACGTTCTGGCGCTGCGTCTGATTGCGCGGCGCACCTGGAATTTCTTCGAGAAGTTCGTGGTCGCGGAAGACAATTTCCTGCCTCCGGACAATTTCCAGGAGACGCCCTCACCCGTCGTCGCGCGGCGCACGTCGCCGACCAATATCGGCCTTTATCTCCTGAGCGTCGTTGCGGCGCGCGATTTCGGATGGCTCGGCACGACCAGCGCTCTCGACCGCCTCGAATCCACGCTCGCGACGCTCGACAAGATGGAGCAGCATCGCGGTCATTTCTACAATTGGTACGCGACCGCCGATCTTCACCCGCTGGAGCCGAAATATATTTCGAGCGTCGACAGTGGCAATCTGGCGGGTCATCTGATCGCGCTCGCAAATGCGTGCTGCGAGATAGCCGTGGGGCCGGTTCTAAATCCGCGCTGGTGCCGCGGCCTGCTCGATGACATTGCACTCGCTGCCGAAGACGCGCGCACGGGTGGAGGCCGCGATGCAAGGCTCAGCGAAGCCTTCAGCACGTTCATCGAAAAGCTGAACGAGCCACCGGAGTCCGCATCGGCGATAGCCCAGCTTCTCGCCAACCTCGAAGCGGACGTCGACCCTCTTCTGAAAATCGCGCAGGAGGGCAACGTCCCCAGCGAAGCGATCGCGCATCTGCACGCGATGCGGGCCTCAATTCGCGCCCACCGTGCCGACCTGGCGCTGTTGATGCCGTGGACGAGCCTCCCGGAATGCGCAGATCACGAAGCCGTTGTAGCCTTGAACCAGACACCAAATATCGACGGGCTTTCCGACCATTGCGAAATCGCACTACGGCATCTGTCGCAATACGATGCGGGAAAGAATACCGATACGCTAACCGATGCTCTTGAGAAATCGCGCAGCGCGGCGCAGCTCGTGCGCCATCGCCTGTCTTCGATCGCAGAGCGCGCCCGGACGATGGCGCTGCAGATGGAGTTCGGCTTCCTGTTCGACCCCGATCGCCAGATGCTCGCCATCGGTTATCGCTGCAACGACGGCACGCTCGATCCCAATTTCTACGACATGCTCGCCTCGGAAGCGCGACTGGCAAGCTTCTTCGCCATCGCCAAGGGCGATGTGCCGGCAAAGCACTGGTTCCGGCTCGGCCGCACGCTTACGCCGATCGAAGGCGGATCGGGTCTGATCTCCTGGTCGGGATCGATGTTCGAATATCTGATGCCCTCTCTGGTCATGCGCGCACCTTCGGGCAGCCTCCTCGAGCAGACAAACCGCCTTGTCGTAAAGCGGCAGGAGGACTACGGCGACGAACTCGGCGTGCCGTGGGGTATTTCGGAGTCCGCGTTCAACGCGCGCAATATCGAACAGACCTACCAATATTCCAGCTTCGGCGTTCCCGATCTCGGCTACAAACGCGGCCTGAGCAACGACACCGTCATCGCGCCCTATGCGACCGGCCTGGCGACCATGATCGACCCCACTGCCGCGGCGCGAAACTACGAGCGGATGGCGCGGCTCGGCGCACGTGGTGCATATGGCTGGTATGAAGCCATCGACTATACGCGATCGCGATTGCCCGAAGGCCAGAAGTTCGCGATCGTCCGCTGCTATATGGCGCATCATCAGGCGATGTCTCTCATCGCGATCTGCAACGCGCTGCACGACGGCACGATGCGCACGCGTTTCCACACCGAGCCTATTATCCAGGCGGCGGAATTGCTGCTGCAGGAGCGCATGCCGCGCGACATCGCGCTCGCGCGCCAGCCGCCGGAGCAGATCCAAAGCGTCGTGCAGGACATGACGCTCGTCGCCGAAACCGAGCGCCGCTATCATTCCGCGCACTCGCGCGTGCCGCGGACACAGATCCTGTCGAACGGCCGCTATGCGACAATGCTGACAGCGTCCGGCTCCGGCTACAGCCGCTGGCACGACGTTGCGCTCACGCGCTGGCGGGAAGACGTGACGCGCGACCAATGGGGCGCTTACATCTATCTGAGGGACGTGCGCAATGGTGAAGTCTGGTCCGCCGGCTATCAGCCCACGGCGACGGAGCCCGATTCCTATGAAGTCGTCTTCAGCGAAGACCGTGCAGAAATCATCCGCAGCGACGGTTCCATCACGACCATGTTGGAAGTTCTGGTTTCGCCGGAGGACGATGCCGAAGTTCGCCGAGTCTCAATCACAAACCACGGCGTCCGCACGCGCGAGATCGAGATCACATCCTTCGCCGAAGTCGCGTTGTCACGGCAGCCGGACGATGTTTCGCATCCCGCTTTCGCCAAGCTCTTCGTGGAAACGGAGTTCGCGGCAGCGGAAGGCGCAATCCTCGCCACGCGACGGCAGCGATCGGACGGTGATCCGAAAGTCTGGGCCGCGCATCTTGCCGTGGTCGAAGGCGAAAGCTCCGGCGACGTCCAGTTTGAGACGGATCGCGCACGCTTCCTGGGCCGTGGGCAAACCGCTCGCGGGCCTGCCGCCATTGTTGACGGATGGCCACTGTCGAACACCGCAGGCCCGGTGCTCGATCCGATTTTCAGCCTGCGCCGCCGCATTCAAATCCCGCGTGGGGCCACCGTGCGCATCGCATTCTGGACGATGGCCGCGGATTCGCGCGACGGCATCGTCGATCTCGTCGACAAGCATCGCGACACGCAGGCGTTCGACCGTGCCTCGACCCTAGCCTGGACACAGGCGCAAATGCAGCTTCGTCATCTGGGCGTCAGTCCGGACGAAGCAAACCTTTTCCAGCGGCTTGCCAATCACGTCTTTTATATCGACCCCACGCTGCGGCCTCCGGCCGACGTCATCAAGCGCGGCATGCGCAAAGCTTCGACCCTGTGGGCACATGGCATCTCCGGCGATCTGCCGATCGTATTGGTGCGTGTCCAGGAAGACGAAGATCTCAAGCTTGTGCGTCAGCTTCTCCGCGCGCACGAATACTGGCGCTTGAAGCAACTCGCCGTGGATCTGGTGATCTTCAACGAACGCGCGACATCCTACGCACAGGATTTCCAAGGCACGATCGACGCCTTGGTGCGCACGAACCAAGCAATGCCGAAGCTAGCGAGCGACAGCACGCGCGGCGCGGTGTTCGTCCTGCGCACCGATCAGATTCCGCCGGAGTCACGAAATCTTCTGCTGGCCGCGGCGCGCGCCATACTCACGGGCGGCAGCGGCACGCTCATGGAACAGATCAATCGCGCGCGGGAAAAGAAGCCCGGAAGCCCCCCGCCGGTTCGCCGCAGCTATCCGCAGGACATTCCCGAGGCCCCACTTCCGAATCCGCCGATGGAGTTTTTCAACGGCATGGGTGGCTTCACGAAGAACGGACGCGAGTATCTTACCGTGCTCGACGGCCGCCAGCGCACACCGGCGCCCTGGATCAATGTCGTCGCCAACCCGCAATTCGGATTCATCGCGTCAACCGACGGCGGCGGTTTCACTTGGTCGCTCAACGCGCAGCAGAACGCGATCACGCCGTGGTCGAACGACTCCGTCAGCGATCCGCCCGGTGAAGTTCTGTACATCCGCGACGAAGAGACCGGCGAACTGTGGACGCCCACGGCACTTCCGATCCGCGAGCCGCAGGCGCCCTACGCCGTCGCCCATGGCCAGGGGTATTCGCGCTTCGAACACACATCGCACGGGATCGCGCTGGAGATGACGCAATTTGTCCCGAAAGACGATCCGGTCAAGATTTCGCGGCTCAAAATCTCCAACCGCTCGGGCCGCGCACGCCGGATATCGGTAACGTCCTACGTCGAATGGGTGCTGGGGGCGAACCGCAGCGCGACACAGTCCTATGTCGTCACCGAGGTTGACGCACAGACGGGCGCGCTCTTCGCGTCCAATCCCTGGCACGAGCAGTTCGGCGAGCGGGTCGCGTTTTGCGACCTGAACGGCAAGCAAACCGCGTGGACCTGCGACCGCACGGAGTTTCTGGGCCGGGACGGCGCGCTCGACTTCCCCCGCGCGCTGGCGCCGGGATCCATCCTGTCAAACAAGTCGGGCGCCGGCCTGGATCCATGCGGCGTTCTTCAAATGCCGGTGCGCCTGAGCGCGGCGGGCACGACGGAGATCGTATTCGTCATTGGCCAGGCCGGTTCCAGCATCGACGCGCGGGCGCTCATCTCGAAATATCGCACGGCCGATCTCGATGCCGCGTTCGCCGACGTCACCGGGACGTGGAACGAAACGCTGAACGCGGTGCAGGTGAAGACGCCGGACCGCGCGCTCGACATATTGATGAACCGCTGGCTCCCCTATCAGGTCCTCACCTGCCGGGTGTGGGGGCGCACCGGCTTCTATCAGGCGAGCGGCGCCTACGGCTTCCGCGATCAATTGCAGGACGTGATGGCGCTCTGTGTGTCGCGGCCTGAGATCGCGCGGGCGCACATTTTGCGCGCCGCCGGAAGGCAATTCGTGGAAGGCGATGTGCAGCATTGGTGGCTTCCGGAATCCGGGCGCGGCATCCGCACACGCATGTCGGACGATCGCGCCTGGCTCGCCTATGTCACGGCGCACTATGTGAACACGACCGGGGATGCAGCAGTTCTGGATGAGATGGTGCCATTCCTCGAGGGCCCGGTGCTCCACGAGGGCGAGCATGACGCATTTTTTGAGCCGACGGTCTCGGAGCGGAAAGTCAGCCTGTTCGATCATTGCGCGCTGGCGCTTGACAAAAGCCTCGCCACGGGCGCGCACGGCCTGCCGCTGATGGGGACCGGCGATTGGAATGATGGCATGGACCGCGTCGGTGAAAACGGCAAGGGTGAGAGTGTCTGGCTCGGCTGGCTGCTCTGTTCAACGCTCAATGCCTTTGCCGTGATTGCCGACAGACGCGACCCAACGCACGCGACCGCATGGCGCGACGCGGCGGCGAAGCTGAAGACGTCTATCGAGAACGAAGCATGGGACGGCGATTGGTATCGCCGCGCCTATTTCGACGACGGCTCGCCGCTGGGCTCGGTGACGAACACGGAATGCCGCCTGGACTCCATCGCACAATCCTGGGCCGTTGTCTCTCGCGCCGGAGACCCGGCCCGCACCGCGCGCGCCATGGAAGCGGTCGACAAATATCTCGTTCGACGCGACGAGAAGCTTTCGATGTTGTTCACGCCGCCCTTCAACCATCCGCAGCACGATCCCGGATATATCAGGGGGTACCCGCCGGGCATCCGCGAAAACGGAGGCCAGTATACGCATGCCTCGGCATGGGCGGCGCTGGCGTTCGCGATGCAGGGTGACGGCGACAAGGCGGCGGAGCTTCTGTCCATGCTAAACCCGATCAATCATTCCAGCGACCAGACGGGGATGTATCGCTATCGCGTCGAGCCGTACGCGGTGTGCGCGGACATCTATTCCATGCCGCCCCATGTGGGGCGCGGTGGATGGACCTGGTATACAGGTTCGGCGGGATGGGTGTACCGCACCGCGCTTGAATGGCTACTCGGCTTCCGGCTTCAGGGCGATACGCTCGCCATCGATCCATGCATTCCGCGCAGCTGGCCGGGGTTTGAGATCACCTATCGCCATCGCACGGCAAAGTACGAAATCTCCGTCGAAAATCCGCTCGGCGTCTGCCACGGAATTCTGGCGGCGAAACTGGACGGGAAAATGCTCGAAGGCCAGGCCAGATCGCAGATTGCGCTTGCCGATGACGGCGCAACGCACCAGCTCCAGATCATTCTCGGCTGAAAAGCAAAAGGCCGGGCGACGCGCCCGGCCTCCTTATTCGATCGCGGTATGCTTAGTAGTAGCGCCAGCGCCAGACGCGGCAGTAGCGAACGTGATGACGATATCCCCACCCACCGCAAACATGGCGGCGATGGTGATGACCGGCACCGACCTTCACGACCACCGCCGCGGCATTCGCCGGAGCAGGTGCCGTGATCGTGGCGGCGGACCCAAGAAGCCCGACGGCGGCAACAACCGGAATCAGCAATTTCTTCATGGCTATTCCCTCTTTGAGTGATGCGTCCCCGCCTAGAAACGCCTGTGAAGGGGCAAATGTTCCCGGCGTGGATTCGTATTCCCCAACGATCCGCGCCATGCTGGAAAAAGACAAGCGTGGGAGGATGACGTGGCCGTCAACAAGCAATGGATCTACGCACGCAAACCCGCCGCGGAAGTAGGTCCCGACAATTTCGATCTCAGGGAATCTGCAATGCCGGAGCCGAAGGCAGGCGAAGTGCTGGTGCGTACGACCCTGCTCTCGCTTGACCCCGCGAGCCGTGCATGGATGCAGGGCGCAACCTATCGTTCGCAGCTCAATCCCGGCGACGTGATGGCCGGCTGGGGTTTGGGAGAGGTCGTCTCGTCCTGCGCGAAGGGCTTCGAACCTGGCGATCTCGTCAGTGGCGAATACGGCTGGCAGCAATATGCGGCTTTCCCTGCGCGCGGGCTGACCAGGCACGACAAGAAACACAAGCCGGAACACATTCTTGGTGTGCTCGGTATCACGGGGCTCACCGCATATTTCGGCATGCTGGATGTCGGTCGCCCGCGCCCGGGCGAGACGGTGCTCGTGTCCGGCGCTGCCGGCGCGGTGGGTTCGATCGCGGGACAGATTGCGAAGATATCCGGCTGCCACGTCACGGGCACCACGCGCGGCAAGGACAAATGCAAATGGCTCGTCGAGGAGCTCGGCTTCGACGCGGCCATCGACTACACCGCGGAAAATCTCGACAAGGCATTGAAGGACGCGTGCCCGAACGGCCTCGATGTCTACTTTGACAACACCGGGGGTGATGTTCTCGCGGCGGCGCTCAGACGCATGAACGTATTCGGCCGCGTAAGCTGCTGCGGCGCGATCTCGCAGTATAACACCAGCAAGCCTGAACCCGGACCGTTCGGCGTGCCGGGCTTCATCGTCACCAAGCGCATCCGGATGGAAGGCTTCGTGGTGATGGATTTCTACAATCGCAAAGCGCAGGCCGAAGCGGCACTTGCGCGCTGGCTCGATGAAGGAAAGCTCAAGGCGCCCGTCGATGTCGTGGACGGCTTCGAGAGAATGCCGAGCGCGTTGGCCGGCATGTTTGCGGGCAAGAACAAAGGCAAGCTGATGGTGCGTGTGTGAAAGGCATTGCGCGCGAGTTTGTCGGCCTCCCCTCGCCCAGCATGCCGCGCGCCGGCGCGGGCGGGCATCCATGCCAGGGCCTGTATTGGAGCCCGGAGGGAAGGCGTCCGCGCATTGCCCTGATCGCGACGCACTACAATGTCGATTTTGCGGAGCATTACTCGGCGCCCTATTTCGCCGCGCGTGGTTTTGGCTTTCTGGGCTGGAATACGCGTTATCGCGGCGCGGAGGATTTATTTCATCTCGATCATGCACGGACCGATATAGGCGTCGGTGTGAAATGGCTGCGCGAGCAAGGCGTCGAGAAAATCGTCCTACTGGGCAATTCGGGCGGCGGGTCATTGATGGCCGCGTATCAGGCAGACGCCGAAGAAGATGCGAAGGGCGATCTCTATATTTCGTTGAATGCGCATCCCGGACGTCCGGAGGTTCTGACGAATTGGATGGATGGATCGGTGATCGACGAAACCGATCCCCCAAAGACCGACGAGGCGCTCAACCCGTTCGGCGAACACAATGGTCCGCCGTTTTCAGAGGACTTCGTAACGCGATACCGCGCCGCCCAGCGCGGACGGAATCAGCGCATCACCGATTGGGCGAAGTCAGAGCTTGCGCGATTGAACGCGGCCGGAATTCCCGACCGCATCTTCCCGCTATTCCGCACATGGGCCGATCTGCGTTTCATCGATCCCGCGATTGAACCGACTGACCGTCCTTGTCCCGGTTGTTACGCCGGTCCGCCACATCTCGCCAACCGCAGCCCGTTCGGCATCGGACGCGCGAACACTTTGCGCGCGTGGCTGTCGATGTGGAGCCTGGAGACATCGGAATGCCAGGGACCGCCACAACTCGCCAAACTGACGGTGCCCGCGCTCGTGGTGCAGAGCATGGCCGATATGGGCGTGTTCCCAAGCGACGCACGCAAGATCTTCGACAGCATCGCGGCCTCCGACAAAACAGTGGAACTGATCCCTGGCGCGCATTATTTCGAAGACAGTGAACACAACCGCGAAGGCGCCATCGATCTGATGGCGGCATGGATCAACGAGCGAACATGAGCACAGTTGTCGACAACGAGGACGCCCGCCGGTTCGAACTGGAAGAAGATGGCTACACGACATTCGCCACCTATCGACGCACGGACGATATCGTCACCATTCCACATGTGGAGTCGCCGCCGGCGGCGCGCGGCAAAGGCACCGCGGCCCGCCTGATGGAAGGCATAGCCGCGCTCGCGCGGGCGAATGGCTTCAAAATAGTCCCCACCTGTCCCTACGCCGTGGTGTGGTTCCGGCGGCACCCCGAGGCCGCTGACGTCCTGACCTGACGGGGAGTTGAGTTGCCCATGTCCGCCCGAGCGCCTACATTCCGCGCCGTATTCGGGTGAGCAGCCGCGTGTTCCGTCCCATCAGGGCAAAATCGAAGGCAAAAGCGCAACGCGCGGGCGCCGGCCGCCTTGCGATCACGCTGTTCACGCTCCTCGCCTTCACCTTCCAGTCCTTCGTCGCGCAGGTCCATATCCACATCAAGCCCTGGACGGTCTCGACAACCCTCGACGCCGGCAAGGCTGCACAACCAGGCAAGCCGCCGGCGAACGACGATCAGACGAGCTGCCCGATCTGCCAGGTGATCCTGCACGCCGGACAGTTCGTAACGCCGTCGGCCATCGCTTTTGCACTCCCCTCGTTCGCGTTGTTCTTCGTTGCAGCCGCGAACGATCCGGCACCCCCGGCGCAAACCGCATCACATGGCTGGCAGAGCCGCGCGCCCCCGCGCATCTAACTCCCGATCCCTGAACGGTCGAACGCTCGCGTGAGAAATCGCGCGCGTTCCACACAGCACATCGCCTGTGGCGAGCGTGCGCCCATTTCGGAGTTAGACCATGCATCGCCTTATTCCCATTTCCATCATTGCGGCATTGTTCGCAGCATCGCCCGCGCTCGCTGACGAGGCAGCGGACCTCGCCGCGATCAAGGCGCAAATCAAGCTCATGCAGCATGACTACGACGCCAAAATTCATTCGCTGGAAGTGCGTCTTTCCAAGGCCGAGGCCGAAGCAAAAGCCGCCCGCGTTGCGGTCGCAAAGCCGTCCCATGCGGCACCGGTCGCGGTCGCATCCAACGCGGCATCCACGACGCCATCCACAGGGCAGACTTTCGATCAGCCTCAAACCCAGATCGCGACGCCAGCGCCCGACGCGGCGCCACAGGATGTGGCGGTTGCGGACAATACGCCGCCGCCTCCGCCCGCGGCGCCGGCATCGAACAATGCTTTCAATCCGGGCATCGCGGCAGTGCTGAACGGCTTCTATGCCGCATCGTCTCGCGATCCGCAGAAGCAGGTCATCCGAGGCGTGGCGCAGGGCGACGAGTCCGGATTGCCGCCGCGCGGGTTCTCTCTCGGTGAGTCCGAAGTTTCGTTCGCCGCGAATATCGACCCTTATCTGTCGGGCTTCCTCGATTTCTCGATGGAGGATGACAATTCGCTCTCCGTCGAAGAAGCGTATATCCAGACAAAAGACCTGCCCGACGGGCTCACGCTCAAGGCGGGCCGCTTCCTCTCAGGCATCGGTTATCTGAACGAGCGTCACGCGCATGACTGGTCGTTTTCGGATGCACCATTGCCCTATCGTGCTTTCCTGAACTCGCAATATGGCGACGACGGCTTGCAGGTTCGCTGGCTTGCGCCGACCGACCAGTTTCTGGAATTCGGCGCGGAAGCCTTCCGCGGCGATGCCTATCCGGCGGCGGGTGCGCAGCATGACGGTGTCGGCACGTATACCGCCTTTGTCCACACCGGCAATGACATCAACGAGAGCAGCTCATATCTTGCGGCGCTATCCTATCTTCACACCGGCGCCAAGAATCGCGACACCGACGGCAATCTGTTCACCGGCACCGACGATCTCGGCATCGGCAGCTTTGTCTACAAATGGGCGCCGGGCGGCAATCCGACTGTGAACAATCTGACGCTGTCGAGCGAACTCTTCTACGGACGCGAGGCCGGGTTCTACAACGGCGACAAGTTCGCGCAGAACCGCTTCGGCTGGTACGCACAGGGCGTCTATCAGTTCATGCCGCAATGGAGCTTTGGGCTACGCTATTCGGGCCTGTCGACCTCCACGCCCGGACCGTTGCTGACCGGAACGGCGCTCGACGATTTCGGCCATTCGCCGAGCGCCGAGACCGCTTTGCTCGAATTCGATACATCGGAGTTCGGGCGCTTCCGTGTGCAGTACACGCGCGACCAGAGCGATCTGAAGCCAAACGATGAAATCCTCTTCCAATACACCGTCATCTACGGGCCGCACGGCGCCCATCGCTACTAAGGAGAAATGTCCATGCGTAAAATCCTGATCAGTGCAGCGCTCAGTGCGCTCGCATTTTCAACCCCGGCCCACGCCAATCTGAACGTGTTTGCCTGCGAGCCCGAATGGGGAGCGCTATCAACGGAGATCGGCGGCGACAAAGTCAACGTCTACACCGCGACGACCGGCGCGCAAGACCCGCATCAGATCCAGGCGCGGCCCAGCCTGATCGCGAAGGCACGCACCGCAGACATCACGGTATGCGACGGTGCGGAACTGGAGATCGGCTGGCTGCCGATGATCCTGCAACAATCGGACAACGACAAAATTGCGGTGGGTCAGCCCGGCGCGTTCGATGCGACGAACTATGTGCATTTGCTGGAACAGCCCTCGCGTCTGGACCGCGCGGGCGGTGATATTCACGCAGCAGGTAACCCGCACATCCAAACCGATCCGCGCATGATGCCGCCCGTCGCGAAGGCGCTTGCCGCGCGATTTTCGCAACTCGACGGCGCGAATGCGGCCTACTATGCGAGCCGTCTCGCCGATTTCGACAAACGCTGGAATGCCGCTGTCGCAAAATGGACGGCCGAAGCAGCGCCCCTCAAAGGCGTAAACATCGCAGTCCAGCATCATGCCTGGATTTACATGGAAAACTGGCTCGGCCTGCACGAAGTCGTGCCCCTCGAGCCGAAACCCGGCGTCCCCCCGTCCAGCGGCTATCTCGCCGAAGTTCTGCAGAAGCTGCAGGCAACGCCGGCGAAGTTCACGATCCGCGCAGCGTATGAAGACGATCGCCCGTCGGACTTTATCTCCGAACATGCCCATATTCCTGCGGTGGTGTTGCCCTTCACGGTCGGTGGCACGGACGGTGCGAAGGATTTGTTCGGGCTCTATGACGACACCATCAACCGCCTTCTCGCAGGATTGAAGAAATGACGATCGGCAATTTGGAACTTTCCATTCTCTGGCCAGCATTCCTCGCTGGGCTCTTGGTTCTTGCGACCCATGTGCCAATGGGCCAGCAGGTATTAAACCGCGGCATCGTTTTCATCGATCTGGCCATCGCGCAGGTTGCGGGGCTGGGTGTGACGGCCGCGGACGCGTTCGGCTTCGAACCGGAAGGTTGGCGCGTGCAGGTGGCAGCCGTGGGCGCGGCGCTCATCGGCGCATTGCTGCTGACATGGACCGAGAAAAAATGGCCCGAAGTGCAGGAAGCGCTGATTGGCGTGCTGTTCGTGGTCGCGGCGTGCATCGAGCTTCTCATCCTCGCCAACAATCCGCATGGTGGCGAGCATCTGAAAGACCTGCTTGTCGGTCAGATCCTGTGGGTGTCGATCAAGAACCTCATCCCTATCGCCATCCTCTATGCAGTCGCACTGCTCGTATGGTTCACGATGCGCGCGCGTATCGGTCAGGCGGGCTTCTACCTCCTGTTCGCGCTGGTAGTCACTCAGTCCGTACAGCTCGTGGGCATCTATCTGGTGTTCGCGAGCCTGATTGTACCCGCGCTGGCGGCGAAACGCTTTGCGGAGGGCACGCGCCTCGTCATCGGTTACGCGGTCGGCCTCATCGGATACGTCGCCGGGCTCATCGCGTCCTCAGTATTCGATCTTCCGACAGGCGCTGTAATCGTGGTCAGCCTGCTTCTGACCTTCATCGTCGCCGTGATTATTTCACTCATCGTTCCTGTAAGATTGCGCGCTGTAGCGGCCTAAAAAGACAAAAATAATGCGTAAGAAAAGCGGCGGCCGTTCAACGCGGCCGCCGCTCTTCTTGGCCGCGCAAGGGCGAAGTCACGCCCCTGATCACACAACGACACCTTTCGGGAGAACCCGACGAAGGCGCATTTTGGATTCGCGCTCGCGTTTTAATGGCCGCATCACCGGCATTCGCAGCAGGCTATAGATCCGGGCCCGGACAAAGCGACTGTGACAATCTCGGCCGGTGTCGATTTCGAATCCGGACGATTGATCGCACTGATCGAGCCGAACTAGTCGGACGGCGGTAAAGAAGGCTGGCTTACGAGTGCAAGGCCGAGCGAGGTGATCTTGTTCTCGAGCACCGCGCGCAGAAACTGTTCCTCCGTCCCCTCCGCGCCGGTCAGGTCCGGCGCCAGCGCGGAACCGTTCGTGAGGGGCAAGTTTCCGAGGTTGGCCTTGTCGAACGATGCGTGCGCGAGCTTTGCGCCCCGAAGCGATGCGCCGCGCAAATCCCCATTTGAGAAATTGGTGTCGCGTAAATCCGCGCCGTCGAATTTCGCCGCCTGCAGCTGGCTGCCTGAGAAATCCAGCCCAATGCAAACGGCGTTGCGCAGCGAAAGGCCCGAGAGCGGGCGTCCAACCAGCAGGTCGCGCAAAGGCCTCAGATCCTCTCCGTCGAACACGCCCTGGGCACCCTGCGTCCCCCCGGATGATATCCACTGCTGATGCGCGTCGAGGCGCGTCTTCAGATGATCGAATTTCGCTGTCGCTTCCGGCGTGACATCCATAACGCTGCCCTCCAGGGACTCCGGTAGGACCGAGAGGTCCTTGATGTTTACGCCGGTCAGGACCGCGCCCTTGAACGTGGCATTTGTCAGCTTCGCGCCCTTGAAATTCGCCCCGGAGAGTATAGCGCCACTGAAATTGGCCCCGTCGAGCTTCGCATTGCCAAAGGAGACGCCTTTTAGCGAGCAATTCGAGAAGTCGACGGACGATGGCCCATGCGCACGCTCGCTGCGTTCGCGATCGACAACCGAAATGCCT
This sequence comes from Rhizomicrobium sp., assembly GCA_035502175.1. Classification (GTDB taxonomy): domain Bacteria; phylum Pseudomonadota; class Alphaproteobacteria; order Micropepsales; family Micropepsaceae; genus Rhizomicrobium. The sequence continues at coordinate 46,166 of DATJUS010000101.1, forward strand.
TCTTCGCCGACATACATCATCATCGCGGCACGGAGGTCCGCGTTATCCAGCGTCGCATAGGCGAGGCTCGCGCCCCGGAACGAAGCGCCGCGAAGATCGGCGCGCGCAAGTTTGGCTGACTGGAGGTTGCAATCGCGCAGGTCGGCGCAATAGAGGCTGGCCCGCTCCAGATTCGATCCATACAGGCTCGCACGCACCAGCGAAGCGCCGGAGAAGTCCGCTTCCATAAGCTTCCGATTGGCGAGGATCAGGCCGTCGAGATTGGCGTGTGCAAGCTGCGCGCGCGAGCCGCCGCGATAGGTCACATAGCGCTCATGGGAGAGCAGGATGGCATTCAGCTCCTGCTGTGAACGCGCTGTGCGTTTTTCGCCATAGAGGTTTTTGAGCATGGTGAGGCTCCACGCGGACAGGTCAGACGCTCAGCCCCCACTGATTGCCATACCGATTCGCACGGAAAGCTTACGCGCGCATGTCCGAAATGAAACAAAGAAAAGAAAAACGCATGCAATCAACTTCGGCGTGTTCTCATGTTCAAGGCATTGCCAGTGCGTGCAAAATCTGCGGACGTCGCCGCGGGATTTTTCAGAGTTCGTGCGCGTCGTTTGTGAGACGATCTTCTGTCATGACGGAACGCGGAGTACCTGTCGGCACCCCGCGAATCCACCCCTCAAATGTCAGCGCGCGGCGGCCAACTTTGTCAGATGACTTTGGCCGGCCAGCTTGCGCTGGCGCCCGTCGGCACGCGCCTGCTGCCCGTGCCCCCGTGTCGCTTTCTGCACGCGGATGATCGCCATCATGCCTCCATCCTCATGATCGAGAATGTGACAGTGGTAGACGAAGTCGCCGATATCGGGCCCACGGAAGTCCAGTTTTGCCGTGATACTCGGATACGGCGTAGCAGCGTCGCCATTCCAGTACGGAACCTCAAACACGTCATACAGCTGCTGCTTATCTTTCGCAATCGGCACGTCGTTGATGGCCGTGATCAGGAAGTGAATCTGATGCATGTGAAATCCATGCAGCTCTTCCGTGCGGTTCTCAATCCGCCATTCCTCGACGGATCCCTGCGTGGTCGTAATTGCCGGCGGATTATTGGGATCGAACAACGTTTCCTTCTGTCCGTCGACGGTGATGTAGAACGTGCCCGCTTCCTTTTCATGGAAGCCGAAGGCCTGGAAGTATTCCGAGAAGTACAGATCACGGTGCGTCGTCACCTTGGCATTCGCCAGATCGTCGAAGCGGACCTTATGCATGCCGGCGGAAGCCGCGGGTGTCTTTGGAAGCTTCGCGGGAGCGGTGGTGGTCACGATGTTGGCAAACGGACGCGCCGGATTGACGTC
>DATJUS010000102.1:0-4166 GCA_035502175.1 Rhizomicrobium sp.
GGGCATCGACGTCGGCGCGTCCGACGAGCTGCCGGATACCGCCTCGCATGCCGAGAGCACGTCCACGGAATCGCACGCCAGCGCCTGATCATTTCGGAGTCATAACTTATGTCGAATATCACCGGACCAATGGTGAAAGCCCTGCGCGACAAAACGGGCGCGGGCATGATGGACTGCAAAGCTGCCCTGACCGAAACCAAGGGCGACATGGAAGCCGCTATCGACTGGCTGCGTAAGAAGGGCCTGTCGAAGGCCGCGAAGAAAGCCGACCGCGTTGCCGCGGAAGGCCTGATCGGCATCGTGTCGAGCGGCAATGTCGGCGCACTCGTCGAAGTGAATGCCGAGACCGACTTCGTCGCGCGCAACGATGAGTTCAAGACCTTCGTGAAGGACGCCGCGGATGCTGCTCTGAAAGCTGAAGGCGATGTGGTGAAGCTGCTCTCGCATCCGGCCCCGGAAGGCACGATGAAGGATCGTCTCACCGCGCTGGTCGCCAAGATCGGCGAGAACATGAGCGTGCGCCGCGCGGTCATGCTCGCGGTGACGGAAGGTGTCGTTGCGTCTTACGTCCACAACGCCGCCTCGCCGGAGCTCGGCAAGATCGGCGTGCTGGTTGCGATGAAGTCGTCGGCCGACAAGGCAAAGCTCACCGCGCTCGGCAAGCAGATCGCGATGCATGTGGCGGCCGCGGCCCCGCTCGCGCTGACGCCGGAGCATCTGTCGAAAGACGTCGTGGATCGTGAGAAGGCGATCCAGGCCGACATCGCACGCCAGTCCGGCAAGCCGGAGAACGTCATCGAGAAGATGATGGAAGGCCGCATGCGCAAATTCTATGAGGAGTCCGTCCTCATGTCGCAGACCTTCGTCATCGATGGCGAGACGCAGATCTCCAAGGTGATCGAGAAAGCGTCGAAAGATTTCGGCGCGCCGGTCGCCATCGAAGGCTTCGTCCGCTTCCAGGTGGGCGAGGGTATCGAGAAGGTCGATAGCGACTTCGCGGACGAAGTCAGCAAAATGGCCGGGAACTGATTCCAACGGAGCGGCTCATGCCATCAGCGCCAAAATACGCCAGGGTCCTGCTTAAGGTCTCCGGCGAGGCGTTGATGGGCTCCGCGCCCTACGGCATCGATCTCGAAACCGTCGAGCGTATTGCCACGGACGTGAAGCAGGCCTTCGAGGCCGGCAGCCAGATCTGCATGGTCATCGGCGGAGGAAACATCTTCCGCGGGCTCTCCGCCGCCGCCAAGGGCATTGAGCGTGCGACGGCCGACTACATGGGCATGCTCGCCACCGTGATGAACGCGCTCGCCATGCAGGCAGCGCTGGAGCGGATCGGCGTGCCATGCCGGGTTCAGTCGGCGATCCCCATGGCCTCCGTCTGCGAGCCCTACATCCGCCGCGTTGCCATCCGCCATATGGAGAAGGGCCGGGTCGTGATCTTCGCCGCCGGCACCGGCAATCCGTTCTTCACGACGGACACGGCCGCGGCGCTCCGCGCAGCTGAAATGAGCTGCGATGCCATGCTAAAAGGCACCCAAGTTGACGGCGTCTACAGCGCAGACCCCAAGAAGGTTCTGAATGCCGAGCGCTACGAATCCTTGAGCTATCACGAGGTGTTAAGCCGCGATCTTCAGGTGATGGATGCATCGGCCATTAGCCTGTCGCGTGAAAACAAGATCCCCATTCTGGTATTCTCGATCCACGACAAGGGTTCGTTCGCGGCGGTGCTCCGTGGCGAGGGCCGCGCGACGATCATCGAAGAGCGCTGAACGGCGCAGAGGACGACATGAGCGATACATTCAATAAGGACGAGATGGGCCGCCGCATGAAGGGCGCGGTTGCAACTCTCAAGAGCGAATTCTCCGGCCTGCGCACCGGCCGCGCCAGTCCGGCGCTGCTCGACCCGGTGACGGTGGACGCCTATGGCAGCCAGCTTCCGCTGAACCAGGTTGGCAACATCTCGACGCCGGAACCGCGCCTGCTGACGGTGCAGGTCTGGGATAAGGGCCTGGCCAAAGCGGTGGACAAGGCGATCCGCGATGCGGGTCTCGGTCTCAATCCGCAGATGGACGGTCAGCTGCTGCGTATTCCGATCCCGGAACTTAACGAAGAGCGCCGTAAGGAATTGGCAAAGCTTGCGTCCAAATATGCGGAGGCCGCGCGCGTCGCCGTTCGCAACGTCCGCCGCGACGGCATGGAAGTCCTCAAAAAGCTCGAAAAGGACCACAAGATCGGCCAGGACGAGCATCACAAGCAGGGCGATGAATTGCAGAAGCTCACGGATGCGCACATAAAAGAGATCGATCAAGTGCTCCACGGCAAGGAGCAGGAGATCATGCAGGTCTGAGGCGCGTTGTAGAGGTTGGTTAAAATGGCTGCCGCGCCGCTCGACGCCCAAACGCTTCCACGCCACGTCGCCATCATCATGGATGGCAACGGACGCTGGGCGAACAAGCGATACCTTCCGCGGCAGGCGGGCCATGTGGCCGGCGTTGCCGCGGTGCGCGAAGTGGTGAAAGCCGCCACCGATATCGGTCTTCAAAATCTCACGCTCTACGCGTTTTCGTCCGAGAACTGGAAACGTCCCGCGACCGAAGTCGGCGCGTTGATGGGCCTGTTCCGTCTCTATTTCCGCAACGATCTCGAAGATCTCATCGCGCGCGGCGTCCGCGTGCGCGTCATCGGCAATCGCGAACGTGTCGCCGACGACATCCGTTCGATGATCGAGGAGATGGAAAAGAAGACCGTCGACAACACCGGAACGAACCTGACATTCGCATTCGATTATGGCGGGCAGGAAGAGATCGCCGCTGCCGCGCGCGAATTGGCGCGCGCCGCGAAAGAAGGCCGCCTTGATCCGGAGACGATCACGCCCGAGCTGTTTGCACAGCGCCTGTTCACGAGTGCGCTTCCGGAACCCGATCTTGTTATTCGCACCAGCGGTGAACGACGCCTGAGCAACTTCCTGCTCTGGCAATCGGCGTATGCCGAGCTTCTGTTCGTCGACACGCTGTGGCCCGATTTCACGCCGGAGAAATTCCTCGAAGCGATCGAGCAGTTCGCGCAGCGCGAGCGCCGCTTCGGTTCGCTGCCGGAAGCGGTCGCGTGACGGACACGCGTCACATGCCGAAGGTTTCCGGTTTGCCGTTTTCGCCTGATTGGATCACGCGGCCGCTCTTCGGCGTTCTGCTGGCCGCGCTGGCGATCGGTGCGGACTTCAAGGGCCCGCAATACCTCGCAGCATTCGTCGCGCTGGGGGTCATCTTCGCCATCCGCGAATGGCATCGCATGGTCTGGCCAAAATCCTATCTGTTCGAGATGGTGTTGTCGGCGGTTACGGTCGCGGCGGCGCTGGCTGCGATTGTTCTCTGGCCGCGCGGACCGATTGCGTGGCTCATCCTTGGCGCCGGCGCAGCGGTCGCGTTCGTCATCGCGATGATCCGCAGCGAAAGTCCGCTCTGGCAGGCTGGCGGAATTCTTTATATCGGCGTTCCTTCGACCGCAATGATCGCAGCGCGCGCCATCCCGGCGAACGGTGCGTGGCTGATCGTCGGATTGCTGCTGATCGTCTGGGCCACGGATACCGGCGCGCTGGTCGCGGGGAACCTGATCGGCGGGCCGAAACTGGTGCCCAAACTGTCGCCGAACAAGACCTGGGCGGGGACTTTGGGTGGTATAGTGGCCGCGGCCGCCGTCGAGGCGGTCTATGTGGGGGTTCTCGGGGGTAGTCCGGTGTTGGCGTCGATATACGGAGCAGGCATCTCGGTCGTGGCGCATTCCGGCGATTTGTTTGAATCGTGGGTTAAGCGGTCTTTCAATCGCAAGGACAGCGGCTCGCTGATCCCCGGCCACGGCGGCATGCTCGACCGCATCGACAGCAGCCTGTTCGCGGTAAGCGCCCTTGCGCTGCTCGTTCTTGTCTTCAAACTTGATCCGCTTTTTGGAGCGCATCCATGAGCGCGCTTGCCGCCCAGCGGAAAAATTTCGAACTCCCCGATCTGTCGCCGATCCTGGCGCGCCCGGTGACCGTTCTCGGTTCGACCGGTTCCATCGGCGTGAGCACGCTAAGCGTCATAGCCCATGCGCGTGAGGTCTACGGCCAAGACGCACTGCCGGTCGAAGCGCTCACGGCGCAGTCGAACGTCGATGTGCTGATCGAGCAGGCG
>DATJUS010000103.1:0-41432 GCA_035502175.1 Rhizomicrobium sp.
TTTTCCGGTTGCCGGATCGGGCACCCAGAACAGGCTCAGGATTTTCCGGATTTCGGCGAGCGTGAAGCCAAAACGCTGGCATTGCGCAATGGTCTTGAGAATGTCGAGATCGACGGGATCGTAGTGACGATAGTTCGACGCCGAGCGCGTTGCAGGCCGCATCAGACCGCGGCGTTCGTAGAGCCTCACCGCCTGCACGCTGACGCCAGCCTGTGCCGCTATCTCACCGATGAACATGTGCGCCTCCCCGCTTGGGTTTGAGATGGTTCGACCGGCCTGCCGGTTCAAGCCCATGCGATTCCTGCAGCCCCCTCCCGGCGAATATGTTCTTGCTTTGTTCGATCGCAAACATAGAGTGCGTCTTCGCTTTTTCGGGAGAGAACCATGTCGATGATTGGATATGTGACGATCGGGGCCAGGGACGGTGAAGCGTCCGGCAAATTCTATGATGCGTTCTTCGGCGCGTTCGGGCATGAGCGAAAATTCGCCGATGGTGGCTGGATCGGCTATGGGCCGAAGGGTTCGGACAGTCATGGCGTCTATGTCTGCCCGCCGGCGAATGGCGAAGCGGCGACATTCGGCAACGGGTCGATGCTGGCCTTTCCGGCGAAGAGCCAGGACGAAGTGAAAGCGGCGCATGCGGCGGGCCTGGCGGCCGGCGGCAGCGATGAAGGAAAGCCCGGCTATCGTCCGCCGGAGAAGACGGAATTCTACGGCGCGTATCTGCGCGATCCGACCGGCAACAAGCTCTGCGTCTACTGCAAGTCCTAGCTGCCGACTTCAGGTTCGGCGTCGGGGTTGCGCTCCGCGCGCTTGCGCATGCGGCGCGCCGCCTTGATCTCGGATTCCGAGATGGCGCCCGCCTGTGCAATGTCTTCGGCGCGCGCGGCCGCCATTTTGTGAATACGCCGCATCAGGCCGGGATGCTTCGTCAGCAGATGGTTGAAATCATCGACGGAGAGCGTCAGCACGCGTGACGCTTCCACGGCGACGACCGTCGCGGCGCGCATGGTTTCTTCCAGCAGCGCGAGCTCACCAAAGAAATCGCCGGTGCGGAATCGGATTCGGCGGTTGGCAAGGTTGGCTTCGACTTCGCCGGAGACGACGAAATACATCGCATCGGCGCGCGCGCCGGTGGCGGAGATGATCGTTCCGGCGGCGACGGCACGCGCGCGCAACATCACCATCATCTCGCCGATGATCTGCGCATCGATGCCACGGAAGATCGGCACGCGCGACAGCATGCCGAAGGTCACGACGAAGTCGCGACGGTGGATCGAATTCACGAAACCGGTCGCCACGATACCAACCGGCAGCGCGAACAGACCGAGACCCACGATCATCGTGATGCCGGCAATGAATCGTCCCAGTGCGGTCGTGGGCGTGACGTCGCCATAGCCGACTGTCGTCAGCGTGGTGATGGCCCAATACATCGAGCCCGGCATGGTCTTGAACGCGACGCTCGCGGTCGGATCACCGCCTTCGACCACATGCATCGCGGCTGCCGCGAACACCATGGCGCAGAGAAGCAACAGCACGGTGCCGTACAGCGCACGGCGTTCTTCGGCGAGAACCTGCGCCAGGGTCGACAGGGCCGGGGAATAGCGCGCGATCTTGAGCAATCGCAGGAGACGGATGAGACGCAGGAAGCGCAGATCGACGAAGGGGATGAACACCGCGATATAGGCCGGCGCGATGCTGAGGAAATCGATCACCATCATCGGGCGCAGCGCATACGTGAAGCGTCCCCACCACCGGCCCTTCTGCGATGTCGGATCTTCCAGCGCCGTCCACAGGCGAATGAGATATTCGACCGTGAAGATCGCGACCGAGACCCATTCCAGGATGGAGAAAAATCCCGCGAACTGCTTATCGATGGAGGGAATGCTTTGCAGCGTGTAGGCAAGCACATTGCTGACGATCAGCGTGATGAGCACGCCCTCGACAATGTGGCCGATGATGCCGCCCGTGCGGCCGCCCTCAAGGATGACATAAACACGATGTCGCGGCGTCGTGAGCCGTTCGTCGATATGGGCGGAGGAAATCTCAGCCACCACGCAGATGTCTTTCGATTGCGGTGAGCGCGTCACGCGCTTTGCCGCCGTCCGGGCCGCCGGCCTGCGCCATGTCGGGGCGGCCACCGCCGCCTTTGCCGCCGAGCGCCGCAGCACCCGCACGCACCAGATCGACAGCGCTGATCTTCCCGGTCAGATCGTCTGTGACGCCGACAACCAGCGACGCCTTGCCGTCGTCAACGGCGACGAACGCGACAACGCCGGATCCGAGCTTCGCCTTCGCGTCATCGGCAAGACCTTTGAGGTCTTTCGCGTTCACGCCTTCGACGACCCGCAGCGACGCCTTGATGTCGCCGACCGTCTTCACATCGTCATGTTCGCCGCGCGATGGGCCGGCGAGCGCAAGCGCCTTGCGTGCTTCAGCGAGTTCGCGCTCGATCTTGCGATTGGCGTCGGCAAGCTGCGAAACGCGCGTCGTCAGATCGGCGGTCGAGGTCTTGAGTGCTGCCGCAGCTTCGCGCGCGATCTCCGCCTGATGCGACAAGTATTTGCGCGCGCCTTCGCTGGTCAGCGCCTCGATGCGGCGCACGCCAGATGCGACAGCGCTTTCCGACAGAATCGTAAACAGGCCGATGTCACCCAGGCGGCGCACATGCGTGCCGCCGCAGAGTTCGACGGAATAGGCCTTGTCGATCTCTTCGCCCATTGTGAGGACGCGCACTTCATCGCCATATTTCTCGCCGAACAACGCCTCGGCGCCGGCCTTGATCGCATCGTCGGTCGCCATCAGGCGCGTAGAGACATCGCTGTTCTGGCGAATGATGGTGTTGACCATGTTCTCGATGCGCTCGAGCTCGTCCATCGTCACGGGCTTGGGATGGCTGAAATCGAAGCGCAGGCGATCCGGCGCAACAAGCGATCCCTTTTGCGAAACATGCGGACCAAGCACGCGCTTGAGCGCGGCGTGCAGGAGATGCGTCGCGGAGTGGTTCGCGCGCGTCGCGCGGCGGCGCTCGCCATCGACTTTGAGATCGACGCCATCGGTGACAGCAAAACTGCCCTTGGTCACTTCGACGACATGCGCATGCAGGCTGCCGAGCTTCTTGTCGGTGTCGATGACCTTGCCTTCGCCCTTGGCCGAACGGATCGTGCCCTGGTCGCCGACCTGACCGCCGGATTCGCCGTAGAACGGCGTCTGATTGGTGAGGATCAGAACGGTTTCGCCTTCCGTCGCGCTCATGACGCGATCGGCGCCCTTCATCATCGCGACGATGACACCTTCGGCAGATTCAGTGTCGTAGCCAAGAAATTCGGTCGCGCCGAGTTCGTCGCGGATTGCGAACCACTGGCTGTCGGCGGCCGCTTCGCCGGAACCGGCCCAAGCTTTGCGGGCTTCGGCACGCTGCTTTTCCATCGCAGCGTTGAAGCCGGCTTTGTCGACCGCGATGCCGCGCGCCTTCAGCGCGTCTTCGGTCAGATCGAGCGGGAAACCATAGGTGTCGTAGAGCTTGAACGCGATTTCGCCATTGAGCGTCTCGCCGCTACGGAGCATTGCGGTTTCTTCGTCCAGAAGCTTCAGGCCGCGCGCAAGGGTGACGCGGAAGCGTTCTTCTTCGAGGCGTTGCGTTTCGGCGATCAGCGCTTCGGCGCGCTTGAGTTCGGGATAGGCCTGGCCCATCTCGGCCACGAGCGCAGGCACGAGGCGGTACATCAGCGGATCGCGCGAGCCGATGAGATGCGCATGGCGCATGGCGCGGCGCATGATGCGGCGAAGCACATAGCCGCGGCCTTCGTTCGACGGCAGCACACCATCGGCGATCAGGAATGACGACGAACGCAGATGATCGGCGATGACGCGGTGGGAGAAATGCGCTTCGCCCGCGTCCTTCGCGCCGGTGAGTTCGACGGATGCGGTGATGAGATGGCGGAAGAGGTCGATGTCGTAATTGTCGTGTACGCCCTGCATCACCGCGGCGATGCGCTCGAGCCCCATGCCGGTGTCGATCGAAGGCCTTGGCAAGTTCAGACGCGTCGCAGCGTCGACCTGCTCGTACTGCATGAAGACGAGATTCCAGATCTCGATGAAACGGTCGCCGTCTTCGTCCGGCGAACCCGGCGGACCGCCCGGAATGTGATCGCCGTGATCGTAGAAGATTTCCGAACACGGACCGCAGGGACCGGTGTCGCCCATCGACCAGAAATTCGCGGACGTTCCGATGCGGATGATACGGTCGTCGGAGAAACCGGCGATCTTCTTCCACAGGCCGAACGCTTCGTCGTCGTCGGCATAGACGGTCGCGAGCATCCGTTCTTTCGGAAGCCCGAAATCCTTCGTCAGCAGATCCCACGCAAATCGGATCGCATCTTCCTTGAAGTAGTCGCCGAAGGAGAAATTCCCCAGCATCTCGAAGAAGGTGTGATGGCGCGCGGTGTAGCCGACATTGTCGAGATCGTTGTGCTTGCCGCCGGCGCGGACGCATTTCTGGCTCGACGCGGCGCGGGTGTAGGGGCGCTTCTCGGCACCGGTGAAGACATTCTTGAACTGCACCATGCCGGCATTGGTGAAAAGCAGGGTCGGATCGTTGCGCGGGACGAGCGGCGACGACGCCACCACCGCGTGCTGGCGGTCGCGGAAGAAATCGAGGAATCCGGCGCGAATATCGTTCAGGCTTTTCATATGTTGCTTGTACAGGCAGGGGGATTTGAGTGTCTAGGACGACACTCCTTAACCCCGCCACAAGCGGGGCTCAGAAAAGCGAAGGGGCGCCGTTTCCGGCGCCCCTTCTGGAGCTGCTCCCCATGCCAACAGGGAACAACAAACCTCTTCGCTGATCAGTCTTCTTCGGCGGCCGCAGTCTCCTCGCCACCGAGCGACAGAGCACCACCGAGCACGCCTGCGTTCTCGCGGATCTGGGCTTCGATCTTGCCGGCGATCTCCGCATTCTGGGTCAGGAATGTCTTGGCTGCCTCGCGGCCCTGGCCGATGCGGGTGCCGTCATAGGAATACCAGGAGCCCGACTTTTCGACGATTCCGGCCTTCACGCCGAGGTCGATGAGCTCGCCGACCTTGGAGACGCCCTGCCCGTACATGATGTCGAATTCGACCTGCTTGAACGGCGGCGCGACCTTGTTCTTGACCACCTTCACGCGGGTCTGGTTGCCCACGACTTCGTCGCGATCCTTGATCGAACCGATGCGGCGAATGTCGAGACGGACCGAGGAATAGAATTTGAGCGCGTTGCCGCCGGTCGTCGTTTCAGGGCTTCCGAACATGATGCCAATCTTCATGCGGATCTGGTTGATGAAGATGACGATGGTGTTCGATTTGGAGATCGAAGCGGTCAGCTTGCGCAGCGCCTGGCTCATCAGACGCGCCTGAAGACCCGGCAAAGAATCGCCCATTTCGCCTTCGAGTTCGGCCTTTGGCGTCAGCGCCGCGACCGAGTCGATGATGATGATGTCGATGCCGCCCGAGCGCACCAGCGTGTCGGTGATCTCCAGCGCCTGCTCACCGGTGTCAGGCTGCGAAATCAGCATTTCGTCGATATCGACGCCAAGCTTCTTGGCATAGACCGGGTCGAGCGCGTGTTCGGCGTCGACATAGGCGGCGATGCCGCCCTTTTTCTGGGCTTCGGCCACAGCGTGAAGCGCCAAGGTCGTCTTACCCGAGGATTCCGGACCGTAGATCTCGATCACGCGGCCGCGGGGCAAGCCGCCGATGCCGAGCGCGATGTCGAGGCCCAGGGAACCTGTAGAAACTGTGTCGGTATCCACGCTCAGGTCGCGCTGACCGAGCTTCATCACCGAGCCTTTGCCGAAGGCGCGGTCGATCTGGCTCAGCGCCGCCTCAAGGGCGCGCTTGCGCTCGGAATTGTCTTCTTTGCCTACGACCCGCAATGCCGCCTGACTCATGGATTCGTCTCCTTATTCCACAGCGCTCCCCCCTTTCCCAATGAAATCGGGGCCCCGCGAGAACGAACTTCGTACACACTTTGTTCTCAATCGCAAGCGCCTGTATAAGCAACTGTTTTATATTGGATATTTCTATCAGTTCAGGAAACGTTCCAGCTATTTTTGACAAGCTGCGCGGGGTGCCGCAGAACCGCAAACAGCCCATGTCAGCACCCGGTCAATCCCGCATCACCGAAGTCGCCTTCACCAAGAATGAGGGCCGGTTTCTGCTGGAATGGATCGCCTATCATAGGTTGATCGGCGTCACAGATTTCCTCGTCTACACGAACGATTGCGAAGATGAATCGCCGGCCCTTCTCGATCGCCTCACAGAGATGGGAATCGCGGTTCATGTTCCCAACCCGCTAGCGTCCGGCGAGCAGCCGCAGAACAAGGCGCTCAATCGCGCGGCCGATCATCCGCTGGTGACGCGCGCCGATTGGGTGCTGCAGATCGATCCCGACGAATTCCTGATGATCAAAACCGGTGAAGGCCGCATCGCCGATCTGATCGCGACCGCACCGGACGCCGACGGCATCTGCGTCCAGATGCGGTTCTTTGGCGACAGCGGGTACGCAGAGATGCCGAATGGACTGGTTATCGAAAATCTCACCCATGCTTCAGAAGAAAGCTTCGAGCACAACGCGAATGTGAAGTCGCTGGCGCGAAATGTTCCGGCTTTCGAACGTCTCACCGCCAATCACATGCCGGTCTTTGCCGAAGACGCCGCAACGCTGCCCCGAATGTTCAATGGCGGCGGCGAAGAGATCGCCGGGCTTGTGGAACGCGCTACCCGCCTCCCTGACGCCGCGCGCAGCATGCGCCATGCGCAGCTCAATCATTACTGCGTGCGAACCTGGGCGGACTTTCGCGCCAAGAAATATCGCGGCACGGCAGCGAACAACGACAAGAAGCTGCACAAGAAGTTCTTCGACCTGCGCAACCGCAATGACGTCGAAGACACGACAATCCTGAAGCATGTGCCGGCGACGAAAGCGCTGATGGCAGAGTGGCTCCGCGATCCCGTGCTCGCGAAGCTCAACAAGCGATGCTTCGAGGCTTACGAAGAGATATTGAAGACGTCCGAAACCGTCTTCGACTCTTAAGCTTTTTCGGCCTGTTCTTTGCGCGCGCGGTTCCACCACGACACGCAAGGGATCTTCGAGGTGTCGCAGCGCGCGGCGTATCTGCGCGCGATCTCCGTGATCTCCGTCAAAAGCCCGTTTTGCAGCGTTATCGGCTCAAGCCCCATGCCGATGAAGCGCGAAGTGACGACGTGCAATTCGTTCTCTTCCGCCTCATTGCGCGGGTTGGGAAGGTTTGCGATGTCGGCGCCCGTGATTCCCGCCACGATCTTCGCCAGATCGCGCACGCGGTGCGTTTCCGTCATCTGGTTCAGGATGTTCACGCGCTCGCCCGCCTTCGGCGGATTGCGCAGCGCGAGCTCGATGCAACGCACCGTGTCCTGAAGATTGATGAAGGCGCGCGTCTGCCCACCGGTGCCATGTACGGTCAGCGGATAGTCGAGCGCCGCCTGCATCAGGAAGCGGTTCAGAACCGTGCCGTAGTCGCCGTCATAGTCGAAGCGGTTGATAAGACGTTCGTCGCGTTTGGTCTCTTCCGTCTGCGTGCCCCAGACGATTCCTTGGTGCAGATCGGTGATCCGAACGCCGTCATTCTTGTTGTAGAAAAAGAAGAACAGCTGATCCTGCGTCTTGGTCATGTGATAGATCGAGCCGGGATTTGCCGGATAGAGAATCTCCTGCTCGCTCTCGCCGGACGGCGTATCGACCTTGATCGTCAGATACCCTTCCGGGATTTTCATGCCGGCGACGCCGTAGCCGTACACGCCCATCGTACCCAGATGGACGAGATGAATGTCCTGCCCGCTCTCGACGATCGCCGCGAGCACATCGTTGGTGGCGTTGAGGTTGTTGTTGACGGTGTAGCGCTTGTGCTCGGCGCTCTTCATCGAATAGGGCGCGGCGCGCTGCTCGGCGAAATGCACGATGGCGTCGGGTTTGAAACCCTTGAGCAATTTCAGGAGCGCCGAAAAGTCCTGACCGACGGTGATCTCGTGAAAGGCGATGTCCCGGCCTGAGATCTCTTTCCACGCCGAGAGCCGCTCCTTGAGTGGAAGAATGGGGGTGAGCGACTGCACGCCCAGTTCGCCGTCAATCCGCCGCCGGGACAGGTTGTCGACAATGGCGATCTCGTGCCCGCGTTCGGACAGGTGCAGGGCTGTAGGCCAGCCGCAGAACCCGTCGCCGCCCAGCACGATGATTCTCAAGGAAAACTCCCGATTCCGTCCCCGTGTCCTCTATACTGGAAAAGCCAGCACCCGCGCGCCAAAACCAGCGTTTGACAGGGCGAGGCCCATGGGTATAGTCCCCGCCTTTCCGCGGCCCGGAGGCCGGAAACCGCGGTTTTCCGCCACTTTTTTGGACTCTCGATGACAAAACGCGCCAACGCCAAGTACAAGCTCGACCGCCGCATGGGCGAAAGTGTGTGGGGCCGTCCCAAGAGCCCCGTCAACAAGCGTTCCTACGGACCGGGCCAGCATGGCCAGCGCCGCGCCAAGAAGCTCTCGGACTACGGCACGCAGCTGCAGGCCAAGCAGAAGCTCAAGGGCTACTACGGCAACATCACGGAGCGTCAGTTCCGCAAGTATTACACCGAGGCCTCGCGCCGTCCGGGCGACACCGGTGAGAACATGGTGGGCTTGCTCGAGACCCGTCTGGACGCTGTCATCTATCGCGCCAAGTTCGCGCCGACGCCGTTCGCCGCCCGTCAGCTCGTCAGCCACGGCCACGTGAAGGTCAACGGCCGCCGCGTGACGGTCGCCAGCTACCAGGTCAAGGAAGGCTCGACCGTCGAGCTGACCGCGAAGGCCCGCGACATGGCGCTGGTCATCGACGCCTCCAAGAGCGCCGAGCGCGACACGCCGGATTACGTCGAAACCGATCACAACAAGATGAGCGCCAAGCTCGTCCGCGTGCCCAAGCTGTCGGACGTCCCATACGCCGTGCAGATGCAGCCGCACCTGATCGTCGAATATTACTCGCGCTAGTTCGCGAACCATCGAAATCGAAAAGACCGCGAGGGCGACCTCGCGGTCTTTTTATTTGCGCAAGGACCCGGGCTCATCTCTGCTCGCGCTCGACAGAGGAGACATCCCATGCGCCGCACTGTTCTGCTCGCCTGCCTCGCGTTGATCCCTGCTTCGGCACAGGCCAATGACAGCGATGTTCTGAAAGCCAAGATGCAGGCACTGATGGACGCGGTGGCGCCGGGCGACAAGACACCTTGGCTCGCGATCCTCGACAAGCGGTTCACTGCGACGGACGAAAACGGCATTGTGTCGAACTACGATGAGATGATCGCGCAGGTGACGCCGCTGCCGGCAGGCTCGTCCGGAACGATCAAGGTAACCGACTGGAAGGCGACAATCCTCGGCGACAGCGCGGTCTCAACTGAGCTGGATGACGAACACGAGGATTTCCACGGCCAGAAGCTGCACGCGCAATATCGCCAGACGTCGACATGGCTGAAGGAAGGCGGCGACTGGAAGCTGGTCGCGACACAGACCATTGCGTTGCGCCAGGATCCGCCTGCCGTGTCTCTGCCGGATGCGATGAGCGACGCCTATGTCGGCCGCTATCGCGGGGGACCGGATTACGTCGTCGAGATCACCAAGAAGGACGGCAAACTCTACAGCGCGACGAATGGCGGCAAAGCCGTGGAGATCAAGGCGGAGCTCGCCGACGTCCTCTTCACGCCCGGCGCCCCGCGCACGCGCCGGATTTTCCAGCGCGACGCAAAGGGCAAGGTCACGGGCTTCCTGAGCCGCCGCGAGGAACGCGACGTCGTGTTCACGAAGGAAAAATGACTACCCTCAGTGGCTGGTGCCAGGCGTACCCGTCGCCATGTAGCGCAGCCAGTCCTGGCTGTACTTCATCCGCATGTCGTTCTTGAGCTGCGCCACTTTGGGCACACGCACATCGTCATTGTAGGCATAGGTCATCACGATCTTCGCAGGAATGTCGTAACGCGCTGGCTTTTGGTCGATCTCGGCGCGCAGCGGGAGACCCGTTGCCGATGAAACCCACATGCGCGACTTCATGTCCGGGCCCTGCTCGTACGAATACACCAGCGCGCTCTGGCCATCGACATTGTCCGCGCCATCGGCCGTGCAGGCCGTAAGTCCCATGGTGTGTGCCGCGCTGCTCATTGAGCCGGCGCTGCGCTGATGGCGCGTCGCCTGTCCCGTGCGCCACACGCCCTTGATCAACTGGAACATCCCGTTCTCGGTGAAATAGATCTGGGTGTCGAGCTTGCTCCCGTCGGCATAGGTGTCCATGCGATCGCGCATCACGCGTGCCTGATTCCACTCCGCCACCTTGGCGCCCGCGACTTTCATGCAGGCGTCCGACCACGACTCCTCGGCCTGCACCGACGTGACAAACGCGACCGACGCCAGAAACGCCGATGCCGTCAGAACGGAAATGCGCATATGAGACCTCCCCTTCACCATCTGAAGTATAGGGCTTTGCAGCGTTGCGCAAAACCGAGGCCGCCGTGTTGTCACGGCAATGTGTTGGCCGTGCCGGCATAACGCAAAACCAATTCTATGCCCCTGAAATCTTTCCGGATTTGCATCGCGCGTGGAGGCGAAAATCCGCCTTGTGCTTTCGGGCCGGGGGCTTATTTGAGAGGTTGCGGCGCGGGCGAGGAATCCCATGAGCTACGTTCTTTACGGCGACAAGGGATCGGGCGCGTTCAGCGCCGAGGCCGTGCTGGCCGAGACCGGTGCGCCATACGATTTCAAGCTCGTGTCGTTGGAGAAGAACGAACAGCGCGAGCCCGCATTTCTGGCAATCAACCCAAGCGGCAAGATGCCGGCACTGCGCTTGCCGGAAGGCGCGATCGTCACCGAGTCGCTCGCGATCCTTCTGACGCTCGCCGATCACTTCCCGAATGCGCGGCTGTTGCCGCCACAGGGCAGCCCCGCGCGTACGCAGGCCTATCGCTGGCTCGCTTTCATGGCGTCGGAAATCTATCCCATGGTCGAGATTTCGGATTATCCCGAGCGCTTCGTGCACGACGGCGATGTCAAAGCGATGCGCCAGACGGCACGCGAGCGCATTCGCGAGCGCCTGCTGATCGTGGAGCGGATGTGCGACGGGCCGTGGTTCCTGGCGTCCGGCTTTTCCATCGTCGATATTTATGCGGCGATGTTCAGCCGCTGGCGCGGCTCGATCGGCAAGGAATGGCTGGCCGAAGGCCATATCCCCAAGCTCGACAGTCTCGCGACGGCCGTCTCCAGACGTCCGGCCATTGCACCTGTCTGGAAACGTCATTTTGGAGATCGCGCCTAGGCGATATGCTGTCTTCGAAACCGGAGGCGCGCATGGGTACCAGCAGACGGGTTGTCATCGGCGGCGCGGGTGCTCTGGTGCTTGCCGGCGCCGGACTGGGCTATCGCGCGTGGGACCGCGGCGTGTTCGAGGTCGGTCAGGGCGACGCATTCGAGCCCTGGCAGAACTGGCGCGGCAATCCTGCCGATGGCCCGAAGCAGCCGCTGAACGCGGCGATCCTTGCCGCCAATCCGCACGACACCCAGCCCTGGCTGTTCCAGGCCGCCGGTGAATCGATCACCGTGCTGGCGGACCGCTCGCGCAATCTCGGCAGCTTCGATCCGTTCCGGCGCGAGATGCATCTGGGCGTCGGCTGCGCGGTCGAGAATCTGATGCGCGCGGCGACGGTATACGGCTGGTCGATGAACGTGATCATCCATGGCGGAAAGCTGACACCGTCACCGAAAAACGATCCCGTCAAAGCGGTGCATCTCTGGCTCGACGCAGCGCCGGCCTCGCGCGATCCGCTGTTCGAGGCGATCCCGCACCGCCACACCAATCGCGGGCCGTATCTCGACAAGCCGGTCACACAGAAAGAATTGCTAAAGCTGATCGAACTTGTGTCGGATCACGAAGTGCAGCTTGTGTTCATTACCGATGCGCATGCGCGCAAGGACCTCGCCGCAACCATCGTGTCCGCGACGGAGCGCATCATCGCCGATCCGGAAATGTCGGCCGATAGCGCGCGCTGGTTCCGAACCGGCAAGCAGGAAGTGAACGCGCATCGCGACGGCATCGGCATCGACACCGCCGGTGTCTCCCCGTTGCTGGCCGCGGCCTCAAAAATTTTGCCGGATCAGGATGCGGCAACCGCCGACAAATACTGGCTGAATATGACGCGCGACGTGCAGACGATCGCGCCGGTGCTGGGGTTGATCCTGGTGCGCGACCGATTGGACATGGGCGGCGCGATTGCCGCCGGCCGTGCATGGCAGCGTCTGCATCTTGCAGCGACGACGATGGGGCTGGCTGCGCAACCGCTGAACCAGCCGGTCGAATGCGTCGATCGCAATGCGCAGCTTGGAAGGAACGACGAGTTCGCGCCCACGCTGAAACGATTCGCCAAATCGACAGACTATGAAGCGACGTTCTGTTTCCGGCTGGGCTATGCCGAGCACGAAGCGCTACCTTCTGCGAGAAGGCCGTTGAGCGCCGTCCTGATGAACAACGCCTAGGCGTTTTCGAGCACGATGCCTTTTTCGGCAAGGAACGGGGCCAACTCATCGGCCTCATACATCTCGCGCAGGATATCGCAGCCGCCGACGAATTCGCCCTTCACATAGAGCTGCGGGATCGTTGGCCAGTTCGAGAATTCCTTGATGCCCTGACGAATCTCGGGGTCTTTCAGAACATCGATGGACTTGAACTTCACACCGAGGTTGGTGAGGATGCCGACCGTCGCGGCCGAGAACCCGCATTGCGGAAACACCGGCGTGCCCTTCATGAACAACAGCACGTCGTTCGAGGAAACTTCCTGCTGGATACGGTCGTGAACGGAATTGGACATATTTTTCTCCGCTATTTAGCGGCCTCAGATAGCCATCAGCCTATCAAGTAGGTCCGCCGCCCCGACGCGTCAAGGTAGCGATTTAACCAGCCAGAGCGTGAGGTCATCGTCAACGCGCACGGAGTTTCCCGCCGGAGCCGGCTCATTTTGGTACGTAAGACCGCGTCCGTCCGGAACATACCCAAGACGAACATACAGCCGCTGAGCCGAACCGTAATCTGCGTAAAGGCCGACCGCGAGCCCGATCTCCCCTGCGCCTCGCGTCGCCGCAATGTTCTCAAGATAGCGGATCATTTGCGTTGCGATGCCGCGACCCCGACAGCGTTCGGCCACGCGCAGATCGCCAATTTCAGGAATGTCAAACATTGCGAAGCGATCATAGGCTGACGCAAATTTCAGATAGCCATAACCGACGATCTTGCCATCTTGCCGCGCCAGCGAGAGATGCATGCGGCCCTCGTCCTGCGCCTTGAGTCTTTCAAGCCACACATCACGATCGCGTTGCCACCATACGCCGCCATCGGCATTGAGCAACACGTCGAGATCGCTGTGCCGCATTTGCTCAACAGCAACGGCGCCGGAAGACATGATCAGTCCTTCACCGCCGTCTGAAGCGAGAGCGCGTGGAGCACGCCGCCCATGCGGCCCTGGAGGGCCGCGTAAACCATCTGATGCTGCTGCACGCGGGATTTGCCTTTGAAGGCTGAGGATTTCACGGACGCGGACCAATGGTCGTTGTCGTCGGCGAGCGCGGTCATGGTCACCTCGGCGTCAGGGAACGCCTGTTTGATCATGTCTTCGATTTCGGTTGCGGACATGGGCATGGGATTATTCTAACTCCTTATCCTCCATTCGTCATGGCCGGGCTTGACCCGGCCATCCATCGCGCTCGCGCCCGCGAGCGAGTGAATCTCTTCGGCGCGCAGACGCGCGCCGGATGGGTGGCCGTCTTAAAGGCGGCCATGACGAGGTTAGTTTCGCGCAGGAATTTCTTCGCCGCGCATATAAGACGGGAACCAACCTTCGTGCGCTTTGCGCAGATCGGCGAGCGCGACTTCGCCCTCGCCCGTTACGCGCATGGTCTTGGCGGCGTGGGTCTTGCCGATGATGGCGTGGACGATACCGGCCTCGCGCAGTTCGCCTTCGATCTTGTCGGCGTCTTTCTGCGGCACCGCGATTACGTAGCGTGCCTGATCTTCACCGTAGAAGAATGGGATCGCGTCGACGGTCGTACCGGCGACACCAACTTCGAGACCGATATCACCGGCCAGCGCCATCTCCGCGAGCGAAACCAGCAAACCGCCATCGGAAACATCGTGGGCCGTGTCGCAGCCGCCGTTCTCGATCAGCTTGCGCACGAATTCGCCGGACTTGCGTTCGGCAGCGAGATCGACATGTGGTGCGGCGCCTTCTTCCTTGCCTTCGATTTCGCGCAGATAGATCGACTGGCCCAGATGTCCGCGCGTGTCGCCGATCAACATCAACGCATCGCCATCGCGTTTCAGCGCAACCGTCGCCATACGGCTCACATCCGCCATCAGGCCAACGCCACCGATCGCAGGTGTCGGCAGGATGCCTTCGCCATTGGTCTCGTTGTAGAGAGAGCAATTGCCGCCGATGACCGGGAAGTCGAGCGCGCGACAGGCCTCGCCAATGCCGTCCACAGCGCCGACGATCTGGCCCATGATGTCAGGCTTTTGCGGGTTGCCGAAATTGAGATTGTCCGTCACCGCCAGCGGCAGCGCGCCGACCGCGGAGATGTTGCGATAGGCCTCGGCGACCGCCTGCTTAGCGCCTTCGAACGAATCGGCGTGGCAATAGCGCGGCGTCACGTCCGTCGTGATCGCGAGGCCTTTCTTTTTGCCATGCACGCGCACGACGGCCGCATCGCCACCGGGACGCTGCACCGTGTCGGCCATGACGGTGTGGTCGTATTGCTCCCACACCCAACGGCGCGAACACATATCGGGGCTCCCAAGAATCTTCCTCAGCGATTCAAGGATCGGCTTCTTCGCATGGAATTTCGGATTGCCGCTCGCGGGCGTGTTCTTGTTGTAGGGCCGTTCATAGACCGGTGCCGCATCGGAGAGCGCCGTGATCGGCATGTCGGCTTCGACCTTGCCCTTGTGCTTCACGACCAGACGATGCGTATCGGTCGTGATGCCGATGACGGCGAAGTCGAGCTCCCACTTCTTGAAGATCGCTTCGGCTTCTTTCTCGCGGCCGGGTTTCAGCACCGCGAGCATGCGCTCCTGCGATTCCGACAGCATCATGTCGTAGGCGGTCATATTTGCTTCGCGCTGCGGAACCATGTCGAGATTGAGCTCGATGCCACTGCCGCCTTTGTCGCCCATCTCGGCGGATGACGACGTAAGACCCGCCGCGCCCATGTCCTGAATGGCGATGATCGCGTCCGTCGCCATCAGCTCGAGGCAGGCTTCGAGCAGCAGCTTTTCGGTGAAGGGGTCACCGACCTGAACCGTAGGGCGCTTTTCTTCAGACGCATCGTCGAACTCCGCGCTCGCCATCGTGGCGCCATGGATGCCGTCGCGGCCGGTCTTCGAGCCGATATAGACAACCGGATTGCCGGCACCCTTGGCAGCGGAGAGGAAAATCTTGTCCTGCCGCGCAAGGCCCACGCACATCGCGTTGACGAGGATATTGCCGTTGTAGGAGCGGTGGAAATTCACCTCACCGCCGACCGTCGGCACGCCCATGCAGTTGCCGTAGCCGCCGATGCCGCTGACCACGCCGCTGACCAGATGTCGCGTTTTGGGATGCGACGGTTCGCCAAAGCGCAGCGCGTTCATCATCGCGATCGGACGCGCACCCATGGTGAAAACATCGCGCATAATGCCGCCGACGCCGGTGGCCGCGCCCTGATAAGGCTCGATGAAGCTCGGATGGTTGTGCGACTCCATCTTGAAGATCGCTGCGTCGCCATCGCCGATATCGATCACGCCCGCGTTCTCACCCGGCCCCTGCAGCACCCACGGCGCCTTAGTCGGCAGCTTGCGCAGATGCACGCGCGTGGATTTGTAGGAGCAATGCTCGCTCCACATCACGGAGAAGATGCCGAGCTCCACGAACGACGGCTCGCGGCCCATGAGCTTCAGGATGCGGGCGTATTCGTCCTCAGAGAGGCCGTGTTCCTTGACCTGTTCGCTGGTGATAGATGGCATTTTCTAAAAACCACAAGATGTTGAGACTTAATATCGCGTTCTCAAAAACTTTTTTTTGGAACGCGCCTATCCCAGCGCCTCGATCAGGCTCTGGAACAACGCGACGCCGTCCGTACCGCCAAGCTGCGGATCGACCACGCGCTCGGGATGGGGCATCAGACCTAAGACGTTTCGCCTCTCGTTCAAGATGCCGGCGATGTTGCGCGCGGAGCCGTTCGGATTGTCGCCGTCGGCGTAGCGGAAGACGACGCGGTTCTCGGCTTCGAGGCGGTCGAGCGTTTCCTCGTCGGCGACGTAATTGCCCTCACCATGCGCGACGGGGAAGCTGACCGTCTGGCCCTTCTCATATTTGCGGGTGAAGGCCGACTGCGTTTCTTCGACCTCAAGTTTCACCGGACGGCAGACGAATTTGAGATCCGCGTTGCGCACCAGCGCGCCGGGCAGCATGTGGCTTTCGGTCAGCACCTGAAACCCGTTGCAGATGCCGATCACCGCGCCACCCTTTTCCGCATGCGCCTTCACCGCGCGCATGATCGGCGACTGGCTCGCCATCGCGCCGCAACGCAGATAATCGCCATAGGAGAACCCGCCGGGGATCACCACAAGATCGACCTCGGGAAGCTCTGTGTCCTGATGCCAGACCATGTGCGTCTTGTTGCCGGTCAGCTGCTCCAGCGCCGTCGCCGCATCGCGATCACAATTCGAAGCCGGAAAAACGACAACAGCGGATTTCATGGAATCACTTCGTCTTCTGCGCAGGAGGGGTTGGCGCCGCACCGGGCGGCAGCATCTTAAACTTGGGTCCGCCATTCTGCGGGGCCCCACCCTCTTCGCGTTTTTCCTGCAGCACTTCCCGCACGATCGTCGGCGTGACCGCCGTCAGCTTCTGCCCAAGCGGGCTTTTGAAGAATTTGATGAGGTCCTGCAGTTCCTGCATCGTGAAGTTGCGGGCAACGACGCGCGACTGAAGGTCGAGGGACTTGTTCACGGCCCCCATGATGCGGGTTCTGGTGTCCTGCTCGAACTTCTTCGCGTCGAGTTTCGGGTTGCCCTGCTTTGCGTGCGCGATGGCGTTCGCCATGCCGCGGTCGAGCATGTCCTTGGTCTTCGCCGGATCCATGCGTGGGTGATACAGGATGATGAATTCTCTGGCGGCGGCGACCTTCGCGGCATCATCCGCGGGCGGCTTTGCCGCGGCAGGCGCCGCCGGCGGAGCCGAAAAAGCCGCGGCCGTGCCAAGCATGAGACAACAAATGATGGCGGCCGGCTGCGCGCTTCGCATGGCCCATTGACGGAGAACTCGATTCATAACGCTACCCTTGTCGCTGTACCGGAACACACCCGGCGGCTTGGCCGTCAGGCCTTCAGTTCGATTTCGTATTTCTCGATCACAGTGTTTGCGAGGAGTTTTTCGCACATGTCTTTCAAGGACGCGCGCGCTTTCACCTCATCGCTCTCGGAAAGATCGATGTCGATGACTTTGCCCTGACGCACATCACCCACAGCACCGAAGCCCAGGCCGTTGAGCGCGTGACCGATGGCTTTTCCCTGCGGATCGAGAACGCCGTTTTTCAATGTGACGAAGACGCGTGCTTTCATCGGACGAGCTGAGGACCTTTGTTTTCGGGCGGCGCGGATTCCGGCATGATCCCCAGACGGCGCGCCACCTCCGAATAGGCTTCGACGACGCCGCCGAGATCGCGGCGGAAACGATCCTTGTCCATCTTCTCGTTGGACGACGCATCCCACAGACGGCAGCTGTCCGGGCTGATCTCATCGGCGAGAACGATGCGCATGAAATCGTTTTCCCACAGCCGCCCGAACTCCACCTTGAAATCGACCAGACGGATGCCGACACCAAGAAACAGGCCGGACAGGAAATCATTGATGCGGATGGTGAGGTTCACCATGTCATCGAGGTCCTGCGGGGACGCCCAGCCGAACGCGGTGATGTGTTCCTCGCTGACCCACGGATCGTGCAGCGCGTCGTTCTTGTAATAGTACTCGATGATCGAGCGCGGCAGTGGCGTGCCTTCCTCGATGCCGAGACGCTTCGACATCGAACCGGCCGCAACGTTGCGCACCACGACTTCGAGCGGGATGATCTCGACTTCCTTGACCAGCTGCTCGCGCATGTTGATGCGGCGCACGAAATGCGTCGGCACGCCGATCGCATTGAGCTGCGTCATCAGATATTCGCTGATGCGGTTGTTCAGAACGCCCTTGCCGTCGAGCACCGCTTTTTTGGTGGCGTCGAACGCGGTCGTGTCGTCCTTGAAATACTGAACGAGGGTTCCCGGCTCCGGCCCCTCATAGAGGATCTTGGCCTTGCCTTCGTAGATCTGGCGGCGGCGTTTCATGTTGGGGAATCCCGTCAAAAAACCAAAATAGCGAGCGGCATCGGCCCCGGCAACGTTGCGATTGGCCGCATTCATGACTACCTGTGTATGAACGCATGGCTGGCATGGCCGTGTAATTTATCCTTTAAATTCAGGAGGTTGATTATGACCGACGGTTTCAAGGATCGCGAGCGGGGCTTCGAGAACAAATGGGCCCATGACGCGGAGATGCGCTTCAAGGTCATGGCGCGCCGAAACAAGCTTCTGGGGCTCTGGGCGGCCGGCGAAATGGGCATCGGCGGCGACAGGGCAAACGAATACGCCATGACCGTCGTCCAGGCCGATTTCCAGAAGCCAGGCGACGAAGATGTGTTCGACAAGGTCAAAGCCGATTTCGCAGCGGCGAAACTCTCCCATGCCGACCGCGCCATCCGGTCCAAGATGGACGAGCTCTTGAGCGTCGCCGGCGAACAGGTGATGGGCGAGGCGAAATAGTCAGCCGCGGAGCTTTGCCAGTGCGTCCGGAAAGCGCCGCGACAAAGGCACGTTCAAGCTTTCCAGTTCGACGGTATAGTCGCCCGAGCCCTCGGGTTTCAGCGCCGTCATCTTCGAGGCGTTGATCAACCATGAACGATGCGTGCGCAAGAAGCCGCGCGGCGCAAGCTCACTTTCCACGCCAGACAATG
This sequence comes from Rhizomicrobium sp., assembly GCA_035502175.1. Classification (GTDB taxonomy): domain Bacteria; phylum Pseudomonadota; class Alphaproteobacteria; order Micropepsales; family Micropepsaceae; genus Rhizomicrobium. The sequence goes on from DATJUS010000103.1 coordinate 19,098, forward strand.
GCGAGCGCATCAGCAAGCGCCGTCCATCCCGCAGAACGAATTCGACATAGTTGCCCGCCGAAGCGACGGCGAGAATATCCGACAGCGAAACGCGCGTGAGCTTTGCGCCGTCGCGGATGTCGAAGGTGAAGGTCTGCCCCGGCGTCTCGATCAGCTGCTGCTGGCGCAGCAGATGTTCGATCAGCGCGAACCCTGCGATGAACAGCGCGTACCCGAGCACATCTTTGCGCAGTTCATAGAAGAACTGCGGCCAGAACGCGCCATAGCGATAGTGCGCGCCGAACAGCCAATAGATGAACTGCCGCAGCCAGAGAAACCCCGCGACATGGACAAGGGAGAACATGAGCGCGCCCGGAACATGGACCAGAAGTTTCCAGCGCGGACGGACGAAGGGCGGCGCGATCCGGTAGGCGATCCAGGGGATCCAGAAGAAGAGCATGAGCGTGACCCAGCTCGATCCCTCCCAGATGATCGGTCCGGCCAACCCGTCTCCGGGCTGCTCATGGACGATGGTGATGACGTTGATGGCGTTCACTGCGGCGACCATCACCGCCGCGGTCGTGAACCCGGTGAAGAACGTCCGGCGCAGCGTGCCGTTCGTCCCCAGAGCGTCGCCGCTTATCCCAAGCCATTGCCAGATATCACCAATCCGGCGCGACCCGGCCCGAGCCCCTTTCACGGGCGCGATCTCTGACCCAGATTGAGAGGGTGGAACGACGGACATGGGCGGAGCTTATGGCACGGATAAGGGATGTGGCAGTGGGGCTCGGCGTGGCGGCAATGCTGACGGCGCCTTGCGTCCATGCGGCGGAAGCGGGCTGGGGTCAGTACGGCGGCGATGCCGGTGGGCAGCGCTTCTCCTCCGCACGCCAGATCACACCCGCCAATGTCGCGACCCTGACCGAAGCATGGAGCTTCTCGACCGGCGACATGGCGACCAAGGGCGATGTCATGAAGCGCGCCTCGTTCGAGAACACACCGATCCTGGCCGAGGGCAAGCTCTATATCTGCTCGCCGTTCAATGAAGTGAGTGCGCTTGATCCCGGCACCGGCAAGCAACTCTGGCGCTTCGACCCGAAACTCAACATCCAGATCCGCTATCCCAACGATTACATCTGCCGCGGCGTCGCCTATTCGAGCGGTCGAATTTATCTGAACACCGCCGATCGCCGGCTGATCGCGCTGGATGCAAGGACCGGAAAGCCGATCGCGAGTTTCGGCAACAACGGCACGGTGATCATTCCACCGGGTGAACAGCGCGAGGGGCGTACCAAACGCTTCGGCCGCATCCACACGACATCGGCGCCGGTGGTTTCCCATGGCCTCGTGATCGTCGGGTCTTCCATCGACGACAATCAGAAAGTCGATGAACTGCGCGGCACCGTTCATGCGTTCGACGCGGTGACGGGCAAGGAGCGCTGGAGTTTCGATCCGCTCACCGATCAGAAGACGCCGTTCCGCGGCGGCGCGGCAAATGTGTGGGCGCCGATGAGTGTCGACGAACAGCGCGGACTCGTCTTCCTGCCGGTGTCGAGTACCAGCCCGGATTTCTGGGGTGGCTTGCGCCAGGGCGCCGGCAAATACGCCAATTCCGTCGTCGCGCTGAAGATCGAAACCGGCGAAGTCGCGTGGTCGTTCCAGACGACGCATCACGATGTTTGGGACTACGACATTCCCGCGCAGCCGACGCTGGGCACGGTCACTTACAACGGAAAAACCATCGATGCGGTTTTGCAGCCCACCAAGCAGGGCCTTCTGTTCACGCTGCAGCGTGATGGCGGTACACCGCTTATTCCCGTTGTCGAGCGCAAAGTCCCGCAAGGTCCCGCGCCTGGCGAAGTGCTCTCGCCAACGCAGCCCTTCCCTGTCGCCCCGCCACCGCTGGCGCCGACGCACATCGCCCCGGAAGATGCGTTCGGCATGACGTTCTGGGACCGCGGAAAATGCCGCGACATGATCGCTGCCGCGCGTCACGACGGGCTGTACACGCCGCCAAGCTTGCAGGGCACGATCCTCTATCCCTTCACCGGCGGCGGCACGAACTGGGGCGGGCTCGCCTTCGATCAGGCGCACGACATCGTCTATGTGAACACCTCAAGCGCAATGCACCTCGTCACGCTGATCAAACAGAAGGACTTCAACGCGACGCAGGAAAAGTTCTTCGACAAGGAGGTCTCGCCCAACGAAGGGGCACCGTTCGGGATGATGCGCCAGACCTTGGTGTCGCCGTTCGGCATGCCGTGCAACCCGCCGCCATGGGGACAACTGCACGCCATCGACATGCACAGTGGCAAAGTTCTGTGGTCGGTGCCGCTCGGAACCACCGAGGATCTCGCGCCGTTCAGCGAGTACATCCTGGGCAAGACCGGCACGCCCAATCTCGGCGGCCCGATGGTGACGGCCGGCGGCCTCGTCTTCATCGGCGCGGCGATGGACAATTATCTGCGCGCCTTCGACGCGAAGACCGGCGCGGAACTCTGGAAAGGCCGTCTGCCTGCCGGCGGACAGGCGACGCCAATGACCTACGAATGGAAAGGCAGGCAGTATGTGGTGATCGCCGCCGGCGGCCACTCCAAACTCAACACCACGCGCGGCGACCAGGTGATCGCGTTCGCATTGCCGCGCTGACACAACCCTGAGCAGACAACGGTATTCCGCTGCCCTATAATGGCGTGGGTGTAGCGGGGCGTATCATGAAAATCACGATTGCCGCATTGGGCGCGGCGATGCTGGCCTGCCTGATCAGCGCGGCATCGGCCGTGACTTCCGATGAAACAACGAATTCTCCGAATGCACTCCAGCCGGAGCGGTCGAAGCTCCAGGCGGTAATAGCCGACGTAAGAAAGAAAGGCTTCGACAACGCCACGCTCACGGCTTCGCTAAAGGCGGTCCTCGACGATCCGGCGTTTGCAGCCTTGTCGGACGAAGAGCGCCACATAGCCTATTTCATCTACGGCGGGCTTCTGCACGATGCGCGGAACTGGGTGGCGGCGCAGGGCCCGATCAAGACAGCTTCCGAGATGCCGCAAGCCGGCGCGTTCGACTGGGATTTGCGTCTCGCGAACGATTTCGGGCTGCGCGACTATCCCGATGCCGTTGCCGCCGCGACAAAGCTCGCGCGGACATCGCCGGGGAAGCTCTCGCGCTACACCGATGATGGGATATTCCTTCTCGCACGCGAGGCCGGCAAGCTGGCACCGGATGTCGAAGACAATTTCCTCGAAGCGCTGCATCAGGCGGGCTGGCAGCCGAAGAATGAATTCGCGACGGCCGACACTCTATCGCTATCCCTCATTCGCTTGCGCCTCGCACACGGCGACACCCCGGGTGCGAAGGCGGCGGCCGCGCAGTTGCGCGATCCCGCCTCCGTCCTCGCTCTGAGCATCGACAAAAGGTTCGACGGTGTCGTTCGGGACGACCCTGCGCACTTTGACGTCATGAAGGCCTATGAAACCTCTCTCGCCGATCTCAAGGCGAAATCGGCGCTGGCACCGGACAAGCTCGACGGTGTCAACACGATCGCCGAACAGCTGATCGCCATGACCCGGTATGACGAGGCGTTGGCAATGACCACCTCCGCGCTCGACCGGCTCAAGGCCGACCCCAAGGCTTTCAGCGATGCAGCCGACAAGCGTAACTGGACCGAAGACATCCATTCGCGCGCGCTGTTCAACCTTGGCCGGGACGATGAGGGCTTCGCGGCTCTGGCCGCGGGCGCTGCAGAGAAGGAAAACGGACAGGTCAATGTAAGCCAGCCGATCAATCTCGCCGACGAATACAATTTGCGCGACCGGCCGAAGGACGCGTTGAACGCCGTGGCGTCGCTTGATCTCTCCAATGCGAGCGATTTTGGCCGCATGGCCCTTCAGGACGCGCGCGGCTGCGCCTATTTCAGCCTCGGCGATACCGCCAACCTGAACAAGGTTCTCGACTACATCCGGGCGCACAAACGCGACGGCACACAGCCCTATCTGAATGTCATGCTGTTCACGGGACATCTGGACGATGTCGCAGCGGAAGTCATCGCCGAGTTGCAGGACCCTGCGCAGCGCTCCGATATCCTCGGCTACTTACAGGACTACGCGCCGGATCCGCACCCCACGAAGCGGGGCGCGGCGATGCACGAAGCGTGGATCGCCATTCGCGCCCGTCCGGATGTTGCCGCAGAAATCGCGAAGGTCGGGTACATCAACAAATACCCGCTACATTTGCCGACATACTGAGAAGCGCTGCGATCAGCTCTTGTTGCTATCGCTGTCGTCATCATCGTCGTCATCACTATCCTTGGGATGGTGACGGAAGTGATGATGCACGCTCGGTGAGGTCTGCGTGTCGTGGAAATTGCCGTCGGCGACGAAGTTGACGTCGAAATCGATCTTGTCCGCGAGGAACATGTCGATCAGCGGCATCTTCCAGGTGATCGTGTGGCCGTACTTGTCGGCCCAGACAATGGGATGCACGACCTGATCGTGCACCACGACAGGCGCGATGTGGTCGACCTTGCCCGGCAGCCACACCGTGAACGTGTAGGTGTGATCGCCAAAAATGGAATGAAGGACGTCACGTCCGAAGCCTTCCTCATCCTCGTCGCGTTCCTTGCGCGCGTGGTCGATGTGGAAGGTGCGATGGAAGTTCACGGCCGATCCGTCATCCTTCTTGCCCTGCACATGCATGGTGATGGTTTCATCGCCGAGCTTCAGGTCAGAGAGATCGTGGAAGGCGATCTCCGAGGTTTGGGTCGTTTGGTCGCCATGGCGTACCAGATGGGTGACCGCGTGGTTGTCTTCGTCGAAGTCGATATCCGCCTGCTTCTTGTCGAGGCCTTTGCCCACGATGCCGTCGGCCGTGATTGCGACCGCATAGCTGCCGCTGCCGTCCCTGTGGACAGCGACGTTCTGGGCGAGGTCAAAACAGCCCGAAAGGCCGGTCGCGCCCAACACGACCGTGGCGACGGACAGCCATTTCCTCGACAAAAAGCCGGCAAAACCCATGTTTTCCCTCTCGCGGGATCGTTTGTTACCCCTGAGATAGAAAGGGAATTGAGGAAAACAAGGACTATCGGGGTTCCCGGCTAGCCCCAAATGCTGCCCAGGACACCGACAAAATTGCTGCCCAGCACCTTTTCGGCCACCCGCGCCGGATAACCGCGCCTGAGCAGCGCATCGGCGATTACCTCGCTGCGGCGCGGCGTGTTGAGGCCGATCACATACATCGGACGATCCTCTTCGGGCGCCGCGACGCCGGTCTTCTGCCGGCGCTCGGTTTCTTTGCGAAATTCGTCCATGCCGGCCGGCGAGAGATCGAACGGACCGAGCTGGCTGTCGCTGCCGATGCCGACATGATCCTCGCCGCACACCGAAAGCGCATGCGTCATGTGCGCCATGTAGTCGTCGAGCGCCGGCTGCTTCGGACTCGCCGTCAGATAGGGCAGATCGAAAATGCCGACGACGCCGCCTTTATCGGCAACGGCCTTCAACAGCCAGTCAGGCTTGTTGCGCGGATGCGGATGAATCGCAGCGCAACCCGCATGCGTCATAATCACCGGCGGCTTCGAGGCGGCGAGAACATCCTTCGATGTCGGCTCGCTCGCGTGGCTGATGTCGATGGCGATGCCCTGCTTGTTCATCTCGGCAACCGCCTTGTGGCCGAGTTCGGTCAATCCCGTCGGCGGATTCGCCATGACGCCCGAAGCCCAGGGAGAGGTCTTGTTGTAGGAGAGTTGCGCCACGCGCACGCCGAGACCGCGGAACAACTCGATCCGTTCGATCTTGCCTTCGAACATGTCCGCGGATTCGAACGAGAGGATGATGCCCGTCTTGTTTTCACGCTTCGCGCGCGCGAAATCCGATGCCTGGCGGATCTGGAGGAAGACGTCGGGATAATATTCAACGACGCGCTGGAAATACGCGATCTCGGCGATCGTATCCTCGAAATTCGCGTCAGTGCCGCCCAGCGACGTCTTCATCGCGGTGACGCCGCTGCTCTTCATCATGGCGAGGTCTTCGGGCTTGAGCGGAAGGTCGCCGTAAACCGGCGGCGAAAGGTTCGCGTCGAACACGATCGCGCGCTCGTAAAGCTCATGCGCCTGCCGGGAAACGCCATCGCCGTCCGCGGCCAGAGCGTTCGCTTGCGCGACCGCAACAAATGCGCCGCCCGAAAGAAGCAAATCCCTACGATTCATGCTGACACACCCCGGAGCCTGACATTATCGTCGCCGCGAACCCGGTTCAGGTCAAATGCCGTCATGATGAACGAGAAGCGCCGCGAGGACATGGCGCGCAAAATAGCGAATGTGGGACGCTATCGTCCGTTCGCGGGCGCGACCGTTCTGGAGATCGGCGCCGACAAGGACAGCATCTCTGCCACGATGCTGGTCGAGGCGGGCGCCCGCCGCGTGATCAGCACGAATTTCGGCGACAACTGGCCTGAAGACGTCAATGGCCCGATCGAACGGCGGATTCTGGACGCGCGCCGCATTGCAGAGAGTTTTTCCGAAGGCAGCATCGACATCATCTTCGGCGTTGCGGTGCTGGAGCACATCGACGGGTTGGATGCGTTCTTTGCCGGCGTGCGGCACGCGCTCTCTGCCGACGGTTTGCTATACGCCCATGGCGGGCCGATCTGGACCTCGGCCAAAGGGCATCATCTGGGCGTTGTCGGCCAGGCCAAGCACTACCGGTTCGGCAATCCGGAGGCCAATCCCATACAGGACTGGACGCACCTGGTTCTCGATCAGGCAAGCATGACGGAGGAAATGATCCGTCGCGGTTTGCCGGAATTCGATTCGAAGCTGATCGCCGGCTTTGTCTATGAGAGTGTGAAGATCAATCGCGTTGGCTATCGCAGCATTTGCGAGGCTTTCGACAATAGCGGGCTCGCATTGATCGAGCGGCTCGACAATGCCTTCAAGGGGCCGCCATCCGATCTGCTGGATGCGATAGAACGCGGGAAGTGGGGCGGGCAGGAACGTTACGACGTCTCCGGCGTCACGTTCGTCGCCCGCCGCTAGAGCAGGATTCCAACTTCAGCCTGGGGGCGGAGGAGGCGGCGGCGGTGGCGGCGCATAACCATGCCGCCAATACCAGCGCGGGCGATGCGGCCGGTCGTAATAGGCCGGCGGTGGTGGCGGCGCGTAATAGCCATCCGGCGGCCCGTCGTAACCGCGTGGTCCCTCATAGACGACCGAATAGCCGCGGTTGCGATAGACGGGGTGATCGCCGCACGTGTAATCGGCAAAACGCGGCTCATGACCCGACAGGATCACCAGCGGCGCCGTGCCGATGGTCACCGCCGCACCCGCGACCGTCGCGGCGGCGCCGAAAACGCCGGTCACGGGATTGCACGGATAGGCCGAAGCCGATGTCAGCGGCAACGCGGCAAAGCCTGCTGTGGCGATGACGGCGAGAAAAGATTTTCCAAACATTCGTTGTGTCTTTCTTCTGACCCCATCCAGGGCAATCCTAACGCGGCCTTCGCCTGCACAGTCATTGCGATTGCATGAATTCCCGGCAATTGACTGACGTCGCGGAACTTCAAGAATAAACGCAGCAGCCGCATGCCGGAGGTTCCATCATGTCAGAACTCGACAACGCCATCGCCGATCCAAGAACGTACGGCGATGAAAAAGCCATTCACGCGATGCTCAAGGATCTGCGCGACAACGATCCCGTGCACTGGACGACGCCGGACGGTTTTCGTCCCTATTGGGCGATCACGAAATACGCCGACATCCTCGAGATCGAGAAGCTCAACGACAAATTCCTGAACGAGCCGCGCTCGACATTGATGGACATCAAGACCGAGCACGATCTGGCATCGATGTGGGGCGGGCCCGATCCGAAGACGGGACGTGTGTCGCCGTTCCGTACGCTGATCGATATGGACAACCCCGACCACCGCGCCTATCGCGGGCTGACGCAGGCGTGGTTCATGCCGGCGAACTTGAAGAAGCTCGATGCACGCACGACCGAACTTGCGAAACGCTATGTCGACCTGATGATGGCGAAAGGACCCGAATGCGATTTCGCGCGCGAGATCGCGGTCTACTATCCCCTCCACGTCATCATGTCGATCTTGGGCGTTCCGGAGAGCGACGAGCCGTTGATGCTGAAGCTGACGCAGGAACTGTTCGGCGGCAGCGATCCCGACATGAAGCGCAAGGAAGATGCCGCGAGCAACACCAGCACGATCATGGATTTCTTCGTCTACTTCAACAAAATGAGCGCGGAACGCCGCGCCAACCCCGGCGAGGATCTCGCGAGCGTCATCGCCAATGGCAAGGTCAATGGCTGCCCGCTCGGCGATCTGGAAACGGCGTCGTACTATATCATCGTCGCAACAGCCGGCCACGACACGACGAGCGCGACGATTGCGGGCGGATTGCGCGGGCTGGCCGAAAATCCGGATCAGCTTGCGAAGCTGAAGGCCAATCCCGATCTTCTTGGCTCTGCCGTCGACGAAATGTTCCGCTGGTCGACGCCGGTGCAGCACTTCATGCGAACCGCCACGGAGGATTACACGCTGCGCGGCAAGACGATCAAAAAAGGCGATGCATTGCAGTTGCTCTACCTTTCTGGCAACCGCGACGAGGAAGTCTTTGCCGATCCGTTCGAGTTCAAGATCGATCGCGAGAACAACCGCCATGTCGCGTTCGGATATGGCGCGCATGTCTGCATCGGCCAGCATCTGGCGAAGATGGAGATCAGAGCGTTCTTCAAGGAATTGGTCGGGCGGCTTCAGACGCTCGAACTGGCCGGCGATCCGAAACGGATACAATCGACGTTCGTGTCCGGATTGAAGGCGCTGCCGGTGCGCTACACGCTCGCGGCCTGAAGCTCGGCGAAGAGCAGCGCCGCGGTCTTCCAGTTTGGGACCACGCGTTCCGCGCCGGCCTTCGTCAGCCGCGCAGCGCCCCCGTCGTCCATATGTCCGCCGCCGGCAAAGCCCCACACGCGCATGCCGGCCGCTAGCCCGGCCTTCACGCCGTTCACGCTGTCTTCGATGACGAGGCAATCGCGGGGCGCGATGCCAAGCGCGCTCGCGGCGTGCAGAAACAGATCGGGCGCGGGCTTTGCGTGCGTGACGTCATCGGCCGAATAGATATGCGGCGTGAAGCGGTCCCACAGGCCGGTCCGGCGCAGTTTGTATTCCAGCTGATGCGTGTGACTCGAACTGGCCACTGCCACCGGACACTGCAATGCATCAAGCGCGCGTTCAATTCCGGTAATGGCCGCGAGAGATTTCTCGCTGATTGCCCGCTTGCCGGCGTTCACCCGTGCCTGGAAATCATCCGGCAACGCGCGATTCAACCGGGCCAATGAGTCCTCACCCAATGCGGCATAGAATGCCTTGTCGCTCATGCCCATGAAGCGCGCGATGAAGTCCGGCTTTTCGTAGTGCAGACCGTGTTCGGCAAGGAGCGCGCGCTCGACCTCGACCGCGATGATTTCGCTGTCGACCAAAACGCCGTCGCAATCGAAGATGATGGCCCTTGTCATGCCAATCTCTTACGAGATCACCTGACAAACTCCAAGGCGATCGCCGAGAATTGCAGCACCGCCGCGACCAGCACTGCCGCGTGCCAGATCGCCTTGTGATAGGGGATGCGCTCCATCACATAGAACACGACGCCGCCGGTGTAGACGAAGCCGCCGATTATCAGCAGCCAGAAATCGAATGTTGCCATCGCGTGGGCTAGCGGGGAAATCACGGTTACGATCAGCCAGCCCATGCCGATATAGAGCGCGAGACTGGCCATCTCGAAACGCTTGGGAAACAGCACTTTCAACACCACGCCGAATGTCGCCGCGCACCAGATGATGGCGAGTATCGTCGTGCCATATTCGCCGAGTCGGTTCATCGCAAACGGCGTGTAGGTCGCGGCGATCATGATGAAGATCGCGGCATGGTCGAGACGCCGGAGCACCTGCTTCGAAGGCCGATGATGCGGCACCATGTTGTAGGCGGCGGAGAAACCGATCATCGCCAGCAACCCGACGCAATAAATCGTGACCGACACCACGACCGAAAGCCCGGTCACATGGAACAGCAGCCACAGGCTCGCATTGATCGCGAACAGGATGCCCAGAACATGCACCACCGCATCGGCGATGTCTTCATGACGGGAATAAAGGCGCTGGACCTTTCGGACCGCATTTTCGGCGGAATTCGTCATGGCTCAACCATAGGCTCGCGGGCGTGAACCTTCAATGAACGCCGGGTCGCCATGTGGTTTCAGAAATTCGGCTTCCGCGACTAGCGGGATTTGTAAGCGAATATACTGAAGCCCGCCGGCACGACCAGCATGCCGTCGGCCGCACCGAAACCCGTCAGCGGCTGGTCAAGCGTGTACTCGTCGGGGGCATAGATGTCAGAGATAGTGGTTTTCCAGTCGACGTTGCCGGTGCCACCATCCAGGACGTAGAGGTGCCCGAACTCCGATCCCTCAATCACCTTTCCATTGATGACCAGCGGCGCGGAGGTGAGAAATTTGTCGCCGATGAACGTCCAGGCCTGCGCGCCGGTGTCAGCATGCAGACCGTAGAGCGTTCCGTTATAGAGAACGGCTTCCATCGGATTGCCGCCCGCGTCGGTATAGAAGGCCGGCGGCTCGTCCGCATTGTAGGTGCCCAACGACGTCCCATCGACTCCACTGAAGATCGTGTTGCCCTCCGTTATGGTGCGGGCATACAGGCGTTGCGAACTGTAGACCGGCGTCTTTCCGGAGCCGCCGGAGCATCCATAGTTGTTGTGCCAGATCTGCGCGCCGGTCTGCGGATTGAAGTCGTAGGAATCGCAGCCAAAGGAAAAATAGAGTCCGTTATCTCCGAGGGCTGGCGCGCCAAACAGGCTGCCGGCGACGTTCTGGGACCACATGACCTTGCCGCGCTTTTCGTCGATGGCGTAGATCGTTCCGCCCGAGCCGATACCCGACGCGAACACTGTCCCGCCGCTCGCGATCGGGGGTGATGCGAATTGATACTGCCCCTGTAGCTGAACGCCCCAACGAACCCGTCCGGTCTTGCCGTTGTAGGCCAGCATTGCGCCATCGGAATTCAAGACGAAGACAAGTCCGTTTTCGTATGTCGCATTGGACCAGAGCGCGAAATTGTCCGGAATGGGCGTGCGCCACAGAACCGCGCCGTTCTTGAGATTGAGTGCCACGAGCTCGGCATCGAAAGGATCCTGATTGGCAACCGTGACGAACACCCGGCCGTCCGCGATGATCGGATAGGATACGTATCCGCCGAGCTGAATGCTCCATTTGAGCTTCAGAGGCGTGTTGAATTTCGCGAACTGCGTGGAGCCTGTGTGCGCGACGTCGATCTGGAAGCTGGTCGAAGCCGATTTCGGCGCGGCTGTGGCGTCCTGCATCGTCAGGCCGGCGAGGGACGCCAAAATCACAATCAAACAGCTCGAGCGAAAACCCATCTTCATCCCCATGCCATCCCGTCGCTTTTCCTGCGCGGTTTTACTGAGATTGGTACGCCAGCAGATTGTAGCTGGCAGGAACGACCAACAGCCCTGCGCCTGCACCAAGGCCGGTGAGCGGCTCGTTCACGCTGAGCTCGTTGGGCTGATAGATCGGAAAGCCCGTATTCGTTGTCCAATTCACGTTTCCGGTTGCGCCATCGAGGACATAGAGGTTGCCCTGGCTCGACCCTTCGATCACCTGACCGTTCACCACGATCGGCGCGGAATCCAGGGCACCGTCGCCGCCAAATGACCACGCGACGATCCCGCTATCGGCATGGATGCCGTAGAGCACCTCGCCGGAGACGACAGCCTCCATCGGGTTGCCATTTTGGTCATTGTAGAACGCCGGAATGCGCGTCGCCGCGAACACGCCCTTAACCGCGCCGTTCTTGGCGCGCAGTATCATGTTGGAACTAGCAGCGCTGCGCGCATAGACGAACTGCGCGCTGTAGGCCGGTGTTTCTCCAGCACCGCCGCCGCAGCCTGCGTAATAGTGCCAGCGCAGCTTGCCGGTCGTGGGATTGAGACCATAGGCATTGCAGTCGTAGGCCACATAGAGGCCATTGTCGCCGAGCGCGGGCGCGCTGAAATCGCCGCCATCCACGTTTTGCGTCCACAAGGTCTTGCCCGTTTTCCCGTCCAGCTCATAAACGGTTCCGCCGCTGCCCGCGGCGGCAAGATACACCTTGCCGCCGCTCGCGATCGGCGGAGAGGTGACCTGCGATTGCCCCTGCAACGTGATGTTCCAGTTGACGGCGCCGGTCTTGGCGTCGAACGCCGTCACCTGCTGCTCGAAGTTCACGACGTAGACGGTTCCGTCGTCATAGGCCGCATTCGACCAAAGGCAGAATGGGTCGAAGATTTGCGCGCGCCAGAGAATGTGCCCGTTCTTTTGATCGAGCGCGAACAGCCACTCCTTGAGAGTGTCGTGGTTTGAGACCGTGACGAACACTTTGCCGTCGGCAATCAGCGGATAGGAAACCCAGCCGCCGAGAGCCACATTCCATTTGAGCTTGAGCGGCGTGTTGAATTTCTTGAGCGTGGTCGATCCGGAATGGGCGGGGTTGATCTGGAACGCAACCGCCTCGGCTTTCTTTCCCGGAACCGGTGCGGCCAGGACATCGCCGCCCAGCAGCAAAGCCACGGCAAGCACGGCCTTCACCGCCGCAAAGCGACAAAAATTCATGATATCCCCCAGCCCTTGCAGCGCGCCCGCGCCGCAACTCTCACTCTACTATGGGCTGAAGGCATACTCCATATCTACGGCGCGACGGTGCGCGTATAAAAGTAGAAGCCGTACACGCAGCACCAGGCCGCAGCCCAACCCCAGTATCTCCATTCCGGCCGCCGCAGTTTCACAAGGAACTCGCGTCCCAGTCCGGCCGCAACAGCCGTCAACACAAACCGCGTTAACCGGGCGGGAAACGACACGAGCGCGAACAGCAGCGGATTGATGTGCGCAGCGCCTGCTTCGACCGCATAGAGCTTGTAGGGAACACCGGTCATCGCACCGGTGAACAGGTGCAGCGGCCAGCCCGATGCGATCTCGTCATGCGCGCGCGCCAGCAGATCGGGACCGATGGCCGGCACCATCAGCATCACATGCCGCGCTGTTTCCGGGTCGCGGCTCGCCCAGAACCACATGCCGATTCCGGTGGTCGAAGCGGCAGCGGCGGCTATCACAGCGAGCCGCAAACCGGCGCGAAGCCCGAAGCGCATGACGATATAGGTTAGAAGGACATCCGGCACGAAGAAGAACAGCGTGGCTTCGGCCACGCCCCACCCCGCAGCGGCGGCGATCCAGATCAATCCCATGGCGTCACATGCAGTTCGGAGGACAGCGCCGCCATGCGGGTCTGGAGCGTGTCCATGAACGTCTCGACGCTGTCCTTCCAGAAGAACGGCTCGCCAGCGACGACATCGCAATTGAACGGCACGATGAAAACGCTGTCCTTGGGTAGCGCCTTGCCGAGGCCGTGCATGAACAGCGGATGCACCGGCGTTTCGGGCCGCGCCTTGGCGAGATGGGCAACACCCTTCTTGAACTGCTGAAGCTTCTCCGGCTCGCCACGCGATCCTTCCGGGAAGATGATCAGAATTTCGCCGCGGTCGAGCGCGTCTTCACACGGTGCAAGCGGATTGGCGCCCGCCGCATGTCCGCCGCGGACTATAGGAATGATGCCGATGATCCGCGTCGCGAACCACGCCATCAATCCGTTGCGCATGAAGTAGTCCATCGCCGCGACCGGCCTGATCTTCGGCAGAAGCCGCATCGGAAACATCGTCACAAGCGTCATCGTATCGAGATGCGAATTGTGGTTGGCGACGACAATCGCAGGTCCCTTTGTGGGCAGGTTCTCGCGGCCACGCACATGCGTGCCCAGCATCAGAAACAACACGGGACGTACAAACAGCAGAAAGAAGGCGCCGCGCAGGAAATTGTTCATATCATTCCCGCAGGCCAAACGCCGTAGAAGTAATGCAGCAGATGATAGAACACCGGCGCGGAATAGATGAGGCTATCAACGCGGTCGAGAATGCCGCCGTGACCGGGTATCAGGCTGCTAGCATCCTTCACGCCGAGATCGCGCTTGCAGGCGGAGATCGTTACGTCGCCCAGAAAGCCTGTGCACGCGATCAGAGCGCCCGCGCCCGCTGACCACAGCATCGGCATCGGCGTGAGATAGGGGCCGACAAATGTCGCGACCGCGGCGGTCGTGATTAGCCCGCCGATGAATCCTTCCCAGGTTTTCTTCGGACTCACTTTGGGAATGATCTTGTGACGCCCGAACAGCTTGCCCCATGTGAACTGCGCGACGTCATTCAACTCGGTCAACGCGACGAGGAAGAGCAGCGGCCCCGCCGCATAGCCCAGCTTGTTGCCGAAGGAGAGCAGCATCGCAGTATGGCTGAGCGCAAACACCGTGATCATCAGACCCCAGCTCAGAAGCCCGACCGCCCGCAGGAATCCATCGGTGTCGCCGCGCAACGTGATCGCCGCCGGCATGAACAGGAACATCCAGACCGGAATGAACACCATGAACAGGCCGAACGAGCCCACATGCGCGAGATAGAACTGCACCGGGATCGCGAGATAGGCATAAAGTAGGATCGTGCGGTCGACGCGGCGCGTGGGAATAAGCGAGAAATATTCCTTGAGCGCGAGGAACGCCATCAGGCCCAGGAACACCGTCGACACCACGCGGTTGGTGACGATGGCGATGGTGAAGACGGTGATCATCCACCACCATGACACCACGCGTTTCGAAAGCTCCGTCGCCGCCTCGCCGGGATTGAGCTTGCGGAACGTGAAGCTGATGAAGCTGGCGAGGATCAACAGCGCATAGATCGCGCCGATGGCAATGTGAACGGGCGTCGAGAAGAAATCCTGAAGCCAGCTCATGCCCTCTCCTTCAATGCCGCGCGGGCGCGGTTGACGATGGTGACAGCGCCGGCCAACGCTGCGAGGCCCAGAACAATGTCCGTCCAAAGTCCCGGCGCGAGGCCCAGCGCCAGCGCAAAGCCAAGTGCGCCAAAAAACACGGCACGATCGCTCTTGCCGAATGGTCCTTCATAGTGCCGCGCGGCACCGATCTGCACGGCGACTACACCAGCCATCTCCGTCATCACACCGATGACGACGACGAGGCTCACGAGGATCGGCGTCACGCCCGGAATGAGCGCGAACGGCAGATACAGCGCAGTATCTGAGACGACATCGCCGAGTTCATTCAGCACCGCGCCGAGACGACTCTTCTGATTGAACTCGCGCGCCAGCATGCCATCGATGGCATTCAGCGCCATGCGCACGAACAGCACCGGTGGCAACAGAAACAACGTCCATGACGCGCCATGCATTGCGGCGATCGCACTGCCGAGTGCTGCACTCAGCACCGCGGCTGATGTCGTGACCTGATTGGCGGTCACACCGGCATTCGCCAGTCCCGTGCAGAGCGGGCGCAGCAGATTCTGGAATTTCGGTTTGAGGTCGTAGACGCTGACCAATGCCAGTCCCTCGCCACAGCCGGATCGCTCCGGCGCCATTGCGTTTCCAAACCATGGCGGGAGAAAGACACGAGCGCGCCAGGATCATGGCGCTGGCCTCGGATACTCGCCCCCAACACGACCCGATTCTACGGAATTTATGCCGGTGGCAGAAGCCTGCGGCGATTGCTTTTTGTGACATTCCAATGCTCCGTATCAGTCCGGCACTGCGGGGGAATGCGCATGAGCGAACTCGACAAATGGGACAGCTTCTACGTCATCATCGGTTCGGCGGCCGGCGCGCTGATCGGTCTGCAATTCGTGGTCATGACGCTGATCGCGGAGCGCCCGTCGCCCCGCGTCGCGGAAGCGAGCGCCGCGTTCTCCACGCCCACGATCGTGCATTTCTGCGTCGTGCTCGCCGCGGCAGCGCTCGTGCGCATGCCATGGCAAACGCTCACACCCCTGATCTGGATCGGCGGGTCCATCGGCGCGCTTGGCATTCTCTACGCGTTGACAACAATGTGGCGCATGCGCCGGCAGGCCGCGTACAAACCCGATTTCGAAGACTGGTCGTTCCACGGCCTGTTGCCGCTGGCGGCTTATGCGATCTTCCTTCTGTCCGCATTCTTCGCAGCGGCAGACCTGCACGACGCGATGTTCGCGACCGCTGGGGCGACATTGCTGTTGCTGTTCGTCGGCATCCACAACGCGTGGGACGGCGTCGCCTACCAGGTGTTCGTCATCCGCACCCGACAGGAAACGGAAGCGGCGACGGCAAAAGACACGGGCCAATCAAATGGTGCGGGCGGCCGGACTTGAACCGGCACGGGCTTTCGCCCAACGGATTTTAAGTCCGGTGCGTCTACCATTCCGCCACGCCCACATCCGTACACAAGCTATAAGCTCAGAGCTTGCGGCTGTCATAGGCCCAGTGCAGTAGCGCCTGACGTTGGCGGGGGCGGCAGAACAGGTCACCCCTGTCGCAAGCCTTCTTGAGCTGCGCGACATGGCGGCGGATCGCCTTCCAGCGTTTGATCTGACGGTCGTCGTCTTCCATGCGGCGGCCCATCCAGTAGCGGCAGTACCACTGAAACCAGCCGCGCGGATCGTCCACATGGATCCAGCCCTTCCGCTTCCAGTAGGAGAGCGGCTTGCTGGCATCGACGCGGAAAAAGTTCAGATCGGGGTCTCGGCGACCCGTGGCCAGCTTGGCGTGTTTGAACCAGCTGGCCGGGAATTCCTTCCGGCAATCGGTCATGTATTTGCCGGCGAAGACCCCAAGCTCCAGCATCTCCTTGGGGCTCAGGTCGGGCTCGAATTCGGGCGCGAAATTGCGCCCTTCCGGCTCGGTCAGGCTGTAGCGGTATTTCCGCTGCATTTTGTCCGAGACGGTGACGGATTTGGGCTTGGCCCGGGGCACCGCCCGGTCAGCTCCAGTCCTTACCCTTGTGCGGCTTGCGGATCAGTTCGGGCGCCTGGAACGGGGGCGGGGCAGCCTTGGACTTCTGATTCTTGTCCGCCTTGGGCTTCTTCTTCTCTTTGTTGGACTTCTGTTCACGGTTGGCCATTGGGCTCTCCGGGGCTGGAATCAGGCCAAAAAGTTAGGGAATCCGTAACAAAACGCAATGGTGCGTGATTGTAATTTGCCTCCCCCGCCAAAATCGGGCTAGGAAGGCCTCCTGTCGAAGCCGGCCGTCCCCCAACGGCCCCCTTTAACCCAGTACCAGGACCCCCGGATGACCCTTGGCGCCATTCGCTTGCCCTTGTCTGCGCTTGCCCTATTCGCCCTCTGCACAGTCTCCCCACACGCTAACGCGGACACGCTGACCAGCGTTCCCGCCGACAATGGCGGCGCGGCCGCGGCGCCGGAGCAGAACAGCGACCTCGACCAAGTCGCGGGTGACGACACGTCCGATAGTTCGGATTCCGCCATCGGCGCGCCGAGCGTCGAATGGCCTCTGAAGCACCTTTATTGCGTGGAATATGCCCGCCTGCGTTCCGGCCTCGCCGTGTTCGGAGATGCCAAGCTGTGGTGGGCCCGCGCCAAGAATCTCTACGAAGAGTTCGCAGAGCCGGCGGTCGATGCCGTCATGGTGTTCAGTGGCTCCAAGCGCATCCGCAAGGGCCATGTCGCGGTCGTGACCAGGATCGTGAGCCCGCGCGAGGTGATCGTCGATCACGCAAACTGGCAGAACCGCGGCGAGATCGACCACAACACGCCGGTGCTGGACGTCAGCGCGACGAATGACTGGAGCCAGGTCCGCGTGTGGGACATCAACTCCCGTCAATGGGGCGCGCGCGTTTACAAGCTCAGCGGCTTCATTGCCGGCCACGCGCCGGCGATGGCGACTGCAGGCTCGTAGTCCCCGCGGCGATCACAATCGCCTGAGGTCACTTATCTAAGGCATCAAAGCTCAGCACACTCCTGTCCGAAAGAGGGGATGGGAATGATGCTCCGCACGGATCGCCGCAGTTTCCTGAAAACCGCTGCCGCCATGGGTGCGGTGCTGGCATGGCCCTCTGCCGAGGCGCGCCCTTCGAAACACAAATGGGTTGAGCGGCGCGATCTTTATCCGCTGGGCGTCGCATCGGGCGACCCTGCCTCTGACAGCGTGATCCTTTGGACGCGACGCGAAACGGGCGACGCGCTCGTTGTCGAGATCGCCGAAGACGAGGCCTTCACGCGCGTCGTCGCCACGGCCTCCGCTGCGCCCAACGCGGACAACGATTGGACCGTACGTGTTTTGGCGGCGGGATTGAGGCCCGCGACGACCTATTGGTACCGCTTCAGCGATGCGAGCGGATACGGCAGCCGCATCGGACGCACGCGCACCGCCCCCACGGCAACGGATGCGCGACCGGTGAGCTTCGCGTTTGTCAGTTGTCAGAACGAAAACCTCGGCTTCAACAACGCCTATCGGCGGATGATCTTTGAAGATGCGAAGAAGCCGGAGAGCGAACAGCTCGGCTTCGTGCTGCATTTGGGCGATTTCTTCTACGAACTCGTCTGGTATCCCGAAGACAAGAAGACCTATTACGCGCGCACCGTGCGCGACATCCTGCGCTATCCCAGGGGCGAGAAGCATTCCGATTTCCATGTCCCTGTGGACGTCGATGACTATCGCGCGATCTTTCGCGCCTATCTCGCCGATCCCGATCTGGCCGATGCAAGGGCGCTGTTTCCGTTCGTGTGCATGTGGGACAACCACGAATTCTCGTGGCAAGGCTGGCAGACGATCGAGAATTACGGCGAAGGCTGGGTTCCCGCGCAGACGCGCAAAGTGGCGGCGGCCAAAGCCTGGTTCGAATATCAGCCCGCGCGCGTGGCCGGCACCAGGGACTGGAACAGGTTCGACGCACCGAAGGTCACAGACACGCCGGTCACGACATTCGATGAGCACGGGCTTGGCACAGAAACGAACAACCTCGCCGCCATCAACGCACTGCGCCTGTATCGCGCGCTGAACTATGGCGCAAATGTCGACGTCATCCTGACAGACAACCGCAGCTACCGCTCTCAATCTGTCGACGATCTTCCCGGAGCGGATCAGTTCGGATACGAGAATTTCCCCAATGCAGTGCCATTCGAGGCACTCGACATCCTCGATGCCGGCAAGACTTACAACAATGGCAATCCGCCCAGCACGATCCGCGTCGACGGCAAGGACATCCCCAATTGGTGCAAAGACAGGCCCGCAGGGACCATGCTCGGGAAGGAACAGAAGGCATGGTTTCTCGAAACGCTTGCCACCTCCAAGACGCGCTGGAAAGTTTGGGGCAATACCGTCGGCAGTCTGGACGCGCGCATAGACTTCCAGAATCAGAATCTGGTGCCGTGGCCTGACAAGGGCTATGCGACAATCACCTCCGGCGACTGGTCGGGCTACCGCAGCGAGCGCGGCGAAATCTACGACTTCGTGAAGACGCACGGCATCACCGGTTTCACATCCGTCGCCGGCGACCGGCATTCCTTCTGGGCGGGATTGCTGTCGAAACGGTTGCCGCCGCAGGCGTTCGAACCCGTCGGCATCGAATTCGTCACCGGATCCATCTCTGCGCCCGGCTTTCTGGAGTCGATGGAATACAAATTCCCCAAAGATCATAAGCTGGCGAAGGCCTACGTCCCCAACATCAATCGCACGGTGCTGCACGGCATCCAGGCCGGATTGGGAACGGGCGCGCCGAATCCAAATCTCGCACCGCATCTGTCGTTCATGGATTGGGGCGGGCATGGCTATACGGTCGTGCGGGCTAGCGGAGATGCACTCGAAGCCGAGTTTGTCTGCATCCCGCGCCCGATTGAGCGCGCAGCGGGCGAGGATGGCGGACCGTTGCGCTATCGCGTGCGCCACACGGCGAAACTCTGGCAGGCCGGAGAGGCCCCGAAGCTCGAACAGAGCGTGGTCGAAGGCGACCCGGGCCTGTCGATCTAGGGTTTGCGCCAGCGCAGCGACATGCACGAAAGTCCCGCATCGAGCTTGCGGATCTCATCGATCTTCACAGGTTTGGCGGCGAAGCCTTCGCGCTGAAGCATCTCCATCGTGCGCGGATAGCGGTCGCCGACGAGCACGGTATCGTTGATGCGCAGGAAGTTTGCGGCGCCTTCTTCACCTTCTGGCACGACCAGAACTTTCAAGCCAGCGAACACGCCGCTTTCGGCGAGCCGCTTCGTCGCCATGACGGTGTTTTCGCTGAGCAGAGAGGACGCCGATTTGAAGTGAAGGATATCGGCCGGCGTCTCGGCGACGCGGGCTTTGCGGCCGAGCTGCGCAAGCAGCTCGACCAGACGTTCGCCGCCGGCGCGATTGGTACGCTTCGACAGGCCAATAAACACTTCATTCTGCGACACAAGCACGTCTCCGCCGTCGGCATATTGCTCGCCTTCGAGTTCGAGCACGCGGTCGAAATGCCTCTTCAGCGGTGCGCGCATCTCTTCGGCCTCCCCGAGGCGTGATGCAACGCCGGGACGGAGCAGGATCGCGCCTTCCGGAAATACCAGCGCCGGGTCTTCGACGAAGACGGAATCGGGAAACTCTTCCAGCGGCGGAAGAATGTCGACGGTCAGGCCTGCGCCGCGCAAAGCATCGACGTAAGCCCGATGCTCGGCGACGATGCCGTCATGCGAAGGCGGACTCGATGCGCTGCTGATGCCGTTGACGACACTGCGGCCGGGCTCGCGGACAATGGCATGGGTGAAATCGAAGACGCGCATGACTCAGGCTCTGGCTTTGATTCGGCGGCCGAAGGCTATACCCGTGAGATCGCGGATCGCGATGGTGTCGAGCGGGAATTCGAGCAGAACATGCGCCAGGCTCACGACAAGCAACACGGTGATGCCGAGTGCGTAATTGTAGAAGCAGAACGCCGTCGCGGCGATGCTGAGAACAGCAACGAGGATCACGCGGCTCCGCGGCATGTGCGACCAGCGGATTACATCGGCTTTAATGAACCAGTTTAGATAGTGATAGGTGTAGACGAACGACAGAAGCCCGGTGATGCGGCCGGCGAACTGCAGATCGGGTACGCCAAATAGAACGCCGAATTGCTGTGCGATCGGGCCGAAATAGTAGTCACCGAGGCGCGCGAATTCCGGAATTATGGTTCGCGTCGACGGCGGGACGATCAGAATCGCCGCGACGGCCGCGAGATAGGCGCCAATGATGACGAACTGCGCGACGCTCTTCGCGCGCATCGCGCCCAAAGTCATGAACACCAGCGTGAAGATCGAGACGTGGATGAAAGTCGGGAGCAGCACGGCGAGAAACACGAACGGCGCACCGCCCAGCGCCATCAGCACTGTCAATGCGACGGCGACCGTGCCCAGCATCACGCTGGTGCGTGCCGGCAATCCCAATGCCGCGATCACGGCGGCGGCGAGACAGGACCAGACCAGCACGCCGGACCACCACGGATCGGCGATGAACATGCCGCCCAGCGCCGCCAACGCGAGCACGATCGCAAGTCCGCGATGCGGCATGAAGTATTTGCGGTCGTGCAGCCAGGAGATCTCGGTGAAGTAATGCGCCGGGCCGAGCACGATGTAGGAGATCAGCAGCAGCTCGAACGGCAGCACATAGGACAGCGCCAGCGCAGCCAGAAGCAGCGCGAGATGAATGAGGTCTCCAGCCCGGAAATTCATCGACATGGGCGAACCATAGCGCCGGGCGGAGATTTTGCGATAGCGGGCCGGACAAACGAAAAGCCCCGCGAGATTTCTCTCACGGGGCTTTCGCTGATTTGTGAAGGCGTTTTTCCAGTGCCTGCGCGCTCTCGCGCTTCGGCTGCGCAAACGTTCTTGGCAGACCTGGCAGCGACCGACTCTCCCGCGTCTTGAGACGCAGTACCATAGGCGCTGGAGGCTTTAACGGCCGAGTTCGGAATGGGATCGGGTGGAATTCCTCCGCTAGGACCACCAGGTCGGCAAAGAACGTTTGCACGATCCCGACGCCCTTGCGGGCGATCGGGATTGAAATACGACACTCAGTCTTGAGCTTGTTTTGCTGTGTGTCTGGCCTTGTTTCCAGACATGGAACTGATGCTGCTTGCGATCAAGCCAATCGAGCAATTAGTACCAGTAAGCTCAACGCATTGCTGCGCTTACACACCTGGCCTATCGACGAGGTAGTCTTCCTCGGCTCTCAAGCGAAACCTGGTTTTGAGGTGAGTTTCCCGCTTAGATGCTTTCAGCGGTTATCTCGACCGTACTTAGCTACTCGGCTGTGCCGTTGGCACGACAACCGATCCACCAGAGGTACGTTCTTTCCGGTCCTCTCGTACTAGGAAAAAGTCCTCTCAAGTTTCGAACACCCACGGCAGATAGGGACCGAACTGTCTCACGACGTTCTAAACCCAGCTCACGTACCACTTTAAATG
>DATJUS010000104.1:0-30182 GCA_035502175.1 Rhizomicrobium sp.
CTGAAAACCTGGACAATTCCATCGGCGTCGATAACCACAATGCCGTCGACCGCTGTGGCTACGAGCGCGCTGAAAACTGTGTCTGACGCTACGTCAACTGACATGTCTGTACGAACGCCTGTCCCCCTTGAGTCCGTACCCTCCCCGATCTCAACCCAGAGTAACACCTCTCTCAACCAAATGTAGATATAAAGTTCCATGAGAATGGGTCGCAAAATTTCGTCAAATGTCCGTTTGATACGCATTTTTCCCAACTATTCCTTGGGCTTGGCCCGTGAAAGCGTCAGGGCTGGCGTACATGGACAAAATAAATGCGCTCTCAAATATTCGTCATAAGTGGTGTTGGGGACATTCCCGATGTACTCGCACCGCTGCAGGCGCGATCTGGATTGCCGGTCGTAAAAGTTGTCTCGGATGACGCATATCTGGCGCACCCGAGCTCGGCTAATGCGATCTGTCTCGTAGTCGATCTCCCTGGCGAAAATGGGTTGATGGCGCTGGAAACCCTGCGCCGCCGGGGCGTGACCGTGCCGGCAATTCTCGTCGTCGATGCAGAAATTGTGTTGCCGCGCGCGAGCCTGTCGCTGAGCGGCGCGCTCGACGTCCTGGAGAAGCCCGTCAACAAGCGCGCGTTGTTGGGGTGGATCGAGTGCGTGATCGCTGCTCACATCGCCATCGCAAAGGCCCGCGCCGAATTCCGCCCCGCCGCCTAGCATTGTTGTCAAAGTTGCCACGGGGCGCGATCACCTGCCGGTGCCGAGCCTTCGAAGCCTGTGCAGCCACTCCTCGCGTTGCGTGAGCGAAAGCGAATCGACACTGCCGACAAAGTTCAGCGCGTCGATCTCCACGCCGACAAGCGATATCGCGTTCTGCAACCGGTCAGCTCCGGCGCTGCCGCGCGCGATCGAGCGATGTGCGAAAGCCGGTAAGGACATCGTCACGAGAACGTGCGCATGGCAGTTCCGAAGACCGGGGTCGCAATCGCGCGCGACGTGCTCAAAAAAGCGCGTGACGATCTCGGGCGGATTGTCGAGCCATAACGGGAAGACGACCATCAATCGCGCGCGATTGCGCAGAGCGTCCAGCGCTTTCGCGAGTTGGTCGGTTCCGCTTTGCCCTTCTGCGGGGAATATCTCCCCCAGGGAAATCGTGTCGGCCTCCTGTCCCGCGGCCGCTGCACCCGCGACCCATGCCCGGCAAAGTGCGGCACAGAATCTTTCCGGCCGTGGATCGGGATGGCCATTGATCACCAGACCGCGTTCGCGCGTACGCTGATGGAAGGGGCGCGACGCGCGAATGGAATTGCCAATGCCGGATTCAAGCAGCGACATGGGGTGCCTCCAACTGCGCTTGCTGGAATTTCTGCACATCTGTGAGATCGGAGAACGTCGCTATCGTCGCGCCGTTCGGGAGCCGGGCCATGGACAATGAGATCGTGCGTCCATCCGCGCGGACAGCTCGGCCCCAGTCGTTGCAGCGTTCGGGCTCGGCGGAAACGATACCGGCGGAAACGATGCCCCAGATTCCGTCGCGGCCTTTTCGAGCTTCCGCCAGGGTTGCCACTTTCGTGAAATGGGGCTGCGCCTGGAGTTCTTCCTCACTGAGATTCCAAAGCTGTGCGAAACGTGTGTTGGACAACGCCAGCCTTCCGTCGGGACCGAAAATCGCGATCGCGTCTTCCATCGTATCGAGCATGGCTCGCTGAACCTGAACGAGGAGGTTGAACGAAGATTCCAGGCGCAGTTTCTCGCTGATGTCCTCGATCGTGAAGACGAGACCGCCAAGAAGATGGGGCCGGACGGAGATCTTGAGGCTTTGTCCATCGGCGAGATGCCAGAACTCTTCATGCCGCTGGAAGCACATTTCGAACAGTTTCAGCTGTGCCGCTTTCCACGCTGCGTAGTCCTGCTGCTCCGGCAATTTGCGTGCGGCGCGAAGCCGGTCCAGCACATCGCCCAGCGTCGGATGGGTATCGAGCCATTTTTCATCGATCCCCGACAGTTTGGCGTAGGCGCTGTTGAAGCTTTCCAGCTTCTGGGCGCTGTCGAACTTCGCAATTGCCCCCGGGACGCCTTCGAGCATGTCGGCCGTCGCCTCGACGTGAAGCCGCAAGCGGCCCTCAGCCCGTGCTCTCTCCGTCATGTCGACGGCAAAGCCGGCGACACTGGAATCGGGCAGGCGCACGAATTTGAGTGAATAAGCCCGGCGTTCGCCATCAACCAGCGCATAGCGTGTCGCTTCGACATCCGCACCGCTGTCAATCACGGCGGCGAAAAGATCGGTCTCGGTGTCCTGCAAGGACGCGTTCGCCGTCAGTGCGGCTTGCAGGTTGGGCGCCTCGGCTGCTTCCAGGAACGCCTGATTGCCCCAACGCAGAGCCAGGTCGGATCCCCGAACCCAAACCGGCGCGGGAACTGCATCGAGCAGCATGTTGTAGTCGAGGGCAGGGACCGCGGGCCCCATGTTTCTGGCATAGGCGACCGCTCTTCCGGCGACGGTTCTGCCACGAATGGCAATTATCTCCGCCACGTTCGAGCTGCGCGCCATCAGGTCGAACGAGCGTCCCTCCTGGGTAAGCGCACCGAGTGCGCCGGCGACCCGCTTCGAATCCGGACCATCCATGGCGGCCATCAGCAGCGCGTTGGCGCCATCGGCGCTTTTCGGCTGCTGCGCGCCTGGTGTCAGGACGACAACGGAATCGCTTCCTGTCGCGAGTAACGCATCGCGAAATGCGATCTGGCCGTCAGCATGACGAAGGTCGGTCTGGGACTGGCGCCTCTGGTCGGCCAACTTCACGTAAAGCCATATGGCCGCGATGCTGACAATCAGACCCAGGACGATCGCACAGATCGCGACAATCATCATCATCGACGCGCCGTCGGCTGCCGGATGAATCGCCGGCGCCTGCGGGATCAGTTGGGCAGCGGAGGTGCGAATGGTCATGGCGCTCGCGCTCAGTTTTCAATGGCCAATGTGCGAAGTGCACCCATGTTTTTCAGCACCAGCTCGTGCTGGCTCGGAACCGACACTGTTCCCTCGTTCTTGAGCATCGAAATCGTGCGGCTCACGGTTTCGATGGTCATGCCGAGATGGTCGGCGATGTCCTGGCGGCCCATCGGCAGATCGAGAGTCTCACCGGCCCCGAGATCCGTCCTTTCGGCGAGGCGCATCAGGAAGGATGCAACCTTCTCCTTCGCGCTCTGGCATCCGAGCACAAAGAGATGATTTTGCGCCTCCAGCAGATTGTCCGACAGATGGGACAGAAGGCGCGCGCGAATTTCCGGTTTCGATGCCGCGAGCCTGTCGATGCACGAGCGGGGATAGGAAATCAGCGTCACGTCTTCGACGGCTTCCGCAGTGGCGGGATGTTTTGCGCACTCCAGAAAGCCGAGGAGGTCGCCGGCAAGCACAAAGTCGGAGATGTGGCGGCGGCCGCTCGGCGTAAAGCGGCAGAGACGAACGGTGCCGACAATGATCTTGTAGACGCGATCGGCGGTCTCGCCCTCGGCGAAGATCGCTTCGCCGCGACGATAGTGGTGGCGCGTGCTGTAACTGTGAAGCGTCCGCAGATGATCGTTGAGCGTGACCGGCATGTCCGGGCTGGCGTACGAAGACGCATGAATTGCAGCGAACTGGTCCAACGCCGCGCCCGGTACGTTTCGCGCGGTACTCAATGAGATCGGCATTTTTTGCTCCCCGCTTTGAATGACGAGATCAATCTCGTCGGGTGAGAGCTTCGTTAAGCTTGATCCCAATCTGTAGTTCGGAATTCCACCTAAGGTGATTCGCGTACGGACCAATCAGGGGTTTCCCCTATTCGCCGATAGCAGCCACGTGCCCGGGGCGGAAAGCCCTGGCTGCCATATACGCGTTGCTCCGTATCCTGACATTTCGCAATGCCACACACGCCGTCTTCGCCCAATCAGGGGGGCTTCGAAAGCCATGCGCTTTCGTCTGGAGGCATCGATGAACAGGCTGGAGACGAACACGACCGGTGCGGTCATACGGAGCGCGGTCCTTCGACAGCGCATCCATCTGCCGGCCATGCAATGGCAGCTGGCATCTGCGCGCGCAGACCGCGTGCTGGTCGCTGTCATGGCCGTGATTATCGCGATTGGGGGAATTATCTTCGGTTCCGCACTGGTCTATTCACCCGCGGTTGTTCGCACCGTTCGATTGATGAACACGATGGTGGAATACGTCCAGATTCCCGCACCGGCCGCCCCTGTTTCAGCGTCACTCGATTCCGGACGGGAAGCGGGAGAGAAACTGCTGGCGCAACACCGCTGCCTTGCGGAAGCGATGTACTACGAGGCGCGCGGCGAGGGAGAAAGGGGGCAGGAAGCGGTCGCCGAAGTGATTCTGCACCGCCTTCAAAGCGGCGGATATGGCCGCTCTATCTGTGCCGTTGTGTACGAAGGCGCGCCGCGCGCGGGATGCCAGTTTTCTTTTGCGTGCGATGGATCGAAAGCCCGGGAAAAATCGCGCGAAGACTGGCGCAATGCCCAGGTCCTGGCGGCCCGAATCCTCGCAGGCGAAATCCCGCTTTCCGACATCACCTATGATGCGATGAACTATCACGCCGACTATGTGCGCCCGACCTGGGCTGCAAAGCTTGTTCGGACGGCGCAGATAGGAAATCACATCTTTTATCGCCGGCCGGACGGCCCGCATTTCACGCCGATGATGCGTCCGTCCGAAGACTGAATGCTGCATTCAGGCGCAGAGCGTTTCGCAGCGATGCGACTCGTCAGTTTCGGCAGCATGCATCTCGCGCGTGATAATATCACATAGCGCCAGGCGCTTTACGGGCTCCGGCAAGGTCATCGGATGTCCGATCATTTGTCCCGAAGCGGCACTGACCTTCAGCCGTTGCGCGAGAAGAAGCATCTCGCAATTGGGAACGTCGAGGACAAAGCTTTTGAGATTCAACCGTTGTGCGCTGGTCGCCAGCTTGAACACTTCGCTGGACATGTCCGTATTCGCGAGCACGCCGGCGGAAAGCGAAAGCCCGATCGCACTCAGCCCGGCGCCCTGGTAAGCGGCATAGCTCGGTATGCGGGCCGGCAGATAGGCCGTCACACCGCGGCAAAAGGGGCGCAGAGAACTGACAAGCTCCGATAGTCTGCTCTGGGGCACACCATAGGGCAATTCTCCGATTTCGAACTGCAGATATGGCCGCATCGCTGACGACAAATTCCGGCAAAGCGAAGCCACTTCCATTCTGGCAACCGGAGAGCCCAGCAATTCGTAGGAGATCGGCAACGACAGCAGGTATTTCTGTCCCGCCGACAGGTGTTTGGCGAGCGCGTCTGTCGCAAAGCGCAGGCGCGCAATCAGATCGGCAAGGTCGGATTTGAAGTTGGGTTGGGGCTGGATCGCTTCGAACAAGGAAGATGCCATCAACGAGTCGCACCGGTAGGCCGTCACGGCCTCATGTTGAATGTCCAGCAGTGGCGTAAAGCGGAATGTTGATGGACGGGGCGGCCCCTGCGCGAGGCTCATCTGCGCGCTCTGGAAGCGATCCCGCACGACGTTGCCGCCAAGTTTCAGACCCGCCTTCTCGGCGATTTCCGATAACTCTACGCCCTCGGTGTTCATGCATTCGAGCGTATCGCCATCGAGGCGTGTGGCTCGCGAGATGCGCAGATTTGTGAGATCGCAATGGCCCAGGAGATTCTTGTGAAGATTGTGTGAGACGTTGACACAGAGAATCTGTGCCTCATCCGAAGAAGCCGCAGGCATGCTTACGAGAAACGACATATCGTCGAGCTGGCTGAAATAGTCCGTGCCGCTGAGTTTCTGGCGCAGCAGCGCTTCAAGATTGAGATAGATCGAGTTGCGCATCTTGTCCCAGCGCGCGCCTGCCTCGTCGCGGATCGCCTCCAGGCCGATCACGACGACACAGCCGCGCTCCAGGAGCGCGGGCGTCGCGACGAACTTGAGATCGGGTTTGATGATGCGCTGCATGGAAGCCCTAGCTCGCTTTCGCCAGCAACGGATGAACGCGCCTCTTCATCCATTGCTCGAGCGCGCTCGCGGCCTCAACACAGGATTCGCTGAGTTCGCCGATAAGAGGATAGACGCGCGCAACCTCATTCCTCCGGCAGGCAACTTCCAGGTTCCGTGCCGTGGCGCTCACCTTCATGACCCCCAGATTTCCGGCCATGCCGACGATGGTGTGCGCCTCCCGGCCGCAAAGTTCGAGATCGCTTCTCGCCCGCGCTCTCGCCAGTTTTTCCAGACAAATATCCACATCGGTCAGATAGAGATGGATCATCTCTTCCAGACTGTGGGCGGGCAGAGCGGATCTGAGCTCTTCGAGTTTTGAAATGTCCAGGACAGGGGCTGCAGGCTCCGGCGTGGAGGGAGCGGCTGGCGCGATCACGCCGGATATCGCGCTAATCTTGGCAAACAGCAATTTTGGATCGACCGGCTTGGAAATGTAGTCGTTCATGCCCGCAGCCAGATATTCTTCCTTAGCGCCCGCCATCGCGTGCGCGGTCATGGCGATGATCGGAATGTCGCGCTGCGCCGAACTCAGGCTTCGGATCTGCCGCGTCGCGTGCACGCCATCCAGCTCGGGCATCTGGATGTCCATAAGCACAAGATCGAAGCGAGACTTGCGTACAGCGTCGACGGCCTGATGGCCGTTCTCGGCGATTTCCACATTGTGTCCGGCCTTGCTGAGCAGCGCGCTGGCGAATTTCTGGTTCACCTTGTTGTCTTCGGCGAGAAGTATGCGAAGCGGCCGGTGCGTGAGGGGGGCGTGCGCCGGCCGCTTCGTTCCCGCTTCCGCATCTTTAACGGCGGCGTCGGGAATTTCGGATTTGGTGCTGTAGATATTGATGAGTGTGTCGAGCAGTTCCTGCTGGCGCACGGGCTTCTCGAGCACCGCGTCAAGCCTGACATCCGTCGCGTTGCGAACCGTGCTGCGGCCGCCGGACGAAACGATCACCAGCCGTGTCTCGGACAGGCGCTCGTTCGCGCGCACTCGCCTGGCCAGATCGATACCCGACAGTCCCGGCATCATCTGGTCGACGAATACGAGATCGTAAGGCTGTCCGCGGTGCCAGGCGCGCTCCAGCTCGGCCATCGCCGCGAACGCGTCGTTGGCGGTCGTGACCGACATGCCGAAGACCTTGAGCTGCCGCGTCATGATGGTGAGATTCATGTCGATATCGTCCACCAGAAGGACGCGCAGTGTCTTGAAATGCGCGGGTAGGGACGTGCGGTCGGCAACCTGCTCCTTCGATTTCTCGAATGGGACCTCGAACCAGAATTTCGAACCGTCGCCGAGCGTACTGTTTACGCCAATCTCGCCATGCATGAGCTCGACGAGTTGCTTGCAGATGGCGAGGCCGAGGCCCGTGCCGCCAAAGCGACGGGTCATGGAGCTGTCGGCTTGCGTGAACTTCTGAAACAGCTTCTCGCGAACGCTTTCCGCCATCCCGATGCCGGTATCCGTCACTTCGAAACGCAGGGGCACGGCAGCACCCGTTTCCGCCAGCCGGTGCCCCAGCTTCACCACGACTTCGATGGAGACGCCGCCCTTCTCCGTGAACTTGATCGCGTTGTTGAGCAGGTTAAGAAGTATCTGACGGACGCGGGTCGGATCGCCGCGATAGGCACCGCGTGCCGCGGGTTCGACGAACACAGCCATGTCGATCCCTTTCTGACGCGCCTTTGCTGACATGAGCGCTGCCGCGCTCTCCACCGTCGCGACGAGGTCGAAATCGATGCACTCGATATCGAGCTTCCCGGCTTCCAGCTTTGAGATGTCGAGAATGTCGTTGACGACAGTCAGCAGCGACTCGCCGGACTCGGCCACGATCTCCGCAAAGCCGCGCTGCTCCTCGTCAAGATGTGTGTCCAGCAGCAGGTTCGCCATGCCCAGAATGCCGTTCATCGGGGTGCGGATTTCATGGCTCATGTTCGCAAGGAATTCCGACTTGGCGCGCGTTCCAGCCTCTGCTTGCTCCTTGGCTTCGCTCAACGCGACAGCGGCCGTCTTGAAACTCGCCATGGCTTTCGCAAGCTGGCCGATCTCGTCCTTTCGCGATGTTGCCGGCACCCGGGCGTCGAGATTTCCACCTGCAAGTTCGCCGAGCGCCTTCGTCATCTGTATCAGCGGCCAGACAACCGTGCGCACAAGCCCGGCAAAGACGGCGACGGCCACCATTGCCGCGAGAAGCATTGCCGCCAGTATGATATACGTCGAGCGCCGCGCGTTGCGCGCGTCCATGCTTGCATCCGCTGCGCTTTTCGCCCTGTTGATCGCGCTGAAACGATCGACGAGGGAATTCATCAGATGGAAGCTTTTGTATTGCTGCCCCATGAAGAGCGATTGGGCCTGGGCAATATTCTTCTCGCGTGACAGAGCCAATATCGCATCGGCTTGACCGAAGAACTTCGGGATATGCGTATCGAACACGGTGAGTATTCTCCGCTCCGCCGCGGTGTCCGCGAGAGGCCGCATTTGACGGAGATCCGCTTCGATAACATTCTCCGCGTCCTCGATCGCGGCCTCCGCCTCCGCCTTTTGCGCGATGCCGCCGGCCAGCATGTGCTCTGCTTCGGACCGCCTGATGGTGCTGAGCTCGGCGTCAAGGCTCGCGGTCGCGACCAGGCCGGGGAGCATTGTCGCGTTGCTGCGCTGGTTGAGGTCCGCCAGGGCGCCAAACTCGTGCAGCGCGAATGCTCCCACAGCACAGATCAGCACCAGCATCGCGCCGAAGGACGCGAAGAAAACTCCCTTGATGCTGACGGATTTCATCGTCTTGCTGCCAGGCTTGCTTGCCGTAGCGAGTGTGGTCGCCGATGATCTATGGGATGTTAAATGACCAAGCGGCGGGCGTCAGGAATTGTACGTACCGCTTCGTGCTCAGGGCTTTTCGCGCGATTTGAGGGCGGTCTCTATCCACTGCAGAATATCGTCTTCCGATGCGGGCTTGCGAAGTATCTTCAGCACACCGGCCCGAGTCATACGCTCGCTGAGCCGCTCTCCGTTTCCGGTCAGGACAATCGTCGGCGTGTCGATCCCGCGGGCGCGCAGACTCTCAAGCAATTCGACGCCGTT
This sequence comes from Rhizomicrobium sp., assembly GCA_035502175.1. Taxonomy (GTDB): domain Bacteria; phylum Pseudomonadota; class Alphaproteobacteria; order Micropepsales; family Micropepsaceae; genus Rhizomicrobium. Next base: position 9,080 of record DATJUS010000104.1, read on the forward strand.
CAGCCCGGGCATGTGGAAGTCCACCACGAAGCAACGGATGTCGGCTATACCTGAGTAAGAAAACAGCTCGTCCGCCGACGCGAAGGACTTCACGGTATAGCCGGCAGTTTCAAGAAGCATCACTGTGGATTCGCGCACAGCGATATCATCGTCGATTACGCAGATCGCCCAGCCGTTGCTCTCGACCATTGCATTATCCACCCGGCTCCAGAAGCCGCAGCGTATTGGCGCGCGCGTTCGCGGAATATACGTAATTTCCCCTATGGCGCGTTCACCGCACGCGTCGAGCCTGGTGAGCAAGTATTTTTACTTAGCGCCGGTGCGGCATTTCTTTAGCGCGGTTTTACGCTCGCGTGCTTTCGTCATGGCATGCTTCGTGTCATCGATTGCATCATAGGCGAACACGATCTCCGGCTGGTTCTGCTGGCCGGTGTACTGTGCGTGTTTGCATGCACGACGGCCGTCAGTCTCATCAGAAGGGCCAGGATCAGCAGCGGTGGTGCCCGCGCGCTGTGGATTGCCGGTGCCGGATTCGTCGCCGGCAGCGGAATATGGGCGACTCATTTTGTCGGCATGCTGGCGTATGAGCCAGGAATTCCATTCGGCTTCGATTTGACGCTCACGATTGCGTCGTGCGTGATCGCGATCGGTTTGTGTACGGGCGGCCTTGCGCTGGCGGTGGCTGGACGGTTTGCCTGGCTCGGTGGCGCGGTCTCGGGCGCCGCCATCGCGGTCATGCACTATGTCGGCATGGCGGGCCTTCGGATATCCGCGGACGAGGTGTGGAATCCTGAAATCGCGGCGCTATCACTCGTGGCGGGTGCCCTCCTGACGACGGTAGCCGTCACGCTAGCCGTGCGGCGGAGAGGTCTGCGCTCATATTTCGCGAGCAGCGGACTTTTGCGCTCGCCATATGCGGGGTGCACTTCACCGGCATGGCTGCCGTGGATTTCCACTACGATCCGACAATTGCGCCAGCCGAAGGCATTCTGGATCCGGAAATGATTGCCGTTGCCGTCGCGGCGCTCGCGACGCTCATCATCGGGATCGGGCTCATGATGGCGGTGATCGATCACCGCATTGCCGGTCGTGCCGCGCGCGAAGCGCTTGTCCTTCGCGACTATGTTGCGCAGCTGGAAGCGGCAAAGAAGGATCTTGAGAAATCTCTGGAGGACCGTGCCGCGGCGCTGACGGAAGCGGCGGCGGCGAACAAGGCCAAATCGGACTTCCTGGCCGCCATGAGTCACGAATTGCGGACGCCGCTCAACGCCATCATCGGCTTTTCGGAGATGATGACGACGCAGCTGTTTGGTCCGCTCGGCAACCATCGTTACTGGACTTACGCGACCGACATCCACGAGTCCGGGACGCATCTGCTCTCGCTCATCAATGACATTCTCGATCTCTCGCAACTCGATGCGCGGAAGACAGAGCTTTTTGAACAGAGCGCGAGTTTCGCGGCAATCGTTGCGGACGCGCGCCGAATGGTGGAGAAGCAGGCGGAGGGTGGCGGGGTCGCGCTTGCAGTGGACGTCCCCGCCGATCTGCCTTGCATCCTCGTGGACACGCGCAGGATCAAGCAGGTGCTGATCAATGTGCTGTCCAATGCCGTGAAGTTCACGCCACGGGGCGGGCATGTCGATCTGACGGCGCGACTGCGCTCCGGCGGCCTCGCAATCGTCATTCGCGATACCGGGATCGGGATCAAGAAAGAACTCATTGCCAAGGCTTTGGAGAACTACGGTCAGATCAATTCCGACACCGCGCGCAAACACAAAGGCACCGGTCTCGGTCTGCCGTTGGCGAAGCAGCTCATGGAATTGCACGGCGGCTCTCTGACGTTGGAAAGCGAGCCCGGTGTCGGAACCTGCATCACGCTGACAGTGCCGGCCTGCCGCGTGCTCCAGGATCACGCGACCGAGGCCGCATAGCCGATCGACGGCCGGCCGCGACGTTTCATAGGCAGAATTGCGTATGCGGGCCGCGTAAGGATTGTTACCGACATATTGATCCAGATCACCCCGCGCCGGCCCGGGCCGTTGTCGGATTGTCCCATAGAGCGGGAGACAATCATGATCACACTGAGCGAATGCGCCACGATGTGCGTCCTGGATCACGAAGATGTCGTGGCCCTTGCCGAACTTGAGCACCTGCCCGAAATCGCGGAAGCGACGCTCAAGGATTATGTCGCCAATGCCGCGGGGAGCAGCCCCAGCACGATCTGCAAAACGATGATCGGCGATATCCGCAACGCCCTTGACGAGGGTTTCGTCCATCAGGCGACGGAAGTCGTGATGGCGCTGCGCCAGTTTCTCACGGACAACCCGCAGGCGGCGCCCGGCGTCACCGTCCACTAGCATCTCGAATAGGGACTCTACCTAAGGAAGTTTCCCGGCTATTGCGGCTGATGCTTTCGTGCAACGGTTTCGTGTTTGCGGAGATTGCACATGAAATATGATCCCAGAATCTGTTCGCTCATGGTCCAGTCGGAATCGCTGCAGCTGCAGGATCGCATTGAAGAGGTTTCACGATCCACGCGCATAACGCTGGCCAATGCGGCCGAGCAGGTCCGCGCAGAGCTGATGCGACGCGGCAACGCCCGTGACGACAATCTGGCCAGAGTTGCCGAGATGCTCGAAATGATTGCGTATGGAGTGTCCGACAATTTCTTTTTCGACGCCACTCTGCAATTCAACTAGCCGTCCCGTGAAGCGGGCCTCGATCCTGCAGCGGTGAAATCGACCAGGCGCGAATTCGCGCTCTCTTCAGCGAACCCATGCGCGTATCATCGAAATACTAGATCACCCACTGTATGCCCGCGAAGTAGGTAGCATTGGTCGTCCCGCCCCTGGGTGTCATGCCCGCGCCTATGGCGAGTTGAACGGCCAGTGTGTTCGAGATCGCGTAATTCGCGCCGATATCGGAACCGATTGTCCCGGTTCCGCATTTCGCGATCGCTGTTTCCCCAAACAATTCCATGCCGATGCTGACATGGTCATCGATATTGCGCGTCACTCCCGCGCCGGAAAACACGGAGTCGCGCCCGTCCGCTCCCGGATTTGTTCTGTATCCGCCGCCGCCAAACACGGCCCAGTGCGACCACGTTCGTTCGGCCCAAAGCGGGAAGAAGAAGTGCGTCCCACTATCGGCCATCTGCGGCGTAGGCTTGTGCAAGGAAAATTGAACCGAAGGTTCGAACGCCACCGAGGGCATCCAGCCGTCGTCGGATTGCGAAGCGATCTGATACTTGATGCCGGCGGCCAGAACGGAGCTGTCTGTCTCCAGGTCGCTGCGATTTGGCGCACTGAATCCAACAGGCAGGACCACTCCAATCTGCGTGTTACCACCGATTCCAAGATCGACTTCGAGACCGGCGGCGCCATTGGTTCCGTCGCGGTCATTGGTTGTGCCCTGAACCGAGGCTTGAACCTGAACCAGACCGTCTCCGACAATGCCGGAATCGTCGGTTACAAACGGCGCGCTCGCCATCGAAGCGGTCGGCCAAGCAGCAACAAGTGCCGCGACTTTGTGGAGAAGCTTCCATTGCATCCCGCGATCTTGATAGGGCCGCGTCTAGATGCCGTTAAATGAGCGCACGATGCCGATCAGGAGAACTACATATACGGACTAATACCTATGCGGTGCATCGTATTGCATGCATGCGCAGTGCGAGTCGCTGGAAGTGGCGGTTTACATTCGCATTTTCAAATCGCTGCGATTTGCAAACGCTCTCGTAACCCGCGCACATCGGAAAATCGCTCGAATATCCTTTAAGCAAGCATATACAGTTGGAGAACATCTTCACCCGTGAACGAAAACACGAGCGCTCATGCGCTTGGTGAAACTAACACGGCGAACGGAGATGTCATGAATATCGTTTCGGCTTTTCAGAACGCGAAGGTGAGATCGAAGGTCATCGCCGCATTCGCACTGTTGTCCTTAATAATTGGCGGTCTTGGGTATTTTGCGACGACGCGGTTTGCAGCGATCAACAGCAACCTGAACGACATCTCTGATAACTGGCTGCCGTCGACACGGTATCTGGGCGAAATCGACTATCTGACGGCCCAATACCGCATCTATCAGGGCACGTATCTGCTCGAAACGACAGAGGCCGATCGCGCGAACGATCTGCGTCGTCTTGAAGCCATCAGCGATGCGATCAAGCAGGCGCGGGCAAAGTACGAACCGCTCGTATCCGCTGGCGAAGAGCGCTCTCTGGCTGACGCGGTCGACTCCAAATGGCAGAAGTATGTCGCCGACCAGGATGTTCTTTTCGCCACCTCAAGATCGAAGGGTGTAGCGGCCGCAAATGCGCTGTTCGTTGGGGACTACGAGAACCTGTTCGCGGACTATCACACTGCGCTGGAGCGCGATGTTGCATATCAATCCAAGGGAAGCGATGTCGCAGGAAACAAGGCTGACGCGACCGTATCCGCCGCCGATATGCTCATCTACGTGGCGATCGGCCTGGGCCTGCTGCTGAGCTTTGGCGTGGGCTATGTGCTCGTGCGCGCGATTTCCGGCCCGCTCACGAAAATGGCGGGCGCCATGGGCAAACTCGCCGCCGGGCAACTGGATGTCGAGGTGCCGGCAACCGGGCGCAAGGATGAAATCGGCGAACTTGCCACTTCGATGGTCGCGTATCGCGACGAGTTGAACCGGATCGAGCGCGAGCTGATGCCGAACGTGATGGTTTCGGCAGTCCGGAACTTCGTCACGCCGGTCATGGCCGTCAACCGCGATTTCGTCGTCACCTTCGTCAACGAAGCAACCCGGAAGCTCTTCCGCGAAAAGATCGACTCGTTCCGCAAGCTGGTTCCGGGTATCGATGCGGAAAAGCTTGTCGGAACCTGCATCGACGTCTTTCACAAGAACCCGTCGCACCAGCGTCAGATGCTCTCCGATCCGTCCCGGCTTCCGTTCCGGACGGACATCACGGTCGGGGATCTGAAATTCGCGCTCAGCGTCTCGGCGGTGCTGGACGCGAGCGGCAAGTATATCGGCAACGTGCTCGAATGGAACGATGTCACCGACACGCGTGTCAACGAATGGCGCCTGGCGGCTCTTCAGATCACGCAGGCGATCATCGAGTTCCGCCCCGACGGGACCATCCTCGAAGCGAACAACAACTTCCTCAATGTGATGGGCTACTCGCTGAAAGACATCGTCGGCAAACACCATTCGATGCTGGTGGAGCCGGGATTCCGCAATAGCGTCGAGTACAAGGAAATGTGGGAGAAGCTCGCCAGGGGCGAGATGGTGTCGGGCAAATTCCGTCGCGTCGCCAACGGCGGCCGCGTGCTTTGGCTCCAGTGCTCTTACAACCCCGTGAAGGACAAAGCCGGCAACACGATCCGGATCATGAAACTCGCCACCGACGTGACGGCTCTGGAAGACGAGCGTGATCGCGCGGAAGCCGAGCGCGCCGCGAAGGCCGCAGAGCAGGCCAAGGTCGTGACCGCACTGGCTTCGGGTCTCAAGGACCTCTCGGTCGGAAATCTTGTCAGCCGTCTCAACGAAGCGTTCGCCGGCGACTACGAGCAGCTGCGCGCCGACTACAATGGCGCTGTCGATCGTCTGCAGGACACGATGAAGAGCGTCCTGACCTCGACGTCCGGCATCACCACCGGCGCGGGCGAAATCAGCCAGGCGGCCGACGATCTTTCGAAGCGCACGGAGCAGCAGGCGGCAAGTCTCGAAGAAACCGCGGCCGCCCTGGAAGAGATCACGGCTACGGTGAAGAAAACCGCCCAGAACGCCAAAGACGCGAGCACCATCGTAAAGACCGCAAAATCGGCGGCAGAAGAGGGTGGGCGCGTGGTCGAGACCGCGATCCACGCCATGGGTCAGATCGAGCAGTCCTCGAAGCAGATCACCGACATCATCGGCGTGATCGACGAGATCGCGTTCCAGACCAACCTGCTGGCGCTCAACGCGGGTGTCGAAGCCGCACGCGCGGGCGACGCCGGCAAGGGATTTGCGGTTGTTGCGAGCGAAGTGCGCGCACTGGCGCAACGCTCCTCGGAAGCGGCGCGCGAGATCAAGACGCTGATCAAGACATCCGGCGAACAGGTCAATTCGGGCGTCAAGCTCGTCGGCGAGTCCGGCGAGGCGCTGAAGAAGATCGTCGACCAGGTCGTCGAGATCAACACGTTGGTCAGCGAGATGGCGCAGGCGGCCCAGCAGCAATCGACAGGCATCGAGGAAGTCAACGTTGCCGTCAACCAGATGGATCAGGTGACGCAGCAAAATGCGGCGATGGTGGAGCAGTCCACCGCAGCCTCGCGCAATCTGGCAAGCGAAACTGCCGAACTGGCCAACCTCGTATCGTTCTTCAAAGTTGGCGATGTTTCTCTCTCGGCGTCGTCACGGTCCGCAGCAGCAACTGTTCGACCCGCGTCAGTTGCTGCCGCATCGCGCGCCGTTCCCCGGTCCCAGAAAATGGTTGCCGGGGGGCGGCGCGCGTCAGCCGCGCTCGCCGTGAAGGCCGCGCCGGCTGAAGACGACTGGCAGGAATTCTAGGAGCGTTCGGTCATGTCGTTCATGCAAGACGACGGGCGGGGAAGCTTTGTCCTCAAGTTGCCGTACGACGGGCGGGGAAGCTTTGTCCTCAAGTTGCCGTCGACGTTGGATCTGACGGCCGCTGCAGCGCTGAAGCTCGATCTTCAGTCCGGGCTGGCGCGGGGAGAGGGGCTCACGGTGAATGCCGAGGACGTGCGCAGAGTCACTTCGCCCTGCCTGCAGGTTCTGGTTTCCGCCGCGCGTGCCTTCGCGCAGACCGGCGGCGCGGGACTGCATTTCGAGAGCCTGTCGCCGTCGTTCAAGGAAACGGCCGCCGGTCTCGGTCTTGCCGGAGAATTTGATATCGAGGGGAGCGGGCATGAGTAAGGTCATACTGACGGTTGACGACTCCAAGACGATGCGCGACATGCTGAAGCTCGCGCTCGGCGCCGATGGTCATACCGTGATCCAGGCGGATGACGGCGTGAACGGCGTCGAAGCATTGCGCAGCGCCGGCGATGTCGATGTCATCATCACCGACATCAACATGCCGCGCATGGATGGTTTTGGTTTCATCGACCAGGTTCGGCGTGACCCGCAGCGGCGCGGTGTGCCGATCCTGGTCCTCACAACCGAGACCGAGCCCGCCAAGCGGCAACGCGCGCGCGATGCCGGCGCGACGGGCTGGATCGTGAAGCCTTTCGATCCGGTCAAGCTTCTCGCGGCCGTGCGGCGCGTATCGCCATAGAGGATCGGCGCATGGATCCGATGGAAGCCATCAAGCAGACCTATTTCCAGGAGTGCGAGGAATTGCTCCTCGCCATGGAAGAGGGGCTGCTCGCAATGGATGCCGGCGAAGCGGACGACGAGACAATCAACGCCGTGTTCCGGGCCGTGCATTCGATCAAGGGCGGCGGCGGCGCTTTCGGTTTCGAAGCTCTGGTCGCATTTGCACACATTTTCGAAACCGTTCTGGATCATGTGCGATCCGGGAAGCTTGCGCCCACCGGGCCGGTCGTGAACGTGCTGTTGCGCGCGGGCGACCTCATCTCGGATCACGTCGCTGCGGTTCGGGAGGGCAGAGTTCTTCAGGCCGAGCACGAGCAGAACCTCAAAGCCGAGCTTGAGGCTCTGACGGGAGAGGAAAGTGCAAGCGACGAAGATTCTGCGCCGGCGGATTTCGAGGGTCTTGATTTCACGCCGATGCAGATCTGCGTCGATCTCGATGAGCCCAAGGCGGCCGGCGGATGGGTTGTTCGTTTCAAGCCGCACGCCGCACTTTACGCGAAGGCCAATGAGCCTTTCCTTCTTCTGAGAGAACTGGCGCAGCTCGGTGAAACCGTCGTTGAGACGGACTTGTCCGCGCTACCCGCACTGGATGTCATCGAGCCGGACCAGGCCTATTTCGCATGGACGATCACGCTTCACGGCGATATCGCCAAGGAGAAAGTCGAAGAAGTATTCGATTTCGTTGTCGGCGACTGCGATCTGTCCGTCGAGCCTTTGAGTTCGCCAACGCCTGCGGTTGTCGAACCCATCGCCGCCGACGTCGCGGAGGTGCCCTCGATCGCGACACAGCCGGCGAACGCCGAAAAGAAGGAAGGGCCTGCGACGTCTGACGCGGCCAAGCAGACCATCCGCGTCGATCTCGACAAGGTCGACCGGCTCGTCAATCTCGTCGGCGAACTCGTAATCACGCAGGCGATGCTCTCGCAGCGTGTGCTGGAGTGCAAGATTCCCAACGCTTCGTCCATCGGCGACGGATTGTCGGAACTCGAACATCTGCTTCGCGAGTTGCAGGAAAGCGTCATGGCGATCCGCACGCAGCCTGTGAAGTCCGTGTTCCAGCGCATGCCGCGTCTGGTGCGCGAGCTTGCCGCGCAAACGAACAAGAAAGTCCGACTGGTCGTCGAAGGCGAGGCGACGGAAGTCGACAAGACCGTGATCGAGCGTCTGGGCGAACCGTTGACGCACATGATCCGCAACGCCGTCGATCATGGTCTGGAAACACCGGAGGATCGCATTGCAGCCGGCAAGCCGGAAGAAGGCACGGTCACGCTGTCAGCGGAACACCGTGGCGGCCGCATCTTCATCGAAGTGAGCGACGACGGCCGTGGGATCAACCGGCCGCGCGTCCGCGAGAAGGCGGTCGAGAGAGGGCTGATCTCCGCAGCCGCGCCGATGAGCGATGAGGAGATCGACAACCTCATCTTCATGCCCGGCTTTTCAACGGCGAGCCAGGTCTCCAATATTTCCGGCCGCGGCGTCGGGATGGATGTGGTCCGGCGCAACATCGTCGATCTTGGCGGACGCATCAGCATCGGGTCCGTCCCCAAGCAGGGCAGCAAGTTCAGCCTGACTCTGCCGCTGACACTCGCCGTGCTCGACGGAATGATCGTCGGTGTCGGCGATCAGACCTTTGTGCTCCCGCTCGCCCACATCGTCGAAAGCCTCAAGCCTCAGAAGCAGGACATCCAGCCTTTCGGACGAAACGGCGCGCTCCTGAACGTGCGCGGCGCCTATGTTCCTCTCGTCGACACGGCAGAACTCCTGGGCGTGCAGCGCCGCAAATCGAACGAGACCGGCGTCGTTATCCTCGTCGAGAGCCAGGGCACGGGACGTCTCGCGCTCGTGGTCGATGAGATTCTCGGTCAGCACCAGGTCGTCATCAAAAGTTTTGAAGGCAACTACCGTCACATCGACGGGATCGCGGCCGCGACAATTCTGGGCGATGGCCGGGTCGCACTCATCCTGGATGTCGATGGGCTCGTCACCAATTGCCGCAATCGTCTCGCTTCCAACGAAACCTTAGCAACAGGAACCTGAAACATGGACGACAAGCAGATCGTTCACGCCGAGTCTCGCCGCCAGTTCATCACGTTCCGGTCAAGCGAACAGGAGTTCGGCGCGGACATCATGAGCATTCGCGAGATCCGTGGATGGACTCCGACGACACAACTGCCGCACTCGGCGGACTATGTTCTCGGCGTGATCAACTTGCGCGGCGTGGTGCTGCCGGTGATCGATCTGAATGCACGGCTTGGCCGCGCGCGGACCGAAGCAAACCCGAAACATGTGATCGTGGTGGTCAAGGCCGCGGACAGAACCATCGGTCTTCTGGTGGACGCGGTGTCCGATATTTTGACGGTCACGACCGCCGACATTCAGCCGACGCCGGAACTCGCGCGGGACGATCAGTCTGAATTCATCGAGGGCATCGCCGTGCTCGACAGCCGCATGGTCACGATCCTGAGCATGGAGCGCCTGACGGCGTCGCTCGTCGCTGCGCAGAATGCACTGGCCGCCTGAAGGCGAGATACATGTCCGCAATCACACATAGTCGAGACGCTGGGCCCGTGACGCAGGGCGAGTTCGCTTTTTCGTGGGCGGACTTTCACAAGATCGCGGCGCTTGTGCACGGCGAGGCGGGGATCGTTCTTGTCGAGAGCAAGGCCAACCTCGTCTATTCGCGCCTTGCCAAACGTCTGCGCGCGATCGGCCTGCGCAGCTTTCGCGACTACTGCGCGCTCGTCGAGAGCGAGGATGGCATCGACGAGCGCCAGGCGCTGATCGCCGCGATGACAACGAATGTCACCAAGTTCTTTCGCGAGTCGCACCATTTCGATCACCTGGCCAAGGTCGTGCTCCCTGACCTTGCCGCTGCCGCGCGCCGGGGGGAGCGCGTGCGTCTGTGGTCGTCCGCGTGTTCGTCCGGTGAAGAGCCGTTTTCGATGGCGCTGACCTTGCTCAGCGTGATGCCGGACGCAGCGGAGCACGATATTCTGATCCTGGCCAGCGATCTCGACCCGAACATGATCGAGCGCGGCGAGGCGGCCAGCTACCCGATCGCGCGCCTTGACGACATTCCCATACCGATGCGCGCATCGTTGATAGAGGTCGAATCCTCGAAGTCGCGGTTCCGGTTTTCAGACAAGGTCCGCAATCTGGTCCGCTTCCGTCAGCTGAATCTGCTGCACGACTGGCCGATCGCGGGCAAGTTTCAGGTCATCTTCTGCCGCAACGTGATGATCTATTTCGATCAGCCGACGCAGGATGGAATCTGGTCGAGATTTGCCAATCAGATGACGCCTGGCGGCCACCTTTATATCGGCCATTCGGAGCGAATTGCCACGGACACGCAGCCGTTCACGGTCGCGGGACAGACGACTTATCGCCTCGCGGGGACAAAGCAATGAAGAAGGTTCGCGTCCTCATTGTCGACGACTCGGCGACCATCCGCCATCTGCTCGCGGAAATCCTGTCGCGCGATCCGGAGATCGAGGTCGTCGGCGCAGCGCCGGAACCTGCGATCGCCCGAGAGATGATCAAGAATCTCAATCCGGATGTCCTCACGCTGGATGTCGAGATGCCCAACATGAACGGGCTCGAGTTCCTCGAGAAAATCATGCGGCTCAGGCCAATGCCTGTCGTTATGGTTTCCACGCTCACCGAAGCGGGCGCCGAAGTCACGCTCGACGCGCTGGCGCTGGGCGCCGTGGATTTCCATGCGAAGCCCACCAAGAACGTCAGTGCCGCTCTTGATGCATCCGCTACGGAGCTCGCAGACAAGGTAAAGGCCGCCGCAACGGCACGCCTGCGTCCGCTGGAAAAGAAGCGCGAGGTGGCGCTGCCCGCTCATCGCATGCAGTTCCAGAAAAAGCTGATCGCGATCGGCTCGTCGACGGGTGGCGTGGAAGCGCTGTTGGAAGTGCTCTCTCATTTTCCGGACAATTGTCCGCCCACCGTGATCACACAGCACATGCCGGCCGGCTTCACCACCTCGTTCGCCAGAAGGCTCGACAGACTCTGCAAGCCATCGGTCGTTGAAGCGACTGACGGCGAAACGCTGGATTTCGGAAAAGTCGTTCTGGCACCCGGCGCGGTTTCGCACCTCGAAGTCTCCGGACGCGGAACGTGGCGATGCCGCCTCGTCGATGATGAACCGACCAGCGGTCACCGTCCGTCTGTCGATCGCCTGTTCCATTCGGTGGCGCGCAACGTCGGCGCGAACGCCATTGGCGCGATACTCACGGGTATGGGCCGCGATGGAGCGTCCGGTCTTCTTGCCATGCGCCAGGCTGGCGCTTCAACGATCGGGCAGGACGAGGCAACGTCGATTGTCTACGGCATGCCCCGGATTGCGCACGAAATCGGCGCCGTGCAGAGTCAGCTCCCACTCGAAAAGATTGGCGATCATATCCTCAAGCTCGCGCAAACCGTGGAGGTCGCGTAATGGCCACGGCTGCGAAAATCCAGGCGATCGTCGTCGACGATCAGCTGACGATGCGGGCGCTGGTGCGCACGAGCCTGCAGCAGATCGGGATCGTCAATGTCCGCGAGTTCCCATCGGCCGCGGAGGCGCTTCACAATGTCCAGCTTGTGCCCGCGCACATCATCATCTCGGATTTCAATATGCCGGAGATGGACGGGCTGGAGTTTCTAAAGAAGCTTCGCGCCAATCCGCAGATGCAGAACACGGCGTTCATTCTGCTCACGGGCCGTGCCGACAAGGAACTGGTCGCGCGCGCATTGCAGTTCGGAGCGAACAATTATCTCGTCAAGCCATTCACGACGGCCGTGCTGAAGCAAAAGATCGAACAGGTTGTTGGGGCCCTCACCTGATGGCATCGTTTCCGGCTCAGAAACTGCGTGACGGATTCGCGCCGCCGCCGCGGCGGTTCTTCAATGCGCAGGAATCCTGCTGGTATGTCCAGATCACGCAGGGCGAAAACCACGTGACGGCTGAGCCGCAAGAAGTGCTGTCGACCGTGCTCGGATCCTGCATCGCGGCCTGCATTCGCGATCGCGATCGCGGCATCGGGGGCATGAACCATTTCCTTCTGCCGGACGGCGGAAAGGACGCGAAAGACGCGCAGCGTTTTGGCGTCAATGCCATGGAGCTGCTCATCAACGCGCTCCTGAAAAAGGGCGCGGCGCGCTCCTCGCTGGAGGCCAAGTTGTTCGGCGGCGCGAACGTGCTTGCCGGATTGTCCGATGTCGGCTCCCGCAATGCCCGGTTCGCGCGCCAGTTCCTCGCGGACGAGGGCATCCCTTTGGTCGGCGGAGACACGGGCGGCACGTCTCCCCGGCGCATCAAGTACTGGCCCGTATCGGGACGTGCTTCGCAGCTGGCACTCGGTATCGCGGAGGCACCTTCTCTGGGTAGCCAGGAACTCACGCGCGCAAACCAGATGCTGCATACGCGTGCAGAAGAGGGCAACGATGTCGACCTCTTCTGATACCCAGACCATGGAACGGCAACTCGCGCAGCTCCTGTCCGCCGTCGCTCTGGAATGTTCGAGGATCGGAAGCGAGATCTCGCAGCTCGGCGCGGCGGCTTCAGGAACGGCCGGCCGAAAAGGTGCAGCTTTCAATATCGTCCGCATGCAGTCTTTCGACAGGCTGGCGCAGAACGCGCACGCGCAGTCCAGTCTGCTCGCTCATGTCGCGCAGTTCGTGATCAGCGGAACGGCGCTTCATTCCGGCTCTCTGTCGGACGCGATCGACAACAACCCGGTTGCCGATGTGAGAGCGCGAATGAGACAGGCCCTTGGCCTGCTTCAGACGGTCAGCCTCAATGGGGGCGAGGAATTTTGGGGGGATGAGGACGGGGCGGAATCTGAGGCAGCATCGGGATGACGAAAGCGGCGCTCAATCTCCAGGGAGTTTCCACGCTCATCGTGGACAAAGACAAGTTTGCGGTCGGTCTTCTGCTGCAGATGTTGCGCGGGTTTGGAATAGACCAGCCCGTGGTCGTCGAAACGGGCGCGGCGGCAAAGGAAGCGCTGAGGAAGCACGCATACGATCTCTGCCTGCTGGAATCAAAGCTGCCCGATATGGATGGGGCAGATCTCGTCTTGTGGATTCGCGAGCAGAAACCTCCGCTTCGCTTTATGCCGACCATAGTCGTCACGTCCTATTCGCAGATGAGCAACGTCACCGCGGCGCGCGATTCGGGCGCGCATATCGTGATACGCAAGCCCGTGTCGCCTCAGATACTTTTCGACCGGATCGGTTGGGCCGCCAATGGCGAACGTCCGTTCGTCGAAACGAGCGTCTATGCGGGACCGGATCGCAGGTTCAAGTTCACTGGCATTCCGGGAGGCGTTGGCCGTCGCGAGGCAGATCTCACCGGTGAGCTGGGTGAGGCCAAGGAGCCGAACATGTCGCAGGATGAGATCGACGCAATGTTGCGTCCAACAAAGATCGTGACCGAATGACCCAGCAGGCTCGTACAAGCGGGAACATCCGGTTTTTCCAGGCCCCCACTGCGCTCGCGCGAAAGGTGAAGCGCCCCGGCGGGATGTGGCGCGAGCAAGCGATCGCAGAGGCTGTCCGGCTGCTGGAAGGCGTGAAGCAGGATTGTCTCGATGAATTGGATGTGTTGATAGGCGGACTGGAAGCGATCCATGCCGACAGCGCGCTCTCTCGCAAAGAAATCCTGGATCGATTGGATGCAGCAGCGGATACGATCATCACGGTCGCGGGAACCTACGAGTATGTCGATCTCGTCAAAGCCGCGATGTGCCTGGGCGATCTGGCCCGTGGGCTGCAAACCCAGGAAGAACGCTCTTCCGGCCTTCTGAGAATTCCGCTCGATACGATTCGTCTTCTATCGCCGAAAGCAGAACCGCTGGACGAGGCGTCGCGCGATCGGCTGCTCGAAGGCCTGTATTCCCTGCGGCAACATATCGGAGTCGTTCCCGATGGGACGGTCGCCTAGAAAATCTGGAACCGGCCAACAGGCGTGATCCAGCCGCAAGATATATCCAGAACGACGAACGCGGCGCGCGCACTACGACCGTCATGGACAAACGAGGAAGAACTATCGCTTCGCTGCGGGGCGCTTTTCGGCCGGCGCCATCATGGAACGCAGCGTCGTCGCCAGCAGGTCCGAATCGATCGGCTTTTGCAGAACGGGGCGGGAGCGGAATTCCTCTTCGATCACGCGCTTTTCGTAACCGGTGAGAAACACGAACGGTATGCTGCGGGCAGACAGAATGCGCGCAACGGGAAACACGGTCTCTCCCGCAAGGTTCACGTCCAGAACGGCGAGTTCGAGATCGGCTTCCTCTCCGACCTTCACGGCGTCCGCGAGATTGTTCAGCGGGCCCATGACCGAGTAACCCATCTCGGACAGGAGGTCCTTCGTGAGCATGCCTACCAAAGGCTCGTCCTCCACCACCAGGATCCGAGGGCCCGCAGCACGTGTGTCCTGCAAGTCCGTCGCGGGCTTTGCCGATGGTGAAACATGGCCGTTCTTTGCGCTGTGCCGCCAGAGCAGCGTGCAGCGCAGGCCTTCGGGCAACCATTCGAATGTCGCGCTTCCGCCGTTGCGCGCGTTGATGCTACTGTCGATGATCTTCGTTCCGAAGCCGCGCTTTGCCGGCCTGGTCGTGGCAGGGCCGCCCATCTCGCGCCAGATCAGCGCGATCATGCCGTCGTGCAGCTCCCATCGGATGTCGAGCGTGCCGGTCTCGTTCGAAAGCGCGCCGTATTTGGCGGCGTTCGTCGCGAGCTCGTGGATGGCAAGTGCGATCGTCTGCGCGCTGTCGGGCGGCAGCAGCATCGAAGGCCCGTCGAGGCGCACGCGCGACGCGCCGTCATTCTGATAGGGCGCGATCTCCTCGCGGATCAGCCGCGAAATATCGGCGCCCTGCCAGCGCGATTGAGACAGCAGATCATGAGACAGCGACAGCGCACGGATGCGTCCTTCGACGCGCGACGAATAGGCTTCCATGGTCGGCGCGCGGCTCATGCGCACGATCGCCTGCACCACGGCCAACGCATTCCTCGCGCGATGATCGACTTCACGCGCCAGAAGATTCTGCTTTTCTTCTGTTTCCTTGCGTTCGGTGATGTCGACGGTCACGCCGCTTACGTTCAACCGGCGTCCCGAATCGTCGAACGTCACCGCCGCGGACACAAGGCACCAGCGGGTTTCGCCGTTTGCGCGGAGCACGCGCAGTTCCGAATGAAATGAAGTGTTTTCGGGCGTGCTGGAATCGAGCTTCTGCCTAAGCCGCTCCATATCCCCGGCGTGAATCAGTTTGTTCATGTGCCCGGAGGTCATGTCTTCGAGGGGATTCACGTCGAATATGCGATATTGCCCCTCGTCGATGCGCCAGGTGTTGTCGGCAAAGCCGTATTCCCAGGAACCCATGTTGCCCGCGGCAAGTGCCAGGCTTTTCGCCTGTTCGCTCTGCAGCAGGCGTGCGTTGGACGCCTCGAGCGCGGCGGTGCGCTCCGCGACGCGCGTTTCCAGCTCGCTGTTCAGCCGCTCGAGCAATTTGGTCTTGCGATAGAGCTCGCAGAACACACGCACCTTCGCACGCAGCACTTCGGGCACCACGGGCACCGGCACGTAATCGACCGCGCCGGCGTCGTAGCCGCGCAGAGAGTCCGCTTCCGAAATGTGGATCGCGGAGATGAAGATGATCGCCGTGCGCTGGAACCGCGGATGATCGCGGATCATCGCTGCAAGTTCGAAGCCGTCGAGCTCCGGCATGCAGACGTCGATCAGGATAACGGCAACCTCGGTCTTAAGGAGGACTTCCAACGCCTCCTTGGCGGAAGACGTCTTGATGAGATTTTCACCAAGCTCTTCGAGCATGACCTCATGGCTCAGCAATTTGCCGGGCTGGTCGTCGACGAGAAGGATGTTTACCTGATCGTGCGGGTCCATCGTCGGTCTCTAGCGGTGTAACCACATGCGCAGCGCGGACAGCAGCTGCTCGGTGTTCACCGGCTTGGCGAGATAATCGGAGGCACCGGCTTCGAGGCATTTCTCGCGGTCGCCTTTCATGGCCTTCGCGGTCAGCGCGATGATGGGCAGCTTGCGGAAGCGCTGGTTCTTGCGGATCTGTGCGGTCGTCTGATAGCCGTCCATCTCCGGCATCATGATGTCCATCAGGACGATCGACACGCCGTCGGAATTCTCGACCAGGTCGATCGCTTCGCGGCCGGTGGTTGCGGTGAGCACGTTCATGCCGCGCCGCTCCAGGATGCTCGACAACGCGAAGATGTTGCGCGCGTCGTCGTCGACGAGAAGCACGGTGCGCCCGACGAGATCCTCGTCCGATCCGTTCAACCGCTCCAGCATCCGCTGCTTGTCTTCGGGCAGATCGGTGACGATGCGGTGCAGGAAGAGCGCGGTCTCGTCGAGCAGGCGCTCGGGGGATTCAACGCCCTTCACGACAATGCTGCGCGCCATGGTGTGAAGCCGGGCATCTTCTTCCGCCGACAGCTCGCGGCCCGTGAACACAATCACCGGAATATCGGCGAGCGCTTCCTCCTTGCGCAGCGTATCGAGCACATCGAAGCCGGACATGTCCGGCAGGCGAAGGTCCAGCACCACGCAATCGCATGGACGGGCGCGCAGGATGCCGAGCGCCTCCTCGCCGGTGCTCGCGGTGACGATTTCGATGTCATCATGGTTGAGAAGCGCATGGATACTGAGCTGCTCGGCTTCGTTGTCTTCCACGACCAGAAGCCGCTTCTGCCTGTTCTGGGCGTAGTCTTTGATCCGCGAAATCGCGGCCTGGACGCCTTGCGTGGTCGTGGGCTTGGTGACAAAGGAGAATGCGCCACGTTGCAGGCCATGCTGACGGTCTTCGTCCAGCGTCACAATCTGCACGGGGATGTGGCGCGTCAGCGGGTTGTGCTTGAGCTGGCTCAGCACGTTCCAGCCCAGCATGTCGGGCAGGAAGACGTCGAGTGAGATCGCCGTTGGCCGGTACTGGATCGCGAGCTCGATGGCGTCGGCGCCTGCCTGTGCGACCAGCACCTTGAAACCCTCGTCATGCGCGAGATCGACGAGCACGCGCGCGTAGTGCGGGTCGTCTTCCACGATCAGCAGGACGCTGTCGCCATCCTGTATGTCCTCGCGGTCGTCGAGCACCGCTTCGACCGCACGGTCCGGCAGGGCATTGGCGCTGTAATTCTTGTGCGCGCTGCGCGGCGCTTCCGCCTGTGTATCGGCGACAGGACCGATGTAACGGCTCGGCAGGTAAAGCGTGAACGCGCTGCCGGCGCCCGGTGTGCTGCGCAGATGCAATTCGCCGCCGAGAAGCGCGGCCAACTCGCGGCTGATCGCGAGGCCGAGGCCTGTGCCGCCATATTTGCGGCTGGTGCTCGCGTCGGCCTGCTGGAACGCTTCGAACACGATCTTCTGCTTTTCGGCCGGGATGCCGATGCCGGTGTCGGCCACTTCGAACGCGACGACGGACGGCGCCTGCGAGAGGATCGGATTGTCGGGGTTCCAGCCTTCGCTGACCGCCTTCACGCTCAGCTTCACGCCGCCCTGGGCCGTGAACTTGAATGCGTTGGACAGCAGGTTCTTGAGCACCTGTTGCAGGCGTTTGGAGTCGGTGGAGATTGTGCGGCCGATCGTCGGATCGATCTGCAGCTCGAAGGACAGATGACGCGATTCCGCTTCATGGCGGAAGGGACGCGCGACCGCTTCCATGACATTGGTGAAGCCGATTTCCTCGGCATCGACGGTCACGGTGCCGGATTCGATCTTCGACAGATCGAGAATGTCGCTGATGAGGTTGAGAAGATCGGTGCCCGCGCCGTGGATGGTGCGCGCGAATTCGACCTGCTTGCCGGAGAGATTGCCGTCCGGATTTTCCGAAAGCTGCTGGCCGAGGATCAGGATGGAATTCAGCGGCGTGCGCAATTCGTGCGACATGTTCGCCAGGAATTCGGATTTGTACTTCGACGTCAGCGCCAGTTCCGATGCCTTTTCTTCCAGCGCGCGGCGGGCCTGTTCGATTTCCTGGTTCTTGCGCTCCACTTCGACGTTCTGCTCGGCGAGCTGCTGCGCCTTCTGTTCGAGCTTTTCGTTGGTCTGCTGCAACTCGCCCTGTTGCGTCTGCAGTTCGCGGGCGAGCTTCTGTGACTGGGTCAGCAGGCCTTCGGTCTGCATCGTCGCTTCGATGGAGTTCAGAACGATACCGATGTTGGCGGTGAGCTGTTCGAGGAACGCGGTTTCCAGATCGGTGAAGTTGCTGAGCGACGACAGCTCGATCACCGCCTTGACGTGGTTTTCGAACACGACCGGCAGCACGATGATGCTGCTGGGCGCGACTTTCAGAAGCGCCGAATTGATCGGCGTGGCGTTGTCGCGCAAGCCGGTGACGATGATGCTGCGTTTGTCCTGCGCGCATTGGCCGACAAGGCCTTTGCCCACATCGATGGTGCGGGGATGCCCGTCGAACTCGTCGTCGGCATAGGAGGACAGCAGGCTGAGCTTGCCTTCCTCTTCGTTCGTCATCTGATAGATGACGCCGAGCTGTGCGTTCACCAGCGGTGTCAGTTCCGACAGCAGCAACCGGCCGACGACGCCGAGATCGCGCTGGCCCTGAAGCATGTTCGTGAACTTCGCGAGGTTGGTCTTCAGCCAGTCCTGCTCGGTGTTGCGATCGGTGGTGAGACGCAGATTGCCGATCATGGTGTTGATGTTGTCTTTGAGCTCGGCCACCTCGCCGCGCGCATCGACCTGAATCGAACGCGTCAGGTCGCCCTTGGTCACGGCGGTCGCGACTTCCGCGATGGCGCGCACCTGTGTGGTGAGGTTCGCGGCCAGCAGGTTCACGTTGCCGGTGAGGTCCTTCCACGTACCGGCCGCACCCGGCACGTTCGCCTGACCGCCGAGACGGCCTTCCACGCCGACTTCGCGCGCCACGCTGGTCACCTGATCGGCGAAGGTCGCAAGCGTCGAGGTCATGTTGTTGATGGTGTCGGCGAGCGCCGCGACTTCGCCCTTCGACTGCACTGTGAGGTTCTGCTTGAGCTCGCCGTTTGCGACCGCGGTCACGACCTTCACGATACCGCGCACCTGTTCGGTGAGGTTCGCCGCCATGACGTTCACGGTGTCGGTGAGGTCTTTCCATGTACCGGCAACACCGGGCACCTGTGCCTGTCCGCCGAGCTTTCCTTCGGTGCCGACTTCGCGCGCCACGCGCGTCACTTCGGCGGCGAAGGCGTTAAGCTGGTCCACCATCGTGTTGATGGTGTTCTTGAGTTCGAGAATTTCGCCCTTCACGTCCGCGGTCACCTTGCGCGAAAGGTCGCCACGCGCCACGGCGGTTGTCACTTCCGCGATGTTACGAACCTGTGTGGTCAGGTTCGCCGCGAGCAGGTTCACGTTGTCGGTCAGATCTTTCCATGTGCCGCCGACGCCCGGCACCTGTGCCTGACCGCCGAGGCGGCCTTCGGTGCCCACTTCGCGCGCCACGCGCGTCACTTCGGCGGCGAAGGAGCGAAGCTGCTCCACCATCGTGTTGAGCGTGTCTTTCAGCAGCAGAATCTCGCCGCGCACGTCCACGGTGATCTTCTTCGACAGGTCACCGCCGGCCACGGCCGTCGCCACTTCCGCAATGTTACGAACTTGCGCGGTCAGATTGCCCGCCATGAAGTTCACGTTGTCGGTAAGATCCTTCCACGTACCGGCAACGCCGGGCACCTGGGCCTGACCGCCGAGTTTTCCTTCGGTGCCGACTTCGCGCGCGACGCGCGTCACTTCGGCAGCAAACGCGTTCAGCTGATCCACCATCGTGTTGATGGTGTTTTTCAGCTCGAGAATTTCGCCCTTCACGTCGGCGGTCACTTTGCGGCTCAGGTCGCCGCGCGCCACAGCGGTCGTCACTTCGGCGATGTTGCGGACCTGCGTGGTCAGGTTCGCGGCGAGCAGGTTGACGTTGTCGGTCAAGTCCTTCCATGTACCGGCCACGCCCGGCACCTGTGCCTGACCGCCGAGACGGCCCTCGGTGCCGACCTCGCGCGCCACGCGGGTCACTTCGTTGGCGAAGCGGTTGAGCTGATCCACCATGGTGTTCAGCGTTTCCTTCAGCTGAAGGATTTCGCCGCGCACGTCCACGGTGATCTTGCGCGAAAGGTCGCCGCCGGCGATGGCGGTCGCCACTTCGGCGATGTTGCGCACCTGAGCCGTGAGGTTACCCGCCATCGAGTTCACGGAGTCGGTGAGATCCTTCCACGTGCCGTCGACGCCGGGCACTTCGGCCTGACCGCCCAGCTTTCCTTCGGTACCCACTTCGCGCGCAACGCGCGTCACTTCACCGGCGAAGGCGTTCAACTGATCCACCATCGTGTTGATGGTGTCTTTCAGCTCGAGGATCTCGCCCGACACGTTCACGGTGATCTTTTTCGACAAGTCGCCGCGCGCAATCGCGGTCGCGACTTCCGCGATGTTTCGAACCTGTGCGGTCAGGTTCGACGCCATGGAGTTCACGGAGTCGGTCAAGTCGTTCCATGTGCCGGCAACGCCGCGCACAACGGCCTGTCCGCCGAGTTTTCCTTCGGTGCCGACTTCGCGCGCCACGCGCGTCACTTCCGAGGCGAAGGCGTTCAGCTGGTCGACGGTCGTGTTCAGCGTTTCCTTCAGCTGCAGAATCTCGCCGCGCACGTCCACGGTGATCTTCTTCGACAGGTCGCCGCCGGCGATGGCGGTTGCCACTTCGGCGATGTTTCGAACCTGCGCGGTCAGGTTCGACGCCATGAAGTTCACGTTGTCGGTCAGGTCTTTCCATGTGCCGGCGACGCCCGGCACCTGTGCCTGGCCTCCGAGCTTGCCGTC
>DATJUS010000105.1:0-45951 GCA_035502175.1 Rhizomicrobium sp.
TCGCGAGCGGGAGCACGTCGCCGCCGGCCTGATCGGTAACCGTGCCAGACGGTTCTTTCTCCCATGCCTTCTCGCCGTCGAATCCGGTCGCACCGCTTTGCGGCGGTATGTCGTAGGAATCGACATAGCGCCCGTTCTGCAGATCTTCGAGAGAGGAACTCGTTCCCGTCAGGCCCTGGCCGGAATAGGCGTATTCGACTTTCAGCGTCGCCTTGTCGGCCCAGTTGCCCATCGCGGCCTTGTTGGCGGCGAGGATGTCGTTGGGCGATGCGGCGAAAACAGATGTGGCGAACGTCGTGGACAACAAAAACGCGGTGAGGGTCTTGGACATGGTTCCTGCTCGGATCGGTGACGGGACTAAGTACACGCAGATAGAGAAGAGCGATGTTCACGATGGCGCGACCGAAGCCGCGCCATCGCACGACATCAGACCAGATCTCGCAGGGTGACTTTCACGTTACCTTTGCCCTTGACCGACAGGGTTACGACCGTGCCCGGCGCATCGTCGCGAAGACGCATGCGGATGGTGGGAAGCGCGATGCCCGTCGCCGGCTTGCCGTCGATCGCGGTGATGATGTCGTCCTTGGCGAGACCTGCCTCGGCCGCCGGTGTGTTCGCCGTGACGTCCACAACCTTGAAGCCCTCCGCATCCTTGTTGAACCACACGCCCGAGCGATCGAAGGTATCGAGATCGGCGACCTCGCCGGCGACGGGCTTCAGGTACATCGTGTTGTGCGGGTAATCGAAGGTCACGACGAAGCGCTTCAGGATGCCGCCGCCGATATTGCCCGCGGTCTCCGACGCACCGTCGTCGCCGCCCGTACCGGTCGACAGCAGCACCAGCGGCTTCTCCACCGCGACCGAGCCGATCATCAGCTTGGCGCCGTGGATGACGTAGGATTTCGTCGGTCCACCGACGCCCCAACCGGTCGTCGCTTCGCCGCTCTTCATCGCCGCGTTGCGCAGGTGATGGGCTTCGACGAAGGGCGTGCCAAGGCTGATGGTCTGGCGCGCGCCGGTGTCGATTGTGAAGCGTCCGGTGATGCCGTCATAGCTGCCCTCGACCTCGGGAATGTTGCCGTCGAAATTGATCGCCACCGCCGTGCCCGCGTCCTTCGCATCGAAGCGCTTTGGGTCGATCAGTGTGATGGTCTTGTTGCCATAGTCGAAGCGCGTGACGAAGCGGCGGAAGGTTTCGAAGCCGATCATGCCCGGCATCGGGATGCCCTCGGTGTTTTCCATCGTGTCCAGCGGCAGCGACATGAACGCCTGGTCTTTCATCGTGGCGCCGCCGATATCGACGCGCTGAACATGCGTCATGCCTGCTTTCATGGTGCCAGAGCCTGCGCCGCGCGCATCCATGCCGCCCTGAACATCCAGGCCCAGCTGGCTTGCAAGCGGTGGCGTCACAAGATTGATGCCGCCGGTGTCGAAGATGAATGTGTACGGCCCTTTGCCGTTGATCTTCACCGCGCCATAGATGTGATTGTTGATGAGCTGGAACGGGATGGTCGTTTCCGCCGCGCCATCCGCGATGGTCGCGTCGGCAAGCGCGACCTTCGGCGCCGCGTAGAAGCTTCCGTCCTGGGGCGCGAGGAAAGTTGCAGAGATCAGCGTCTGGTCCGCGGGATTCTTGCCGTCGCTGGCGACCTGATGAACCTTCCTCGGCACCATCGCGCCATCAAACGACGCATAGTCGGTCATGGTGGTGATCTGCGTGACGGAGCCCTGCTTTTCGTCGATGCGATAGAGCAGGTGGGTCTTCGTATCGAACCAGGCATCGAAGGTGCTGCCGTCCTTTGGCACGAATGTCACGACGTCATACGTATTGCCGCCGTCGCTCTTCTGCGCGTCGAGCGTCACCTGTGCGCCGCCGAAATCCTTGCGCCACCACAGATTGGCGTCGCGATAGGCTTCGTTGACCGCGAACATGCGGCCCGCGCCGTTCTGCGGCGTCACCGCGCCGGAGGGATCCTTGCCCCACGCGGACGTGCCGTCGAAGCCCTGGGTCTGTGTCACCGGACCGATCGCGGCATCGTCGACAAAGCGGCCGTCGCGAAGATCGAAGGTGGATGTGACCTTGCCTGTCATGCCCATGCCGGCATAGTCCGCGACCATCTTCATGGACGCGTTCTTGTCCCAGGCGGCGCCGCCCGAGGCGGCCTTGTTGGCGGCGAGGATGTCGGTGGGTGTCGAGGCGGCGTAAGCAGGTGCCGTGATGGTCGCGGCGGCGGCAATGATTGCTAGAGTATGGCGCATGAAATCTCCCGAAATTGGTCCGCCTCAGGTGGGTGGGGCATTCTACGGCGGCAATATGCGTAAAACGCATGGCTGGGTTGCCGCGGTGCTGACGGCGCTCATTCTATCCGCGAATTCAGCCACTTGTGCGCCGAGAAAGATTGTTTCGACGTTCCTGTGCACCGACGAATATGTCTGGCGGCTGGTCCCGCATGCGGAGATCGCCGCGCTGTCGTTCGAGGCGGCGGACCGGCACCCGGTCGTCTCCACCATCGCCGATGCGGTGGCGCGATCGGGCATTCCCACGATCCGTCCGTCCGCCGAAACGGTTCTGAACTTCAATCCGGATCTTGTCGTCATGTACGCGGGGACGATGCCGCAGCTTCACGCGCAGCTCGCGCGCACGCATGTGCCGGTGCTCGATGTGCCGTGGGCCAACTCGCTGGCCGATGTGCGCAGCGTGACGAAGATGCTGGGCGAGAAATTGGGCGCGCGAGATCGCGCGGTACAGATGCTCGCGGAGATGGATAGAAAGATCGCCGATGCGAAAGCCCGTGCACCGTATCCGCCGGTGCGCACCCTGATCTATGAGCCCAACGGATATTCCAGCAGCGGCGGCATGACCGACGAGATCATGGCGCTCGCCGGTTTAAAAAACGTCGCATCGGATTTGAGTCCGACACGTCTTTCTACGTTGCCGGTGGAAATGGTGATCGCCCGCGCGCCCGAACTCGTAATTTTGAGCGGCGATCCGCGCGAGCAGAATGGCCGCGCTTATCTGGTGCAGCATCATCCCGCACTGCGCGCACTGGATGGCCGCGCGGTCACGGCATGGACGCAGCTCACGCCGCTGCTTTGTCCCGGCCCATGGTCGCTGGATGCGGCGGAGACGTTCGCGCGACTTGGTGCGAAAACACGTCACAAGTGATATAAGCCCGCATGGAGCGGGCCAGGGTATTCACGGTCGTGTTGGGCGTTGCTGTTCTCGTCGCGTCGGCCACGCGTGGGACAGAACCGGACGCCAAGGATGTCGCGTGCCTCGCATCGGTCCTTCGCGCCGCGCCGAACGCTATTTCCGTCGTGCCAGCGAAGGACATCGAACAGCATATCTATTATTCCGACAGCATCGAGCCAGGAAAATTCGTCAGGGTCCCGACGACCGCGCGTGGTGTCGACTATGCGTTCAGAAAATCCGACGGCGCGAAGGCGAGGGTTGGCGTTTATATCGCGACACAGGCAAAAATTGAATTTCCCAAGGAGTGCGAGCGCGATCCGCACTGTGTGGTGACGGCGATGTCGGGAATCGTCACGATAGCCGACAATGGCCGCTTTCAGATTTTTCTGCGGCCGGATTATCCGCCTGGCTGGTATCCTTGGAGCAAACCTCGCTACGAGGATTCGCCCGACCATCCGCTCCATGCGCTGTGGCCCAAGTTGGCGCAGAAGTGCAAGGTGGACAACGTGAACGTCAATTCGGGTGTTACGCCCTAAGGGCCGCTCTGCTTGCACCCCGAAGCGGCTCCACTTAAAGACTTCTCCACGCGACGGCGAAGGGAACCGGGTCTGACGCCCGGGCTGCCCCCGCAACTGTAGGCGGCGCGCCTTGTCCAAATGCCACTGGGAAACCGGGAAGGCGGGCAGGGCCATGAGCCGCGAGCCAGGAAACCTCCCGCGCGTGTCGTCCAGTCTCGTGCCGGGGTGGCGCGGGGAAGCGGGAATCCGCTGAAAGGCGACAGGCCTTTTGAGCGGAGTCCGTTGTGGACGAAGCAACGATGATGAGAACGAAGCGGGAGAGCGGCGGCGCGCGCGCCGTGATCGCACTCGCGTTGCTCACCGTTGCAGTTGCTGCGCTGTCGTTCTTTCTCGGGCCTGCAAACATCGGCGCCGGCGTTCTGTGGCATGGCCTCATCAGTGGCGATGGGTTGCCGGGCGTGATCGCGCGGGAGATTCGCTTGCCGCGCACGGGGCTGGCCTTGATTGTCGGCGCGGCATTGGGTGCGAGCGGCGCGGCGCTGCAGGGTCTCTTCCGCAACCCGCTTGCGTCTCCAGATGTGACAGGCGTGACGTCGTGTGCGGGATTGGGCGCAGTGATCGCGCTCTATTTCGGATTTGCCGCAGCCACGCCCGCACTGCTTCCGGCGTTCGCGATTCTTGGGGCGCTGGGTTCTGCCTTGCTGCTCTATGTGTTGTCGCGCGTGGGTGCGGGGGTAATGGCGCTGGTTCTGGCCGGGGTTGCGATCTCAAGTCTTGCCGTTGCGCTGACCGCGCTGGCGCTTTCGTTCGCTTCGAATCCCTACGCGATGAGCGAGATGGTGCTGTGGATGATGGGCTCGCTCAAGGATCACACGTTGAGCGATCTCGCCTTCGCCGCGCCGCTCGTCGTGATCGGCATTGTGCTGTTGATGAGCGCAGCGCGCGGTCTTGATGCACTGACACTTGGCGAAGAAGCCGCGCGCAGTCTGGGCATCGATGTTGCAGGCACACGGGGGCGTGTCGTGATCGGCGTTGCCCTTGCGACGGGTGCCGCGACGGCGGCGGCAGGCGCTGTGAGTTTCGTCGGTCTCGTCGTTCCGCATCTTCTGCGTCCATTCTTCGGCTTCCGTCCGTCGCGGCTGATTTTGCCGTCGGCAGTCGGTGGCGCTTTGCTGGTGACGGCATCGGATGTTCTGGTGCGCAGCATCGATCCGGGTGAGCAGCTTCGCCTCGGCGTCGTCACCGCGCTGCTCGGCGCGCCGTTCTTCTTCTGGCTGATCCTGAAGCTGCGGAGAGAGGCATGATCGCGCTTTCTTTCGACAAGGTCAGCGTCCGTCTCGGCAACCGCGATGTGCTGCAAGGCGTCAGCGCGACGTTCAAGCCCGGCAAGGTCACCGGAATCCTCGGCCCCAACGGCGCCGGCAAGACGACATTGCTGCGGGTTGCGCTAGGACTTCTGCCTGTCCGTTCGGGCGCAGTCACGCTCCACGAGCGTGGGCTGAAGGATTGGTCGCGTGAGGCGTTGGCGCGAACGATCGCCTATCTTCCCCAAGGCGGCGATGCGCACTGGCCGGTACGCGCGCGCGATCTTGTGGCGCTCGGACGGCTTCCGCATCTGCGTTCCTTCGCGTCGCTCAACGAGATCGACAGGCGCGCGATCCATGGCGCGCTTTTCGATGCTGACGCAGTGGCCTTCGCGGATCGCCGTATCGATGAACTCTCCGCCGGTGAGCGCGCACGGGTGCTGTTCGCGCGCGCGCTGGCGACAGGTGCGCAGGTGCTTCTGGCCGATGAGCCGGCTGCCTATCTCGATCCCGCGCACCAGTTGCGCCTGATGCGGATGCTCTCCGCCGAAGCGGCGCGGGGCGTCGCGGTTGCGGTGACGCTCCACGATCTCGCTCTGGCATCGCGCCATTGCGATGCGGTGATCGTGCTGCATGAAGGCCGGATCGCAGCCCAAGGCTCGCCCAAGGATGCTCTGACCGATGCGGTTCTGGCGCAGGTGTTCGGCATCGCCGTGTCGCGCGCCATCGAGCCCGGCTATGAGCGCGCCGCGGTCGTGCCCTGGGCGCTGATCTAGCTTAAGATAGCGCGGAATATTCGTTGGGGACTTTTGTCATGTCGCTTTCCGATCTGGCGGCCATCGGCTCGTTCGTGTCCGGCATTGCCGTCGTCGTGTCCTTCATCTTTCTGGCGTTTCAGATCCGCCAGTCCAACCGCAATCAGAAGTCGCTGATGCAGCAAGGCCGCACGACACGGAACGTGGAGATATTGCTGCACATCGCAGACCCCTTCGTGAGCGAAATGATGCTTGAGGCCAACGCGGCATCAGGGCGATGGATCCCAGGAAGATATGGGCCTTCTACGGTGTCGCGGCCTCGGTGTTTTGGTCTTACGAGGATTCTTTCCTTCAGTTTAAACGAGGCCTGCTGGATGCGGACAGCTGGGCGTCGGACGCAACGTCGATCAGGAGACTCCTGGCGACGCCCGCCTATCGTGTCGCGTGGAAGATGGCGCGCGAAGGGATCAGCGGCGGGTATCGCGACTATGTGGATTCTGTCATGCGCGATGTGGCCCTTGCACATCGAAACATGACCGATCAATGGAATATGCTGGTGGCGGAGGAACTTCCTCCGGCCTAGCCGCTTTCCTCTGCGGAGACGCGAATGTCCAAAAAGCACCACCACGACGACGAAGACGACGACAAGCACTACAAGCACGCGTTGCGTGACCTGCAGATCGAGCTGGTGAAGCTGCAACGCAAGCTGATCGCCGAAAACGCGCGCGTCCTTATCATTCTCGAAGGCCGTGACGGCGCGGGCAAGGATGGCGCGATCAAGCGGCTGACCGAGAATATGAGCCCGCGCGAGACCCGCGTGCACGCGCCCGGCAAACCCTCGAACCGCGAGGAGACGGAATGGTATTTCCAGCGCTTCGTGCCGGAGCTGCCGGCCGGCGGCGAGTTCGTAATCTTCAATCGCTCCTGGTACAACCGCGCGGGCGTCGAGCGCGTGATGGGTTTCTGCACCGAAGAGCAGGTTGCCGAATTCTTCGAAGCGGTCGTGCCGTTCGAGCGGATGCTGGTGCGCGACGGGCTGGAGCTTCGCAAATATTATCTCGACATCTCCAAAGGCGAACAGAAGAAGCGGCTGGAAGCGCGCAAGGACGATCCCCTGAAGCAGTGGAAGATCTCGCCGGTCGATGCTGCCGCGCTCAAGAACTGGAAGGCTTACAGCGCGGCACGCGATGACATGTTCGAACGCACAAGCCACGAGGCCGGCCCATGGCGCATCGTGCGGACCGATACCAAGAAGATCGCGCGTCTGGAATTTCTGCGCGATCTGCTATCGAGCTTCGACTACAAGGGTAAAGACAAGAAGCTGCTCAAGCCCGACCGCGATGTCGTCTTCGAGTGGTCGGAAGACAAGCTGAAGGACCTGACGACCTAGTGAGGCTTTGAATCGTTGTCCGATGCTTTCGGTTTGCCGGCCGGCGCTGACTGCTGTGCTGCTTGGTTGCCGGCGTTCGCGGGACTGATCGCCTGTTTGTTGCCGGCTTTGGTGTCTTCCTTCGCTTCGGTCGCCGAGGTGCGATTTTTGCTGGTGTCTACAGCGCCCGTGACCGTGACCGTGGCCGAGCCGCTTTGCGCGAGCGCGGCGGTCGAGGCGAATGCAAGAAATGCGAGTGTCGAAATCAGTCTCATCGGAAATCTCCTCTGGCTGAGAAGGAAACGTGCGAGGGAAACTTTGGCTGTGAGCCTAGCGCGCGCGGCGGCTTCCCGCCACGGCCTGCGCCAGCGTGCGGGATTCCAGCACTTCCGCCGTTGCATCGCGGGCGGCAAGCAACACCTTGCGGATGGCGCAGGTCGCTTCATCCTCGCAATCGGGACAGCGGTGATAGGCGGTGACGCTGACGCACGGGCTGAGCGCGAGTGGGCCGTCGGTCTCTCGGATGATGTCGGCGAAGGAGATGTCCTTGGGCGGGCGGCCCAGCATGTAGCCGCCGGCGCGGCCCCGCAGGCTCTGCACGATGCCGCGCTTCTTGAGACCCAGCAGGATCTGCTCGAGGAATTTGCGCGGGACACCCGCTTCCTCGGCGATGTCGGCAATCATCATCGGCTCGCGCCCGCCTTTTTCGGCGAGCACGATCAGCGCGTGGAGCGCATAGCGAGCCTTTTGTGACAGCATCGGAATATCCCGTAACCCGAGCATCCATATTGGGTTTCTCTCGATTCGGGTCAAGGCATCGCCGGTTGACTCTTGTGTTATAATCGTACAGTGTACGTTTATGCCCAAGGTGTTGACCCGGGATGATGTGGAAACGGTGCGTGCCGGAATCGGCGCGGCCGCCAGCCGCCTCTATGCCAAAGGTGGACTGGCGGCGATCACCATGCGCGATCTCGCCGAGGCGACCGGCCGCAGCCCGATGGGCCTCTACCGCTACTTCAACGATCGCGACGAGATCGTGGCCTGGCTGCGCACCGATGCGTTCACACGGTTCTCGGACGCGCTGGAAAAGGCATTTGCGTCGGGAAGCGATGCGTTCGCGCGCGCCCGCGCGGTGGGGCAGGCCTATCTCGATTTCGCGCTGGCGAACCCCGATGCCTACCGGTTGATGTTCGACATGAGTCAGCCGGACGATGCGCGCTATCCCGATCTGATCGCTGCCGCCACGCGTGCCAACAAGACCGTCACCCGTCATGTCCTTGCGCTGGCAGATGCAAATGTGGTGCAGGGCGATCCCGACACCGTCGGCCGTGCGTTGTGGGCCGCGGCGCATGGCGTCGTCGTGCTCTATCTCGCGGGCCGCCTTCCGACCGAGAATGTCCGCGAGTTCTATCGCGACACGATGCGCATCGCCTTTCGCGGCGCGCGCGCTCCCAAATCCGCCAACCCGCTTTAAGGACCACTGTCATGCCGCTTCCCAAAGTTCTCCAGAACAGCCTGCGCCTTCCCGTGATCGGATCGCCGCTTTTCATCGTATCGGGCCCCGAACTCGTCATCGCGCAGTGCAAGGCCGGCATCGTCGGCTCGTTCCCGGCGCTGAACGCGCGGCCGGAGCCGGTGCTGGAAGAGTGGATCGTGCGCATCAAGACAGAGCTGGCGCAGTGGGAGAAGGAAACCGGCAAGAAGGCCGCGCCGTTTGCGGTCAACCAAATCTGCCATTCGTCCAACGATCGTCTTCCGCACGACATCGAGGTCTGCAAACGGCAGGAAGTGCCGATCATCATCACCTCGCTGCGGGCGCCGAAGGAAGTGGTCGAGGCGACGCATTCCTACGGCGGTGTCGTGTTCCACGACATCATCAACATCCGCCACGCCAAGAAGGCGGTGGACGAGGGCGTCGATGGTCTCATTCCGGTGTGCGCGGGCGCGGGTGGTCACGCCGGCATGATGAGTCCCTTTGCGCTGGTCGCGGAGCTGCGCAAATTCTGGACGGGGCCGATCGCGCTCTCCGGCTCCATCGCCAATGGTCGTTCGATCCTCGCGGCGCAGGCGCTCGGCGCCGATCTCGCCTATATGGGCACGCGTTTCATCGCGACGAAGGAAGCCAATGCGCCGGAAGCGTACAAAGCGGCGCTGGTCGAAGCGGCGAGCGGTGGCGACATTGTCTACACCAACCTCTTCACCGGCGTGCATGGCAACTATCTGAAGTCGTCCATCGCCGCGGCGGGTCTCGATCCCGACGATCTCCCGGTCTCCGACAAGTCGCGCATGAATTTCGGCTCTGGCGGCAACATGAAGCAGAAGGCGTGGCGCGACATCTGGGGCGCGGGGCAGGGCGTCGGCCAGATCGCCGATGCGCCGACGGTGGAAGAGCTCGTCTCGCGCCTGGAAGCCGAATACCACGAAGCGAGGCAGGCGCTGGCGGCATAGTCCGCTGACAGCGACGCGCCTTCCGCGTTAGGAAGGCGCATGGATATCTGCGTCATCGGGGATTCGCATGCCGTCGCGCTGAAGGATGCCTATCCGGCGATGGAGGGCGAATTCCCGGGCTGCGGGGTGACGTTCTTCGCAGGGTATGGGGATCGCCTGAAAGCGCTGACCGTAACCGACGGCAAACTGACGGCGAATTCCCCCGATCTCCTCAGACTGTTCAAGCTGACCAGCGGAGGCGAGGCGAGCATCGAGCCCCGCTATGACGCCTATCTTCTGGTGGGTGTCGGCTTTCGCCTGTTTCGCGCCGCAAGGCTGTGTCAGTCGGAGATCGAGAAACGGTTGAATGCCGGTGCCGATCCGAAGATCGCCGATGATGAGTTGGTATGCCTGATCCATAAGGAATTCACGCTGACGATCGGCAACGCCGTGATGGCGAAGCTGCGGCAGGTGACGGATGCGCCGGCGTATTTTGTCGCGACGCCCTATCCCGGTCTCACCGTTGATCGGGAAATCTGGCGGTGGCTGAAAAGGCGCATCCCGCTGGATCGCCTTGAGAGCGCCTACAACGCTGCATGCGAGAAACTCTGTGCCGCGCAGGATGTGCGCTTCCTGCCCCAGCCCGATGAAACGATCGCCAGGAACGGCGTGACCACGCGCGAGAAGTATACGCGTGGGGCGACGGCGGTGGTGGAGCGCGTCAGCGACGACAGGCATATGAACGCGGAATTCGGGGCCATCGTGCTCCGCGCCGCCCTTCGCGCGATAATCGCCCCGCAGAAGCTTGAAAATTAGGACGTGTGGAGGCAGCTTCACCCCGCGCGACCCCGTAGCTCAGCAGGATAGAGCGGCGGTTTCCTAAACCGTAGGCCGGTGGTTCGAGTCCTCCCGGGGTCGCCAGTTCCTACCGTGATTTCAGGAATTGCAGGACCGCGC
This sequence comes from Rhizomicrobium sp., assembly GCA_035502175.1. Classification (GTDB taxonomy): domain Bacteria; phylum Pseudomonadota; class Alphaproteobacteria; order Micropepsales; family Micropepsaceae; genus Rhizomicrobium. The sequence continues at coordinate 10,524 of DATJUS010000105.1, forward strand.
GCTCAACGGCATCCAGATCGGTGGAGCTTTCGGAAGCGGTGTGGCGTATTTGCAATTTGAATTCGCCGGCTTCGTAGGCGGCAATGATCTGCGGGTGGATGTAGCATTTGCGGCAGATCGTGGCGGTGTTGCCGAGCTGGTCGGCGACATGGGCGATGACCTCGCGGGTGTGTTTCTTGAGCGGTGGGCCCTCGAGGGCACCCAGCGCCGACGCGGCGAGCACCGTGCCCGCCCATGTGCGGAAATCCTTCGCCGTCACATCGCGGCCGCTGACCTCGCGCAGATAACCGTTCACGTCGCTGGACGTGACTTTCTGCAATTCGCCGTCGTCGTCTTCGTACTGAAAGAGATTCTGCCCCGGCAACTCCTGGCAGGCGCGGATGATCTTCGCGACGCGGCGATTGCTGACGGACAGCCGCCAGGTCTTCCCGCTCTTCCCCTGAAACACGAAGCGCAGCTCCGAGCCCGACACGCGCACATGCTTGTTGCGCAGCGTCGTGAGGCCGAAGCTGCCGTTCTCCTTCACATAGTCTTCGTTGCCGATGCGGATATTGGTCTGTTCGAGCAGCGCGATGATCGTCGCGATCACCTTCTCGCGCGGCATACCGCGCAGTGTCATATGGTCGTGTACGGCGGTGCGGATTTTCGGCAGGCACTCGGCAAAGGCGATGAGATGGCTAAATTTCGCGGTGTTGCGGATCTGCAGAAATTCCGGGTTGTAGCGGTATTGTTTGCGGCCTTTCGCGTCACGCCCGGTCGCCGCCAGATGCGCGTCCGCAAACGGTGAAATCCACACCGATGTCCACGCCGGCGGAATCGCGAGCGCGCGAATGCGCTTTACGGTCGCTCTATCGACGGGCCGTCCGGCGCGGCGATACGAGAAGCCGGTGCCGTGCGGCTGGCGCGTGATGCCGGGTGTTTCATCGTCGGACACATAGCGCAATCCCGCATAGCTCGCGGCGCGCTGCGGGTCCGACCTCAGTTGCTCGCTTTGCTCCAGGAACATGGCGCGTGGCCGAAGATTGCGGATAGGAAGTTGGAACCGCCGGAATTGGTTCCACAAAGATTACGTGCGAGTTCGGACGATATCTTTTGCAACTGTAATTCGGCCGTGCGGAACTTCGATGTGCCCCGGCCGTTCTTGTGATGCGAATTCGAACTCAAGAAAGGACACCATATGAACAAGGATCGTATCGAAGGCTCGGCCACGCAGGCCAAGGGCGCCGTCAAGGAAGCCGTCGGCAAGATGACCGGCGATGCCAAGCTGCAGGGCGAAGGCGCTGCGGACAAGGCGGCCGGAAAGGTGCAGAACGCTGTCGGCGGCGCGAAAGACGCCATCAAGGACGCGGTCAAGCAATAATCGTTTGTGATTTTTGCCGGACAAAGGGCTCGACATGCGCGGGCCCTTTTTCTTTTCACGCCACGCGGAGCGTTCGCGCGCGTCCTGCGTTCAAGCAATGAGAGTTCGGACTTTCTTCGGCGTGTCGAAGCCCCCCCTCGCTCTCGCTGAAGTCAGTCCCGTCGCGCGAGGCAGCCTTTGTCTCGCGCGACACTTTTTTCTGCGTGGCGTTTAGCGCTTCTTCGCCTTCGCGCGCTTGGCCTTGGCCTTGTCGTCGGCGGTGCGCTTTTTCAGCGGGATCGCCTTGCCCCGGCTGTCACGCTCCATGCCCGGCGGCTCACTTTTGAGTGGGGCCATTTTCTTCTGCTTTTCATCGTGCGGTGACTCGTGTGTGGCGAACCATCAAGCCCGGAGTCGCGTCCCGCTTCCAGCCTTTGTACGGGAGCGGTGGCAGCTGCCAACAGCACTTGATGCCCAAAGCACAAGTAAGTCAGTGGGCGCTATCTGCGAGTTCAATGCGCGCTTGGTCTCGGCTCAACCCACAACCACCGCGTCCTGTTGTAGTCGCGGGCATTCGGTATCCAGCCTTTCACATAAGGCTGCACGAGGTCCTGTGTGACGCGGAAGCGCCAGGGGAGCCAGGGATAGTCTTTCAGTGCGATCTTTTCGGCGCTTAGCAATAATTGCCCGCGCTTAGCGGCGTCCGGCTCCTGCTGGGCCAGGTCCATCGCGGCGTCGTAGGCGCGGTTCTTGTAGCGGGGATAGTTGTTGCCGCTGTCGCCGCGCAGGAGGTCGAGGAAATTGCTCGCGTCGTTGAAGTCGGCGATCCACACGGCGCTCGCGATCTCGTAATTGCCGATTTGCATGTTGCGGTAGTGGATCTGCAGATCGACCTGCTGGATTTCGAGGTCGACAAAGACGGCACGGAGCATCGCCTGCATCGCGGCGGCGACGCGGCGGTTGTCGGGATCGTGCGTGGTTTCAAGGACGAGATGCAGCCTGTTGCCGGCGCCATAGCCCGCCTGCTGCATCAGCGCCTGCGCAAGCGCGATGCGCGCCGGCATCGGCGTCGCCTTGAAATCCATCGCAGCACCGCCGGGGAAATTCGCGATGCCCGGCGGCACGATGCCATAAGCCGGCCTGTCGCCGAGGCGCAGCACCTTGTCGGTTATGGCCTCGCGGTCGAAGGCAAGGTTCAGGGCCTTGCGCACACGCACATCGTTCAGCGGTGGCTTCGAGAGGTTCAGCGCGAAATACGACGTCGCCAGGAACGGCGCGGTGCGCAGCGCATTGGGCATGTTCTTGCGCAGCCAGTCGATGCTGGTCGACGGGATCGGCGATTGGGTGTCGAGTTCGTGCGCGCGAAAGCGGTTGAGCGCGGATTGCGAATCCTCCGCCGGGAAATAGTTCACCCGGTCGATGCGCACATGCGCGGCGTCGTAGAAGTGCGGGTTTTTGCCCAGTGCGAGGTGATCGTTCAGCACCCACTCGGCCGGTACATACGCGCCATTGCCGATGAAGTTCTCGACGCGCGCCCAGGCATTGCCTTTCGCCAGCACCACGTGGCGCGGCACGGGATAGGCGGTGTCGTGTGTCAGCAGTTCGGGCAGGTAACTCGCGGGATGTTCGAGTTGCACCACAAGCGTGCTGTCATCCGCCGCGCGCACGCCAAGCGATGGCGGCGGCATCTTGCCGGTGCTGATCGCGCGCGCGTTCTTCAGAACCCAGAGATTGTAGGCGTAGGGTGCGGCCGTCTTCGGATCGAGCTCTCGCTGCCATGCGAACACGAAATCCTGCGCGGTGACCGGCTTGCCATCGGACCACAGCGATTTGCGCAGGTGGAACGTCCAGGTCTTGCCGTCCTGCGCAACGTCCCAACGCTCCGCCACACCGGGGATCGGGTGCGCCGCGGCATCGAGCGTGGTGAGGCCCGTGAGCAGATCGCCGAGGATGTTCGACTCCGCGACCGTGTTGACGAACGCCGGATCGAGACTCTTCGCCTCGCTGCCATTGCCGCGGTTGAGAACGGCCAGCGCGTGTGCGGAAGTCGCCGTTACAAGGAGAACGAACGTCGAAAGAGCGACTCGCAGCCGGATCATGACAGACGCTAACATGAGACAGCGCCGCACAAGACGCCGTTCCGCAACATCTCAGCTATGGAAGGGCTCCGGGCTTTTTCCGGTAATTTGCTTGAGAGCGTTTCGGATGGAATAGCCCTCATATTGGCTGGGCATCGCGGTTTCCGTCGGGCTCATGGTCTTTCTGAGGTTCTCATCCGACTCTTTGAGCGCCTGCTCCAGCGCGGGAACGGCTTCGCTCGCGGAAGGTCCGTACTCCGCCAACACGTCTGCGGCATCGCCTCGAATGTCGTAGTTCTTGTCTTTCAGTAGCGCGATCATTTCGTACATGGCTTTTCTGGTCAGGCATCGATGATCCGTGCGCAGGATTCCCTGCAGCTCGTGTGATATATCGGCTCGCTTTTCTTCGTCGGTTTCGCTGAAAAGCCGATGGACATAGGCCACCATTGTCATGTGGCACATGCTTGCGAATGCGGCGTCGGCATCGCGTGCAACGCTGGCCGTGGAAACAAGCACAAGAAATGCGGACGGAACGACGCGACGACAGATCATGGGGTTACGCTACCACGGCGAAGCGGTTAGCCCCGACAATCAAAGATTGCGAGTTTATGGAATAAGTATTAAATCCTAGTTGTAGGACTTGAAGCCCGGATTTTGTAGCCCCGTATCCGGTCCGGATGTGAAGGAGAACGCCATGTTTGCTGGGTTTCTGAGGCCTGCCGGGGCCCGATAGAGATTGCGCGAAGACATACAGGTCCAGGATGCAGCTTTGCGCGCATCCGTGCGGCGTGCGGAAAACGATGTCGCGCGCGGGATTGGCCGTCCCGCCGGATATCCCGCATCGCCGCGAAGACCGCGGGAAAGCAAAGGTGCGGAGCTTATCCGGTTCGTCCCGGATGTTGCCCGCCGGCCGTAGCTTTCATCGTCCAGGGCGGGTTCGCCGCGGTCTTCCGGAAAGGATCGCGCGCGGGCGCGCCTCTCGGCGCGTCTAGGCGACGGCGATGCTGCGATCGAGCGACAGGAAGCGCGTGCGGTTGACGTTGATGTTGTTGCTGATCCAGCCCTTGACCTGGGGCGAGACGAGATCGCGCGTGACGCCGAAGAACACGGGCGCGATGGCGACGTCGTCGAGGATCACCTGCTCCGCCTGCGCCAGGAGTTTCAGGCGCTCCACCGGGTCGCGCATGTTGTCGGACTGGTTCATCAGTGCATCGAATTTCGCATTGGCATAGGTGCCGTAGTTCATGTCGGTGACGCTGCTCTCGAACAGGAACAGGTAGTTCTTCGGATCGCGGTAATCCGCCACCCAGCCCGACCACGCGACCGAGAACTGGTGGCTGCGCAGATTGGCGTAGTGGATCTGCGTATCCGACGGCACCAGGCGCACATTCGCGCCGACACCGCGCCACATCTCCTGGAGCGCAACGGCGATGAGCTTGGTCTCGGTGTTGAGGATCATCGCGAAGTCGAACGACAGCGGATTGTTCGGCCCGAAACCGGCTTCGGCGAGAAGCTGCTTCGCCTTCGCGACGCGCTGACCCATCGCGGTGGATTTGAACGAGGCTTTCGCCGTCATGGGATAGCCCGGCATGCCCGGCGGGATCAGCGCATAGGCCGGCTGCTCGCCCGCGCGTTCGACGCGGCTGCAAAGGATTTCGCGGTCGATCGCCAGCGACAGCGCTTCGCGCACGCGGATGTCGTTGAACGGCTTGCGCTTGACGTTGAACTGGACGTAGCGGCTGAGGATGAAGGGCGAAAGGCGAAGCTCCTTCGGCATGTTCTGTTTGAGCCAGTCGACCTTCTGCGGGGGAATGCTGTCGTCGATCAGGTCGACCTCGCCGGCGCGCATGCGCTTCAGCGCCGCTTCGGCATCCGGCGTGGGGTAGTAATAGATGTTCTCGATCTTGACCTTCGCGGCTTCGAAGAAGCGCGGGTTCTTGACCAGCTGGATGTGATCGTTGGGGCGCCACTCTTTCAGTGTGTAGGGCCCGTTGACGACGATGTTCTGCGGGTGCAGCCACTGATCGCCGTATTTCTCCACGGCATGCTTCGGCACCCCGTACGCGGCGTTGTGGGTGAGGAGCTGCGCAATGTATGGCACCTGGGAATGGAATTGAATCTCGAGGGTCCTGTCGTCGATTGCGCGCACGCCGATCTGGTCGACCGGGACCTTGCCGCTGCTTGCCTCTTCCATGTTTTTGATCGGGTAGAGGATGGAGACGTATTGCGCGGCGAATTTCGGATCCGCGATCCTGCGGAACGAGAAGACGAAATCATGCGCCGTGACCGGCGTGCCGTCCGACCAGAGGTGATCGCGGATCTTGAACGTGTAGCTCAGGCCGTCCGCGCTCTCGGTATAGCTCTCGGCCGCGCCGTAGGTCGCGTTGCCTGCCGGGTCTTCCGTCATCAGGCCGACGAACATGTCGCCGATGATGTTGTATTCCCATTGGCCCTGCGCCTTGTGGGGATCGAGCGTGTCCGGCTCCGCACCGTTGCCACGGTTAAGGGTCTTGCCGTCCGATGTCGACGCCGTGAACCCGCGCGACGACCGGCCCTTGAACGCGAACGCGCCCGCGCCGGCAGCAACGACCACGCCGCCTGCCATTGCGGCGCGGCGCGTGAATGTGGTTCGATTGGACGCTGTCATGCTAGTCTCCAGCCCCGTGCTGCACGGCTAATCCTTGCCAGAGTCTTAACGCGTGCGACTCGAAGCAGCGGTCGCATTAAACAATGAACGGGTGAATGGGTCATGAATCTGCGCGCGCCGGCCGCCATAGCGGCTTTCTTCATCTTGGTTCCCCCGTCGGTACAGGCTGGTGTCCGCGACGACGTGCTCCGGGCGATGGATCAGTGCGCGACCATCGCCGACAAGGACAAACGCCTTGCCTGCTTCGACTCTCTCTCTGTCCAGATCAAGCAGGCCATTGCCGAGGGCCCGGCGGCAGGGCCGATGACGGCGGAGCAACAGAAGTCCTGGTTCGGCTTCGATTTCGGGAACTTGTTCGGCTCGGCCCCAAGCCAGCAGACCACGCCGGAGAAATTCGGTAGCGAAAACCTCCCCGCGCCACCGCCCAAGCCGGGTGAAGCCCCGCGGGAAGAGCCGATCGACAGCATCACCATGAAGGTGACCGACTACGCGCTGAACCCGTTCGGCAAGTTCGTCGTGTTCCTGGACGGCGGCCAGGTCTGGAAGCAGATCGGCGGTGAGGCCGACGTCGCCAAATTCAACAAGAACGGCAACAACACCGTGCAGATCTCGCGCGGCGTTCTCGGCAGCTACAACATGCAGATCAACGACTCGAACAAGGTGTTCAAGGTCAAGCGTATCAAATAAGCACCGGGTCGTGCTCGGCCACGAGGTGACCGGGTGCGACTTCGATCAGCTTGGGCCGGTACTGTTCCGCATCGGGATCGTCGACCATCTTCGATTTCAGGAATGTCAGTGCCGCGCGTGTGTCGAGCGGAGATGTGAGTTCCGAGTCCAGCCTGATGCGCCTCTTCGCGCGCTCCAGCTTGGGGTCCGGAACGGGCACGGCAGAAATGAGCGCCTTAGTATAAGGATGACGTGCATCGGCGTAGATCGCGTCACGGTCCGCGAATTCCACGATGCGGCCGAGATAGAGCACCATCACCCGATGTGCGATCTGTCGGACCACGGACAGATCGTGACTGATGAAGATCAGCGACATGCCGAAGTCGGACTGAAGCTGCCGAATGAGGCCCACGATTTGTCCCTGAATGGACGCATCAAGAGCGCTCACCGCTTCGTCACAGATGACGAGCTTGGGCTCCACGATCATCGCGCGCGCGACGCCGACGCGCTGGTTCTGGCCGCCTGAGAATTCATGCGGATACCGGTTGACCCATGCCGCCTCCAACCCGACATGATCCATCATCGCGCGGACGCGCGCCGTCACCTCCGCGCGCGACAAGTTCGGCTTCAGCGCGCGCAAAGGCTCGGCAATGGATTCACCGATCGTCATGCGTGGGTCGAGGCTCGCCAGCGGATCCTGGAAAACGATCTGGAAATCCTTGCGCAGCTTGCGCATTTCGCTATCTGTCAACGGCCCGAGATCGCGACCGAGCCAGAGCACGGCGCCGTCAGTCTTCGGGAGGAGCTTGAGCACTGCGCGCGCGAGCGTTGACTTTCCGCAGCCGGATTCACCGACGACGCCCAGTGTCTCGCCCTGACGGATGGAGAAGCTCACGCCGTCCACTGCGTGCAATTGCTGTGTACGCCAACCATTCGTCACCGGAAAGTTCACGCGCAAATCCGCGACTTTCAGAATCTCCTCGGCGTCCGCCGGAAGCGGCATGGCATGACCGTGCGCGTCGGGACGATCGAGGCGCGGCATCGCATCGAGCAGCATTTTCGTGTATTCGTGTTTTGGGTCGTAGAAGATGTCATTCACTGCCCCAGTTTCGACGATCTCACCTTCTCGCATGACGGCAACGCGATCCGCCATCCCCGCGATAACGCCCATGTCGTGGCTGACCAGAACGATCGACGTCTTTAGCTCTGCTTTCAGATCCCGCATGATGTCGAGGATTTCGGCCTGCACCGTCACGTCGAGCGCGGTGGTCGGTTCATCCGCGATCAGAAGATCCGGTCCGCACACCACGGCCATCGCGATCATTACGCGCTGTCGCAGTCCGCCCGATAGTTCATGGGGATATTGCGCCATGCGCCGGCGGCCTTCCGCAATGCGCACGAGTTCAAGGACTTCCAGTGCACGCTTTTCTGCTTCGTCGCGCGGCAGGCGCTGATGAATGCGAATCCCTTCGATGATCTGCTCGCCGACTCGCATGTGGGGCGTCAGCGAGGTCAAGGGATCCTGGAAGATCATCGTAATCTTCGAGCCGCGCAGTTTGTTGAGCGCTTTCTGCGGAGCGTGAAGGATTTCCTCGCCGCGATACAACACGCTGCCGGAAGCTCGGCCGTTCTGGGGCAGCAAGCCGATTGCGCCGAGAAAAAGCTGGCTCTTACCGGAACCGGATTCGCCGACGACGCCCAGGCACTCGCCCGCATCGATGTTCAGGTTCAGATCGCGTACAGCGTGCACTTCGCCGTCGGGCGTCGCAAACCGGACATCGAAGTCTTTGATCTGAAAGATCCTCTCAGCCATGGCTCAGCGATCCTTGGGATCGAGCGCGTCGCGCAACCCGTCGCCAATGAAATTGAAGCAGAACAGCGTGAGCGCCATGAACGCCGCCGGAAAAATCAGCAACCATTGCGCTGTCTCTATCTGGCCGGTGCCGTCTGCGATCAGTACGCCCCAGGATGTCAGTGGCTCCTGTACACCAAGGCCCAGGAAGGACAGGAAGCTTTCCGCGAGGATTACGTTGGGAATTGTCAGCGTCACATACACGATGACCGGGCCCAGAACGTTTGGGATGACGTGGTTGAAAATGATGCCCCACATACCGACGCCGCCGGCGCGCGCGGCCTCGATAAATTCCTTTTGTTTGATCGACAACGTCTGGCCGCGAACGATCCGCGCCATGGTCAGCCATTCCACCGCTCCAATGGCGACGAAGAGCAGGAAGAAGTTCCGGTTGAACACAACCATCAAGATGATCACGAAGAAGATGAAGGGCAGGGAATACAGGATGTCGACAATGCGCATCATCACGGCATCGACGCGGCCACCCACATAACCTGCTGCGGCGCCATAGGCCACGCCGATCAAAAGGCTTACGAGCGTGGCGACAAGGCCGACCGCCAATGAAACGCGCGCGCCATAGAGTACGCGAACGAACAAGTCGCGACCCAGAGAGTCTGTGCCAAACCAGTGCGTTCCGCCGGCATGACATGCCGCGTCACCTCCCGGCCACCAATCCGGTGCGCAGGAAATCGTGCCGTAGTCTACGGCCTCGTATGAGTACCGAGACAGCAGAGGTGCCAAAATGGCCATAAGCGCGATCACTGTCAGCAGCACCATACTCACGGTTGCAGCGCGGTTGCGCTTCAGGCGGCGCCATGCGTCGACCCAGAGGCTGCGTCCCTGCACGTCTTGCGCCTTCCGCATGAGCGCCGCGCTTTCGCCTGTAAGGCCGGCCCCGATCATGCGCGGTAGCTCACACGAGGATCGAGAACCGCGTAGAGCAGGTCGGCCAGCAGGTTCAAGACAATGATGATGGCCGCATAAAAGATCACGCCGCCAAGTACGAGTGTGTAATCGCGATCGACGGCAGCGATCACGAAATATCGTCCGATCCCCGGCAATCCAAAAATCTGTTCGACAATCAGCGATCCGGTCACCAACTGCGCGACCGCGGGGCCGAGATAGCTGACCAACGGCAAAACCGCGGCGCGAAGAGCATGGCGCGTCACGATGCGGTGGCCCGGCAGTCCCTTCGCGCGTGCGGTGCGGATGTAGTTGGAATGGAGCACTTCCACCATGCTCCCGCGAATGAGCCGGGCGATCACAGCGATTTGCGGAAGAGCGAGAACGACTACCGGCAGGATCATGTTGCGCAGGGCGCCGCCGTTCCAACCCGCGACGGGCAGCGAGATATCGGCGCCGAACAGCTTCAAGCCGTACACGCCAAAGATCAGTGTGAGCAGAGGTCCGGTCACGAAGGTCGGCACGGTGATTCCCACCATTGCCACGCTCATAACTGCGTGATCCCAAAGTCTGTTCTGATTCAAGGCGGCGCTTACGCCGAGTGCGATGCCGAGTGTCAGCGCGAGGGTAATCGCCGCGAGGCCGAGCTTGATGCTGACCGGCAGCCCGTCTTCGATCAGCTGCGCGACTGTGAAATCCTTGATCTTGTAGGACGGCCCGAGGTCGCCATGCGCCAACTGGCCGAGGTAGAGGAAGTATTGCTGATAGACTGGCTTGTCGAGGTGATAGGCGGCTTTGACGTTGTGCTCGATCTCTGGCGGCAGGCGACGCTGGCTGTCGAATGGGCCACCGGGCGCCAGGCGCATCATGAAGAACGCAAGCGTGACAATGATCAGAAGTGTGGGTATCGCGCCGAGAATACGACGCAGTGCATAAGAGGTCATCGATGGTTCTCTTCGCCCACGTCGCAGTGCCTGCAGCTGATTCGAATCGTCCGTGACGGCACATAAGCTGTCAATGCGCGCCCGGTCTTCCACTGACTCGAACTCTAGTTCAGGGAGCTTTCCGAAGTGTTGCGACGGGCATGGGCTCCTTAACGGTTCACCCATGCCTCCCACAGCGGCGCAATCCGGGAACCGTTCGCCTGCCACCAGCGATCATCGACTGCAAACGCCGTTCCGAAATGCTCCGGCGCCGTCGGTAGAAAGCCACGCATAGCAATACCCAGTTCAGGATTCTTACCAACCAGTTTCACCGCCGAACGGCGCGCCGGGCCGTATGGAACCCAATCGGCCACGCCGGCAAGATTTGAGGCGGAGGTTGCAAATCGCATGAAGTCCATCGCCATGTCGCGTTTTGGATCGTTCTTTGGCACGCCGAAAACATCGAGTTCGTAAAGCTGGCGATCCCAGATCGTGCCCATGCCACGATGATGGACAGCTGCGTCGTAGATATCCCCGTTGAGGATGGTCGCGAACGCCGCGCGACCGTCCTGAAGCATTGCCGCCGGTTCAGTAGAACGGGTCCACCACACGATCGAGGAGCGGATGGTATTCAACTTCGCAAGCGCCCGTGCAACGCCCTGTTCCGTGGAAAGGGCGTGATAAATGTCCTGAGGCGCAACGCCATCGGCCAACAGCGCGAGCTCAAGGTTGAATTTTGCGCTGCTGCTTTTCATCGCGCGGGGGCCCGGAAATCTGGCCATGTCAAAGAAATCGGAGAGTGTAATCGGGTGGGCACCTCCGAACCGGGTGGGCGCATAGGCGATCAACTGACTGTAAACGACGCTGCCGACCCAGCAGGGACCTATGGCGTTCTGTACGAAGTCGGACGCCGCCGGTTCGCCGTTCTCGCCCGTCGACAATTTGGTAACGTCGACATGCTCAAGCAGACCTTCGCGACAGGCGGCAACGGCGTCTGGAAGCTCGAGATCCACGACGTCCCAAGCATATTTCTTGTCCGCAACCTGTTTGCGCAGCTCGTCGAGGCCGCCATCATATTGCGCGATGTGAACGTTCACGCCGGTCTTCTGGCCGTACGGAAGAAAAAGTGCACTTGCTTGCGCCCGACCATAGCTTCCTGACCATGTGACAGCCGTTAGCACGGGCGCCTTGCGCAGGAAAAGGAAATACACCAGCACCACCACTATCACGACTATGAGCGCGATCACGATGTATCTGGGACGGATGGCCATGGCGTCCTCAATGAATTCCAAACATGTTCTTTAGCGCATCTCCGATGTTTTTGTGCTTTTTCTTCTCGGGGTCTCGGTTCTTTGGGATTTGATTTCCAAATAGGCCCTTGAAGGGCGCGCGGCCGGAATAAAGATTGTCGAGTACGCGGTTCCCGAGACTCGCGAGGTCCGCCGTGTAGCGGACGTGCTCCCATGGTCCCTTGATCCGGAAAGGAAGGCCGATCGACAGTCTCTGCTTGGCAATGACAGCGCTCGCCTGCGGCACCATTCTGAAATCGATGGTGCGGTTACCGACATCCACCGTGCCCGCACCGGTCATATGCAAAACGGGTCCTGTGAGTTGAAGGTCTGTGCTGGCCAGAACGCCATCGGCCATCACGAAACTTCCGCTCATTGTTGCATATTTGGTGAATGCTTCGGGATGAACGGCGCGTGGGCCGAGGAACGACTGAACGGTGCGGCCTACGGCATTCAGATCGACGTCTCGCACCTGTCCGCCTTGAAAATCGATCGAGCCTTTTCCATTGAGGCCGTGCATAATCGCGTCTGCGTTGTCGCCTTTCGATGTCACGTTCAGCCGTATCGATCCCATTCCTTCGACCCGTTTGATACCCACCGTTGCAAACAGGAACGGCTGAAGTCTCACTTGATTGATCTCCATGATGTTGTGAAAAGCCGGAGTGCCGCGTGCATCGGCTGTGAGCGTCGCCTTGCCCGTCCCTCCGTAGAGTGAAATGGAATCTAGCTTCGCATCGAGTTGTGCATCGTGCAGCGATACGGTGATATGTGCTTTGCCGAGTGCGAGTTTGCGAAGCGCGAGATGTCCCACATCCAGCGTCAGATCCGCATCCACTTTCTTTAAGGCGTCGAGAGTAATTGGTTTGTCGCTCCAGCTTTCGCCATCGCGACGCAGACGCTTCTCTTCTTGTCTCGGTGGCTGCTCGATATAGGGATTGAGATCCAGATGATCGACCCTAAGCACGCCATTGATGTGTGGGATGTCTGCGCCGCTATCGATCGTTATGTTGCCTCTCGCGGTCATCCCATCGAGCTTCAATGTCATGGCTTCGAGGCGAACATGTCGGTTGTCGCCCTCGATGTGGCTGTTGAGAGACAATGGGCCCAGACCACCCGTCTCCGGTAAATGTGCTCCGAGCCAGGTTCCGGCCGCGCGCGCGGATGCCGCGTCCAACTCTGTCAGACCACTCAGAACGCCATCCGGTGCGATGGTCCCTTTGAATGTGACACGCAGAAGATCGGATATCGCTGACATGTCGGTTGCAGCCGTTCGTTCTTCCAAGATCAGCTTTGGAGCCGCGGTTTTGATTCTGAACGCGACGCGGTGATGGACGAACGTGAACGTTCCTCTCGCATACAGGGGCTGATCCAGGTCGGTCAGATCGAGGGTTGCGTTGATATCTTCAAGCGCGTGTGCGCTTCGAGAGCGGAGATTTGAGTAGTTCAAGTGGCCATGCTCGATCTCGATACCAGAGAATTGCTCTATCATTGCCGTGCGTGGCGGTGATTCATGACCGGGTAACTTCAAAGGTTGCTTGAGTAGCCAGTTCGCACGCCCGTTGCTATCGACCTCGAGATTGATGATGGGGCGTTCAAGAACGATCCGCGTGATTTCAAGGCGGCCGCGGAACAACGGCCAAAGGCGAATGCCGAACTTGACCGCATCTGCGTTTGCCAGGAAGGGGTTAGGGTGTTCTGCGAGGTTCGCGAGCGATACTTGGCCCGCCTGGATGGCGAGTGACGGAAAAAGCGAAAAGTGTAGTGGCCCAGAAATCAAAAAAGCCCGGCCTGTAGCCCGAGTTATCCTTTGCTCGATTTGTGACTTGTAGACGCCGGCCGGCAGCAGGAATGGCACCGCCGTCAGCAGCACAATCGCGGCCGTGACAACCGCAGATCCGACGAAAATCCTGCGTTTCATCGCACGATCATAGGACGAGGCAGTAGGTATCCCGCAACGTCTCTAAACCCTTGCTTTTGCAGGGGCGGGCCCCTAGTTTCCGGGCACTTTTCGCACGTGCAGTTGTAGCTCAGTTGGTTAGAGCGCCGGATTGTGGATCCGGAGGTCGGTGGTTCGACCCCACCCAACTGTACCATTCCGCTTCCAGCAGACTTCGCCCTTCGAACTCGACGCTGAAGTCCCCGCATCCAAATAATTCGACGAACCCGCACGGGTCTAGTCGAACTTCGTTGGCAGACTGAAGGGAGCGCTGACGCGCTGTAGCCAGAAATAACTGCGCCTAAACCGGTCAAGCCGCTGCTTGCGGCTTTTTCTTTTTCACCGCTTTGGCTTGCATCGGCCACGAAGCCAGCGCCATCTGGGCGATTTCCATCAACTCAGCGACGGTTGCGCCGGCGGCGGCGTGCATGCAGATGCCGTTTGCCATGGCAGAGAGGTAACGGGCGAGGGTCGAAGGATCAGCATCGCGAGGAAGGTCGCCGTCTTTCCTGGCTTGGTCGAAACGCTCGCACAAGAGCCTTTCCTTTTCAGCACGATGGCGCGCGACCTCTTCCGGAATTGTGGCGTCAGAGCAGGAGCCATTCTGAACCAGAAGGCATCCGGGCGGATTGGCACCGCCATTGGTGTCGGCAGCAAATTCTGCGATGCCTTCGAGATAGTTCCGTGCGACGCCATATGCATCGTCGGCGGAAAGCACGCGCTCCATGAAACCGCTGCGCCGCGCGTCGTAACGCTCAAGCACGGCCTTGAAGAGACCTTCCTTGCTTCCGAACGCGGCATATAGAGAAGGTGCGTTGATGCCCATCGCGGTCGTGAGATCGGAAAGCGACGCGCCTTCGTATCCTTTCTTCCAAAAGACCGTCATCGCGCGATCAGCCGCCTGATCGACACAAAAACTTCTTGGACGGCCCGTCCGCATTTTGGAGCATTTCCCTTTTATTATTGTATCGAGTGATACATAATGTTCTTGACGTCGTTCGTCTAGGTCCTATATCTGTATCGTTCAATACAGAAATAGGAGGCCTACATGGCCCATATCGCCGAATTGCTCCAGGTCGCAAAACTTCGCGAACCCGTTTTCCACCATAACCCTTTGAAAAGCCGTGCTATTCTTGGCGGACTCGCGCTCGCCGGTATGGCGGTTGTCGGCGTAACCCTGCGCGACGCTGGTGCTGCACCGACCCCGTCAGCCGCCGCCAACGCCGCGGTTCCCGTGATCGTCGCCGCCGTCGAGGTGAAGCCCGTCCGCCTGTCGTCGGAGTTTTCCGGCCGCATGACCGCGGTCGATTCCGCCGATGTGCGCCCGGAAGTGGGAGGCCGCATCACCGAAATCCGTTTCAAGGACGGACAGATCGTTCATGCCGGCGATGTGCTCTTCGTCATCGATCCGCGTCCGTATGAAGCCGCGGTCGCGAAAGCGCAGGCCGATCTCGCCACCGCCGTGACCAACGCGCGTCTCGCGCATACCGAACTCGACCGTGCAAAGAAACTGATGGAAGCTCAGGCGCTGGCGCGTGATACCTATGACCAACGCGCTAACGCGGTTGGCGTCGCGCAGGCGTCGATCCAGTCCGCGCAGGCCGTGCTCGACCAGGCGAAGCTCGACCTCGATCATGCCTATGTAAAGGCACCCATCACCGGACGTGTCGGTCGTGCCGAAATCACAGTTGGCAATCTGGTGCAGACGCAATCCGCGCCGCTGCTCACCTCGATCGTCTCGAACGATGGAATCTATGCCGATTTCGATGTCGATGAGCAGACTTACCTCAGCAGCATCCGCGCGCATGCGGCCTCGGTCGATCAGGAACAGAAGCTTCCCGTGAAACTCACCGTGCAGGGCGATACCGATCATACCTATGACGGCACGATCGAAAGCTTCGACAACAAGATCGCGACCGGCACCGGCACGATCCGCGCCCGAGCGCGGTTCGCGAACGCGGATGGCGCGCTTGTACCCGGCATGTTCGTATCGGTCCGCCTGTGGGCCGCGAAGCCGAGCAAGACGATCCTTGTGCCGGAAGATGCGGTCAGCAGCGATCAGTCCAAGCGTTTCGTCTTCGTCGTGACGCCCGCACATAAAGCGGACTACCGCGAAGTCGCGTTGGGTCAGGAGATGGACGGCAAGCGCGTCGTGATCTCCGGCCTCCATTCCGGCGAGAAGATCATCATCGACGGTGTGCAGCGCGTGCAGCCCGGCGTTTCGGTCGATCCGCATCCCGCAGGTCCCGGGAAGTTCGCATCGAATTAGGCCGCTCGCCATTTCACACTTTTTCCTGAACCGATTTCAGAGGACGCCATGAGTCTGTCCAAATTCTTCATTGACCGCCCGATTTTTGCGGGTGTGATCTCGATCGTGATCTTCCTCGCGGGCTTGATCGCGATGACGCAGCTGCCGATCTCGGAATACCCTGAGGTCGTGCCGCCGTCCGTCGTTGTGAAAGCGCAATTCCCCGGCGCCAACCCGAACGTGATCGCCGAAACCGTGGCGACGCCGCTCGAAGAGCAGATCAACGGCACGGAGAACATGCTCTATATGTTCTCGCAGGCGGCGTCTGACGGCACGCTGACGCTCACCGTCACGTTCAAGATCGGCACCAACCCGGACCTCGCACAGCAGCTTGTGCAGAACCGCGTGAACCAGGCGTTGCCGCGTCTGCCGCAGGTGACGCAGGCGCTCGGCGTCACCACGACCAAGAGTTCGCCCGATCTTACCATGGTCGTGCATCTGAACTCGCCGGATGGCCGCTATGACATGCTGTATCTGCGCAATTACGCAGTGCTCAACGTCAAGGACCGCCTCGCCAAAATCGAAGGCGTGGGCAGCGTGCAGCTGTTCGGCTCCGGAGATTACGCCATGCGTCTGTGGCTCAATCCGGACAAGATCGCGGAGCGTGGCATGACGGCGGACGATGTCGTTGCGGCCGTGCGCAAACAGAATGTTCAGGTCGCGGCTGGTGTTATCAATGGCCCACCATATGGCCAGAGCGGGCGCCTGCAGCTGCCGATCAACGTTCAGGGCCGCCTGACCGAGCCGGAGGAATTCGCCAACATCGTCGTCAAGCGCGACAACGGTGTTGTGACGCGGCTAGGCGATGTCGCGCGGGTGGAGATCGACGCGTCGCAGTATGGTCTGCGTTCGCTGCTCGACAACAAGCAGGCTGTCGCCATTCCGATTTTCCAGGCACCCGGTTCGAACGCGATCCAGATCTCGGATCAGGTACGCGCGACGATGGAGGAGCTGAAGCAGAACTTCCCCAAAGGGATGAGCTACAGCATTGTCTATGACCCAACGGTTTTCGTGCGCGACTCGATCACGGCGGTGATCCACACATTGCTTGAGGCGGTGGCGTTGGTCGTGCTCGTGGTGATCCTGTTCCTGCAGACCTGGCGCGCGTCGATCATCCCGCTACTTGCCGTCCCAATCTCCATCATCGGCACGTTCGCGTTCATGTATGCGTTTGGATTCTCGATCAACGCGCTATCGCTGTTTGGGCTTGTGCTCGCCATCGGTATCGTGGTCGATGACGCGATTGTCGTGGTCGAAAACGTCGAACGCAATATCGAAGCGGGTTTGAGCCCGCGCGATGCGACCTTGAAGGCCATGTCGGAGGTGACCGGTCCGATCATCGCCATCGCTCTCGTGCTCTGCGCGGTGTTCGTGCCGATCGCATTCATCAGCGGCCTGACCGGCGAGTTCTATCGCCAGTTCGCGCTGACCATCGCGTTCTCGACGATCATCTCGGCGTTCAACTCGCTCACGCTTTCGCCTGCTTTGGCCGCGACTTTGCTGAAAGGCCATGACGCGCCGAAAGACGCGCTTGCCCGCGGCATGGATAAGGTCTTTGGCCCACTGTTCCGAGGTTTCAACCACGTCTTCCATCGCGGTTCGGAAAGCTATGGCCGTGGCGTCGGCGGCATCCTGAAGCGCCGGTCACGCGCATTTGTCGTCTATGGACTGTTGCTCGGCCTGACATGGCTCGGCTTTCAGGCAGTCCCGCCGGGCTTCGTTCCGACGCAGGACAAGGCCTATCTGGTGAGTTTCGCGCAGCTTCCAGAAGGCGCAACGCTCGACCGCACGGAAGCCGTCATCCGCAAGATGTCGGATATCGCGCTCAAAGAACCCGGCGTGCAGAGCGCCGTCGCTTTCCCCGGCCTGTCGATCAACGGCTTCATCAACAGCGCATCGGCCGGCATCGTCTTCGTGACCTTGAAGCCGTTCGATCAGCGCAGCCAATCTGGCATGGCAATTGCGCAGAGCCTGCAGCAGAAATTCGGCAGCATCGGCGGGAATGCGATGGTCGCGATCTTCCCGCCGCCGCCAGTGATGGGCCTCGGTACCATCGGCGGTTTCAAGCTGCAGGTCGAGGATCGCACGGATCAGGGCGATGCCGCGCTCAACCGTGCCATGCAGAACATCCAGATGAAGGCACGGCAAAAGCCTGAGCTTGCTGGTGTGTTCTCGAGCTTCAATATCGGCGTGCCGCAACTCTATGCCGACCTCGACCGCACGAAGGCACAGCAGCTTGGCGTCGATGTGCAGGACGTGTTCGACACGATGCAGACCTATCTGGGCTCCATCTACGTCAACGACTTCAACCGGTTTGGCCGCACATATGAAGTGATCGCGCAGGCGGACACGCCATTCCGCTCGCAGCCGGACGACATTCTGCGGCTAAAGACGCGCAATGCTGCCGGCGAGATGGTCCCGTTCGGCTCGATCATGCGGGTGACGGAAACGACAGGTCCGGATAGCGCGATGCGCTACAATGGCTTCCGTGCTGCGGATCTAAATGGCGCACCGGCGCCCGGTTATTCGACGGGTCAGGCGCAAGCCGCGATCACCAAGCTGCTGAGCGAGAACCTGCCAAAAGGCATGACGTTCGAATGGACGGACCTGACCTATCAGCAGATCCTCGCTGGCAATACGGCGCTGCTGGTCTTTCCGCTCTGCGTGTTGCTGGTCTTCCTGGTATTGGCGGCCCAGTACGAAAGCCTGTTCCTGCCGCTCGCCATCATCCTGATCGTGCCGATGTGTCTGTTCAGCGCGATCGCCGGCGTGTGGCTGACCGGCGGCGACAACAACATCTTCACACAGACTGGTCTGTTCGTGCTGATAGGGCTCGCCTGCAAGAACGCGATCCTGATTGTCGAGTTCGCGCGCGAACTCGAAATTCAGGGAAAGGCGACGCTTGCCGCAGCGATTGAGGCTGCGCGCCTTCGGCTTCGCCCGATCCTGATGACTTCCTTTGCATTCATCATGGGCGTGGTGCCGCTGGTGTTCACCTCCGGCGCCGGCGCAGAGATGCGCCATGCGATGGGCATCGCTGTGTTCTTCGGCATGCTGGGCGTGACGTTCTTCGGCCTGTTCCTGACACCAGCCTTCTACGTCGCGCTCCGCCAGATCGAGAAGCGTGTCACGCGTCAGGAGGCGGTTCGCCATCACGTTTGAGGAGCAAACGCCCAAAGAGCGCTCAAAGAATTCAGAGAGGATATGATATGGAAATTCAGGCGTTATCGAATGTGGTCAGCCATGTGCTGGCGGCCGTGTTCGCAGGCTTCGCTGTGCTGCGATTTCTTCAGCCCTTCTTTCAGCAGCCCCTTGGTGTCCGCACAGAGCAAGTACGCTGGCCCCGGTTGGTCGGTGGCATGTTGCGAGCGATTGCCGCGCTATTCCTTGCGCTACCGCAAACGCGGATTTGGGGTGGCTTGTTGGCCGCCTCGATTGCGTTTTTGATGGTTGTCGAGCAGCTTGCAGAGCAGCGCTTCTCGCGCGCTCTCCCTGGCATCCTGGTAATGGTTGCAATACCTATCGTATTGGCATCGGGCCCTCTGCCGTGAGTGGCCATTTCATGCCGCGCCATTCGGCGAAATGCTGCCCTCAGAAACTTCGATAGTTTTGCTGCAAAGCGCGCCTGCCCAAGCTCACAGCATGGTTCACAGCCGATATCCCGGGACTTGACAATATAACTGCCTAGGCAGATATTGCTTCCACAATAAACTGGTCAATCCTATGTCGACCCATCGTTTCTATTCTCCGGATTCATTTCAGGCGCAGCGCTCGATTGGTTATCTGATCAAGCGCCTGAACAGCCTCGTCGGTCCGCGTGCAGAAGCCTTGTTCGCCGATTCCGATTTCACTTTTTCCCAATGGGTGGTCTTGAAGGCCCTTCGCGACGGAATCGCCGATACCTGCGCGGAGATCGCACGCCATCTGGACCACGACACTGGCGCTACCACCCGGCTGGTCGACCAACTGGAAGAGCGAGGATACCTCCGTCGCCGTCGTTCTACCGAAGATCGACGTGTGGTGCATTTGGAGATTACGTCGGCCGGAAAAGCGCTCACAAAATCACTGATGTTTCGCCTGATCGAATTCTGGAACGATGTGCTGGAAGATTTTTCGTCGGAAGAAGCGGAGCAGCTCATTTCCCTGCTAACTCGCCTGATGATGAAAATTGAGGCGCGCTCTCCGGAATCCTTGAGGCCAGCGAAGGCATCAAAATGAGAACAGCCTTTTGCGTTTGCTTTCTGGCGTTGGCCCTCGCGGCGTGCGTTTCTTCGCCGCCGACCAAGCCGCAAGAGCGGCGGATCGAGCCTGCGTCGCTCGGCCTCGGTACCGTGCAAACCCCTCAGATCGCCGAGGCGTGGTGGAAGGCATTTGATGCCCCAAAACTCGATGATCTTATAACCCAAGCCTTACAGGGCAATCCCAATCTCAAGGTAGCCCTCGCTCGTGTTCGCGGTGCGCAATCCCAACTCGCCGCCAGCATCGCATCTACCTACCCGCAGGGCACGTTCGACGGCAATGTCGATCGCGAGCGCCTGAGCAGTGATTACATCATTCCGCCCCCCTACGCCGGCACAACGCGCTGGGTTGGCACGTTGCAAGCAAATCTATCCTATTCGCTGGATCTGTTCGACAAGGAGCAAGACCAGATCGACCGCGCGCGTGCTTCTGCGCGAGGTGCAGCGCTTGATGAGCAGGCCGCGCGCTTGTTGCTCGCAGGAAATGTCACACAAGCCTATATCGCCCTGTCGCGTGCCTGGGCATTGTGCGATGTCGCTGATGAAGCGGTGAAGCAGCGTGAAGGCGTGCTGAAGCTCTCTGTGGAACGCGTACGTGCAGGGCTGGATACCGTCGCCTCGCAGCATCAGGCCGAGGCCCTCCTTGCTCTGGCGCGTGAAGAGCAGGTTCGTACGAAAGCGCTCCGCGATATCGCAGTTCATCAGATCGCCGCGCTTGTTGGGCGCGGGGCAGATGCGTATGACATCCCTCGCCCGGTGTTCAACGAGGCCGCACTTGCGTTGCCTGATGCACTCCCTGCCGATCTGCTGGCGCGCAGAGCGGATGTCGCCGCTGCAGAAGCGCGCATCAACGCCGCCGTTTCGGGCCGCGAGATCGCTCGAAAGGCATTCTATCCTGATATCAATCTCGTTGCGCTAGCGGGTACGGCGGCCATTGGACTTGGCCCGCTGTTCTCGTCAGAGGCCGGTCAATATGGTGGCGGCGCAGCGATACACCTGCCGATCTTCGATGCTGGGAAGCTGCGCGCGCAATATGCGGGCGCTACCGCTGATCTCGATGGGGCTGTCGCGGACTATAACAGCACCGTGGTAAACGCGGTGAGGCAGGCTTCCGACGGCATTACCAATCTCAGGGCCATCGACGGTGAAGCCGCGCAACAGCATGCGGCGCTCCGGGCGGTGGAGCAGAGCTTCGATCTCACTGTCAAGCGCTACAAGAACGGCCTCAATCCGCTGCAAACCACACTCGATGCAGAATCCGTATTGATCCAGGCCAGGCGCGACAATGCGTCTCTCTCCGCAGACGCAGCATCTGCGCGTGTGTCGCTTTTGATGGCGCTGGGGGGCGGTTTCGACGGCTCAAAATTGATTTCCAAGGATGACGACCATGGCTAATGCCGAAGCCCCAGCGCCGAAAAGCAACCGCAGGCGCCTTCTCACACTTCTCGCGGCCGTCGTTGCGGTCGGCATTGTTGTCTACGGTCTCTATTGGCTGCTCTATGCGCGTCATTTCGAGGATACCAACGACGCCTATGTCGGCGGTGACATCGTGGCAATTACGAGCCGCGAGAATGCCACCGTGCTGGCACTGCACGCCGACAACACGCAAAGTGTTCGCCGCGGTCAGCTGCTGATCGAATTCGAGCCGATAACCGCCAAAGTCGCGATGGATGCGGCTGAAGCGAGCCTCGCCCGTACCGTGCGCAGCGTGCGTACCGATTTCTCCAAGGTGACGCAGGCAAGAGCGCAGTTGAACGCCGCCCGTGTCGCACTCGGACAGGCGCAAAACGATTATCGCCGCCGCGCTTCGGCAGGTGATGCGGTGTCGGGCGAAGAGCTGCACCACGCACGCGATGCCGTCACAAGCGCAGAAGCAAACGTGACCGCAGCTGAAAGCGCGCTGGCTCAGGCCGAGGCTTCGGTGCAAGGCGCGGCGATTGCGAGCAATCCCGATGTGCTCGCAGCGATCGCACGTCTGCGTCAGGCGGCGATCTCGCTCGGCCATATGAAGCTGACTTCGCCCGTTGACGGGGTGGTCGCACAGCGCACTGTGCAGGTCGGTCAGCAGATTGCCCCGGGGACGCCGCTGATGGCGGTCGTGCCGCTGCGAGCGGTGTGGATCGACGCGAATTTCAAGGAGGGTCAACTCGAGGATATGCGCATCGGCCAGCCGGTCGAGATCACGGCCGACATCTACGGCGGCGGCGTCACCTATCACGGCAGGATCGTAGGTTTGGGTGCCGGTAGCGGCAGTGCATTTGCCTTGTTGCCTCCCCAGAACGCGTCCGGCAATTGGATCAAGATCGTGCAGCGGGTGCCGGTGCGTATCGCGCTCGACCCGAAGGAATTGCGCGACCATCCCCTGCGCGTCGGGTTGTCGGTCGATGTGAGTGTCGACGTGCGTGATACATCGGGCCCTGCGATGGCATCGAGTACGATCGTGCACGAAGTACGTGGCGAAGCCGGTGACGATGGCGGTGCCGCGACCGACGCGCTGATAAAGCGAATCCTGAGCCAGAACGGCGCTTGAGCATGAGCGCTCCGGGCGTTGCGCAGCCAGCACCACTCAAGGGCGGTCCACTCGCGATCACCGCGATTGCGTTGGCGCTTGGGACATTCATGCAAGTGTTGGACACCACGATCGCCAACGTCTCGCTTCCGACAATTGCGGGCAATCTCGGCGCATCGACGGACCAGAGCACATGGGTGATTACCTCTTTTGCGGTGTCGAACGGCGTGGCGGTGCCGCTTACCGGTTGGCTGATGCAGCGCTATGGCGTGGTGCGCACCTTTGTTTCCTCCGTTCTGATGTTCACGCTTGCCTCGTTTCTGTGTGGTATCGCGTGGAGTCTGAACACGCTTATCGCCTTTCGGGTCCTGCAGGGCGCGGTGTCGGGGCCGATGATACCTGGCTCCCAAGCGCTTCTCATCTCGATCTTTGCGCAGAACAAACGTGCGACGGCTTTGGGGATTTGGTCGATCACGACACTCGTGGCGCCGATTCTCGGACCGATTCTCGGTGGTTACATCTCCGACAATATCCACTGGAGCTGGATTTTTCTGATCAACGTGCCGGTGGGACTGATTGCAGTATTCTTCTGCTGGACCAATCTGTCCAATCGCGAGACGCCGACGCGCAAGCTTCCTATTGATACGATCGGCCTCGCGATGCTGGTGATCTGGGTGGGTGCGCTCCAGATCATGCTCGACACCGGCAAGGATGCGGACTGGTTCTCCTCCCCCGTGATCGTCATAGAAACTGTCGTCGCGGCGGTCGTTTTCGTGGCTTGGGTAATCTGGGAGATGACGGAGAGGTTTCCCGTGGTCGATCTTTCCTTGTTTCGCCACCGAAACTTCGCGCTCGGCACGATTGCGTTCTGTCTCGGCTACGCCGTGTTCTTCGCCAATGTTCTCTTATTGCCGCTCTGGCTTCAGACCAACGTCGGTTACACCGCGACTTGGGCCGGTTTGGTCGCGGCGCCAAGTGGATTGGTCGCAGTCTTGCTCACCCCTATCGCTGCACAGTTCATGTCGCGTGTTGACGCGCGTATTCTCGCGACCATTGCATTTGCGGCCTTTGCCGTGTCGTATTTCATGCGTGCGGGTTATACGGAAACGGCGGGTTTCTGGGACTTCGTCTGGCCGCTAGCGGTGCAGGGTGTCTCGATGAGTACATTCTTCGTGGCGATGCTGACAATCTCGCTCGATGGTATCGTGCCGGAACGCATCCCGTCGGCTTCCGGCATTTCCAACTTTACACGTATTACGGCTGGCGGTTTCGCGGCTTCGATAACCACGACGATGTGGGACCGTCGGGAAGCGCTGCATCAAAGCAGGCTTGCCGATACGTCGAGTGCTTTTAGTCCTGCTATGCAGCAGGTGCTCGATCATCTGCATCGCCTAGGCTTCAGCGATCCTCAGGCTTATGCAATCCTCGCCCGGTCACTCGCGAGCCAAGCCTACACAATGGCATCCGACGATATTTTCTGGATTTCAGGCTGGCTCAGCATCGCGATGATCGGCGTCATTTGGCTTGCGCGGCGTTCCGTCAGCGGCGGAAATGCCGCTGTGGCTGCGGACTAGCCGTTCCGACCAATCACGAATACTCGCGGCGCTAATTGCGCTGGCTCGCCTAGGTGTGCAGGAAATCTCCGTTTCCGATCAACTTTATCACGTCGGCATCTGCCAAAAGCTGGGTTTCCGTCAGAGTGCCAAGATCGCCGCTCGTAAGCGTGACGCCTTCGGGCTTTCCGAGCTTGTAGACGTGCTCCAGCTGATCCAGTTCGGCAGCGAGGTTGGCTCCGGTATCTGCAACGTTAAGCCCCGTTATGTCTGTGTACGCCGCGAGATTCAGTGCATCCGCCGCAGTCACGTTGGTGACGTTGAGCTGATAGTTTCCCGATAGTAGCGGCAGCACGTCATGGTCTGCCGAGAACTGTGTTTCGGTCACGCTGAGTGTCGGGATACTGGAATCCGTGAAGCCGATGCCGGTGATCTGTGCGAAAATGCTTTCAAGCGCATCCAGCCTGGACATTGGCCACCGTGTCGCTGATTGCTTCGGGGCCGGAGTTCGCCAATGCCTGCGCGACCGTAACGCCGCCAGTGACCTGGGTGCCATGGGCACCTGCGGCCGTGCCGGAATCGACCGGCGTGTAAACCTCAAATGAATTCGGGTCTTCATCAAGGATGATGATCTTGTGGGCGAGTCCGTCGGTTCCGGTGAGATCGATCTCTGTTCCGGTCTGGCCGCCGGAGGAATAGGCGCTGACCGTAACCGTGTCGTTCGCGACAGCCAGTTTGGCCAGATCGACGTCGAAAACATTTCCTGTAACAGTAATGTCATGGTCGAGGCTGGTGAGCGCAAATTCAACTTTCTCGCCGCTCAATGAGGAGAGGCTGAGGCCATTGAGATCCTCCGCCGATCCACCGACAGATAGCAAGAATGTTGAAGAGATGTGATTCAACACGGCAGCATCTTGAGTAGCTTGAGCGCCGGTTACGTTGATTGTTGGGGGGAGTGTGTCGGTTAGCTCGATGGGGAGGGTCATGGTGCGGCCGTTGAGGGCTGCGCTGAAGGCGTCGAGGTTTGCCTGGATGTCGCTGGCCCTGTCGACGATGGCGGTGATGACGCCGGCATCGGTGACGGGGATGCTGATCGAGCCGCTGAAGATGGCGCTGGTGTTCTCCACCGCGACCGAGACGGTGGAGTTGAAGTACTGCACGGCCTGTGCGGCGGTCAGCGAGGAGGCTGTGAAGTTGGACAGGAAGCCGGTGCCGAAGACGGCATTGATGATGGTGGCATTGTCCATCAGCAGCAGATCGCTGGTCGACAGGTTCTCGGTCAGGATGTGACTGCTCATCACCAGCGAGGCGAGATAGCCGTTGTCGTCGGCATGCTGCAGCTGGAACAGGAAGTCGCGGTCCAGGATGTTGCCACCCGGGAAGGTGAGGTTGATGGGCGCGGTGATCCCCAGAGCCGCCTCGCCATTGGCGAGGAACTGGCCGAACAGGCCGGTCGCGCCATTGGGCCCATCATAGATCGCCGTCAGATTGAGCGTGACGCCGTTGCTGCCGGTGAAGTGCTCATAAAGCGCAAACGCCGCATCGCTCGTGTCCGTGGTCACAAGCGTGCCGCTCGTCACCGTCACCGTGCCGAGC
The DNA here is from genome assembly GCA_035502175.1 of Rhizomicrobium sp. GTDB lineage: Bacteria > Pseudomonadota > Alphaproteobacteria > Micropepsales > Micropepsaceae > Rhizomicrobium. Next base: position 36,361 of record DATJUS010000105.1, read on the forward strand.
TTGCCCGCCGCCGTCACGCTCTGCAGCGAGGCGAAGTTGCTCAGGATGTTCGCCGCACTGTCCGAAACGCTCACCGCATCAACCAGCGTATTGCCCGACAACGCCAACGCATCCGACGCAAGAACACCCGTCACATCGAGCACAAACGGTGAGGTAATCAGATTGAGGACATCTTCTGCACCGGGCAGGTCGGTCTCGGAAAGAGAAAATGTAGGCGTACCGTTGTCCGTGAGCGTTATCCCGTCCAGTACATCGGATGCTGGGTGGATTCCTGCCAACGCGGCCCGCGCGCTGCCGGCCACCGCTTCAAGTTGAGGCAGATATTGCTGGATGTGTGCCGCACTGTCGCTGATGAAAAGCCCGCTGACATGATTGTTGGCCGCAACGGTGGCGGCGTTGGCGGCGGAAACGCCCCGAGACCGTCAAGGAATAAGCACCGCTGATCTTCGCAGTAGCGTCGCCATCGGAGAAGAACTGCTTCGATGTCAGTGAGAGCGGACTGGAATCCGTTAGAGCGATTTTCTGGAGATGCCCCGCCTGAGCCGCGTTCTCGAGATAGCCAATGCAGGCGGTGACATTTGCCGAGCTGTCCTTCACGGCCAACTGATAGGGGCCGGAGATCGCCGCCAGAGCTTTTTGCATCCTGCCGAACTTGTGCCGCTGAAACACTCAGAGTCAGACCATCCGTGATCTGAATTGACGAGATCTCGCCAGCAGTGGCAAGTTTTTGGAGGTTATCGAGATTGGCTGCGATGGCAGAATGGTTGTCCGCGACGATGACATTCGAACTGCCAGATATCTTTAGAAGCACGGCCATATCTTGCCGGACCTGCGCCGCCGTCACCTGAATAGTCGGTGGCCGCTACCAGTCAAAACGATGGACCGCAGATGGTGATGTTTCGCCAAGCGCCCAAGATCGGGCAATGCCGTCAAGATATTGGCAGCGCTGTCTTGAATCGCCGTGCTTGATTTTCGAAAGAGCGAGAGCGTCGTTTTCGATCTGCGCGACGTCGAGGTTTAGCGCTGCGCCGCCGTCAGTTTATGCACCATGAACTACCCCACCACTTATGACGTCGACGTCCCAACAGCCTTGAATATACGGGAATTTGCCGCAAGCAGCGAGTTTTGCGCTCGCGCGGCAAAGAGTTTTTCGTATGCCTAACGGGTTGGCGAAGGCGCTTGGTGTGAGTGGCCCGAAACACCCTTCACTTGCGAAGAACTCTCATTACCTCGGATGGAACTATTTGTGACTGTCGAGCATCAACAGATGTAAAATAGCTAGATGTTCGGCACCGGCTCGCTCAGCGCCAGAGCGATAACCCGTGATTCGTTAAGTTGCTTGCCCATCCTGTGCAGATCGTCGGCTTCGGAACCGGGAAGAGCGGTTTTCAAGATTCTCGACAGGCGGTGAACCGCCTCTTGGCCCACAGGCTCCCTTGGGCGTCCGAATTGCTCGAAAAGCAGGTCAGCGTACCCGGACACCAGCGCTGCATCCCTTACATCTCCAGCTAGTGCAAGGCGCAATGCCAGATGGTCGAAGAACCAAAATAGCATGCCTTCATCACGCAACAGAGGTACTGCTTCTCGCGCGGTCGGGAGTGCTGCCGCTGTGTCGCCGCGCATTGTCAGCGCACTCGAGACCATGCCGAGAGCATAGCCTAGGATGTCCGTATGATAGGTGTTGCGCAGTCGCGCGATCAACGCCTCGCCGCTGGAGATCGCAGCATCGATATCGCCCATCTCCAGCACGGCTTCCACAAGGTTTGCAGAGACCACGAGCGCTGCGCGATCTGCGCCGACGACTTCGCAAAGTCGCACCGCTTTCATGCCGGTTTCGCGAACATCGGGCGATTTCAGACGCGCCTCGACACAAAATTTAAGGGACCAAGCAGCTGCAAGTGCGCGAGGCCGTCGCGCACGCTCCACCATTTTCAGTCCTTCGCCTATTGAGATGCGCGCCTCTTCGATATTCCCGAGCAGCAGCGAGGCGTAACTGAACGCTGCGATCGCGCTGCCCAGATCGTGCGTGTCATTCAACGCCCGAAATAGTTCGACCGCACGCGCAAACTCCTCGCGTGCATCCTTAGCGGCCGCGGTGTTCAGGTACAGTTCGCCCATCCCGCGGCGCAGGTGCGCTTCTATTTTGGGCGGCGTGCTGTTTTTGACTAACGATACCGCGGCATTCAACCGGCGGCGACCTTCTGCACGGACGGGCAACTCACGCCATAGCGGCCACGAGATACCCGCCAGCGCAATCGCAAGCTCTCCATTCTCGCGCGTCGCCCAGTCCAGCGCGCTGCGAAGATCGTCGAGGACTGGCGCATAGCGTTCGAGAAAGACAGCATCGCTCATCGTTTCCCAATCGAGCATCGCCTGACGCAACGTGTGCAGAACGAATTGTGCATGCCTGAGCCTGATGGCATGAGCCTCTTCGGATGAATTCAGCTTTTCGAGCATGACCGCGCGCGTGGTTTCAAGCAGGCGATAAAGATTCTCGTGCGATCCCGGCACGACTGCGATCATGGATTTGCTGATCAATGTCGCGGTGAGATTCAGAATGTTGCTGGGCGTCAGATCACCCGACGTTGCGACTGCTTCTGCGGCCATCATTGAAAATGGTCCCGCGAAGACGGCGAGGCGACGCAGTACAATCTGCTCTTCCCGCGAAAGAAGGGCGTAGCTCCATTCCAGCGTGGCCCGCAGTGTCGAGTGTCGCAGAGGCGCCGTGCGCCGTGCCCCCAGCCAGCTTTTCGAAGGGGCATCGAGTTTCGCTTCCAGCGCGGGAAGGCCAAGAACGCCGCTCCAGCTCGCGACCATCTCGATCGCAAGAGGAAGCCCGTCGAGACGGCGGCACAGCCGCGCGATGATCGCCATGTCGTCGTCACCGAGCTTAAGATTGGTGTTCAATCCTCTGGCGCGTTCGATGAAGAGTTCGACCGCCGCGGCTTTTCGGATCGCAGATGCGTCGGGCGGACCTTCGCCGGGAAGCGCAAGTGGAGGTACGTCGAACACTTGCTCGCCGAGGCAGGACAGAGGCTCGCGACTTGTAGCGAGGATGCGTACTTCTGGTGCTGCTTTGAGAATGGCTTCGCACAGCGCCGCGCAAGTGTCGATAATCTGCTCGCAATTGTCCACGACGATCAGGAGATTGCGTCGCGCGAGTTGGCGCGCGAGCGCCTCGAACGGTGTAGCGCTCTCGCCGATCTTGATGCCCAAGACTGTCGCGACCGCGCTCGCTGTCGATGTGCCATCGGTGACGGAGGCAAGTTCCACGAGCCACGCGCCATCTTTGAACCGCGGAGCTACGGCATTGGCAACCTCAAGCGCCAGCCGCGTCTTTCCAACCCCTCCCGGACCTATAAGCGTTACCAGTGCGCTGCGCGCAAGCAACTCGCACACGGTCGGAATCTGTGTCTCTCGTCCGACAAGGCGGGACGCGCCACCCGTGGAATATGCTGGGAGATTGCCAGCATGCTGTTTCTGCTCTGGGCTTGCGTGAACGACCTGTTCGATAAATCGATAGCCGCGCCCTTGTTTGGTTGCGATGAACCCGTCGCCCAAGGCTTTGCGTAACGCCGTGATGTGAACATGCAGCGTATTGTCGCCGACAGTCGCGTTGCCCCAAACGCGCGACATCAATTCGTCCTTGGTCACCACTGATCCGGCCTGTTCGATCAGTGCCAAAAGGAGTCGGAAATCCGTTGCGCCGAGCGGAATGTGCGTTCCGTCCGCGCTGAGCTCCTGACTCGCCGGATCCAAGGTGAACCGGCCAAAGCGATACGGCTCGCTACCCATTCCTAACTTTATGCTGCGTAAGGAAAATTTCAGAATCTGAATCAGGACATGATGGTCGCTTGGGGTCAATACAATGGAAAAATGCGCGCGGATTGACGCATCAACCGTCGCCGCCATAACCATGAAAAGGATCAGGAAATTCCCATGCGTAACAAAGTGGCATTGATGATGACGGCTGCGGCGATCCTCTGCACAGCAACGTCGGGCGAAGCGGCGGTCAAGGAAAAAACACTCTATTCCTTCACTGGGGGTAGTGATGGCAGCTTCCCTCATGCGGGCGTAATTGCCGACGAAAAGGGCAATCTCTACGGCACGACCAGCAGCGGTGGCGCGGATCACGCCGGGGTGGTGTTCGAACTTAGTCCGCCGAAGCACGGCGAGACTGCCTGGACGCAGACGACACTTTATTCCTTTACGGGTGGGAAAGACGGTGGGAACCCGCAAGCCGCGCTGATGCTGGATAGCAAAGGCAATCTGTACGGCACGACCTATGGCGGGGGCGCCAATGGCGACGGTGTCGTCTTCACGCTCGTGCGTCACAAGCATAAGGGCACCTGGACCTATCGCCGGCTTTGGACATTCACGGGGGGCAATGATGGCGGTGTGCCCGCGGGCGCACTTTCTATGGACAGCGCAGGAAACCTCTACGGTACAACCACCCAGGGCGGTACTGGCGTCGTTGGTACCGTGTTTGAACTCTCCCCTACGGCGAGCAAGTGGCACTGGACTGAAAATGTTCTCTACAACTTTACAGGCAACAACGACGGCGGCGAGCCGATGGGCAACGTTCTGCTCGGCTCTGATGGGAACATCTATGGCACGACGGCCGGATACGGCGAGTTCGACTATGGCGTCGTCTACCGTCTGACGGCTCCGCAGTCCGGGGGTGCATGGGGCTTTTCGGTTTTGCATGCTTTCCAGGGCGGCAGTGACGGCGAAGTGCCGCGGGATGGCCTCATCCAGGATGCCAATGGTACGCTATATGGTGCGACCGCCGGCTTCTCGAACAGCTACGGCAATGTGTTCCAGATCAACACCGATGGCAGCAATTATAACGTCATCTTCACGGTCAGCGGCGGACAGGGCTTTACGGGCAACGGTCCGTGGCAGACCGTATCGATGGGTGCTGATGGTACGATCTACGGAACGACCTACGCAGACGGGATGAGCTCGTTCGGCGAAGTCTTTCAGCTTACGCCGCAATCCGGAAAGGCGTGGCAGTCAAAAGTGCTCTATACGTTCCCGGGGGGACAAGGCGGACAGTACTCGTACTCCAAGGTGTGGATCGACAAGGTGGGCAAGCTATACGGCACGACGTACGGAGTCGCCGGCCAAGGTGGCTTCTACCCCGGCACCGTTTGGCAGATTAAGCCGTAACATCATCACCAAATGTGCAGCGGGAGCCGGGAAGAAGAAATTCTTCCCGGCTTCACTGCGCTTGAAAGGATTGGAAGAAACTGAGCGGCCCGCGCTGCTCCCGGAAGAAGGGGCGGACAAAATCGCGTTCAGATTTTTCTTCGAAAAATCTCACGGTAGCGGATAGGGTTTGTTGAACAGCGTGATGAACCACTTCCCCCCATCTCCGGTCGTTGCCTGCGCGGTCTGACTTGCTGCGCCAGCTGTCTGAGAACGATAGAGCACTGTCACATGCTCACAATCGGCCGGCCTTATTCTCAACACGACGAATTTCGCAGGCGCTTCATCAACGCCATAGATCGATTTCATGGCGTCTTGAATGCCGCGCTGAATCGCAATCTTGTCAGGAATCGATGAGCATTCCGGAGTCGCAGGTGCGAGATTAGCCCCACTGGTGCTGCTGCTCTGCATCGAGGATTGCTGCGGAGCAACATCATGCGTGGCTGGTCTTTTTCCACATCCTGCTAAGACAAGTGACGACAGTGTCAGTATTACGATTTTTCGAAGATGATTCATGTGCGCCAGCATGTTGAGACCTTTGCGGTCTTAGAACGGGACATCCAAACATTCAACGCTGGGTGTTCCGGCCGTCCTTTGGCCGTCTGCAAACTGTCAAAACAAAATCAGGGTTCTGTCATGGAAAGCACCAAGCCGCTATGGTAGTGGCCTGCGATATTATGATACAAAAGTAGTTCAATTACTGGGTGGTGAATCGTTTTAGTGCAACCTGTATTCAGCACTCGGGGTGCTTTTTCGAACTTCGACTCTTAATTGGACCATCAAAGAGGTGACCTCATGTTTGGACTAGACAGAATGGTGGGCATTTGCGCGGCCGCGATCGTTGCTGCTGTTGCGCTGGCTTCTCCAGCGAACGCTCAGGCGACAAGAACCTGGATTTCGGGCGTTGGCGACGACGTCAACCCTTGCTCACGCACGGCGCCTTGCAAAACGTTTGCCGGGGCGATCTCCAAAACCGCTGCAGGTGGTGAAATCGATACACTCGATCCGGGCGGCTTCGGTGCCGTTACGGTCACCAAAGCCATCACGCTCGCCGACGAAGGCGCGGGTGAAGCGGGCATCCTCGTCGCCGGCACCAACGGCATCACCGTAAATTGCGCGACCGATCCGAACTGCAGCGTCGTGATCCGCGGCCTCATCATTGACGGCGGGCCGGTCGGCTCTAACAGCCTGAACGGCGTGCGCTTCGTCGCCGGCAAGAGCCTGACGATCGAGAACTGCGCGATCCGCAACTTCACCGGCGGCTCGCCGAACGGCTATGGCGTACAGTTCAACCCGTCGGCCACGCAGACCCACTACCTGACTGTCGCACACTCGACGATCAACAACGCGGGGCTGCCCGGCTCCAACAACGGCGCTGGCATCCTGATCCTGCCCTCGGGCAGCGCGACGGTGAACGCCAGCATCGACGCCGACGTCATCACCCAGAACAACCTGGGTGTCCGCGCCGACGGTAGCAATCTGAGTGGCGGCGGCATCACCGTGTCGGTCACCAACAGCTTCGTGACCAACAACGCCAATGCGGGTGTCGCGGCGGTGTCCTCCACCACGAACCCCGTGACCGTGATTGTCGACCACAGCGCGGTCACCGGCAATGGTGGCCCCGGCCTGAACGCCAACGGTCCGGCGCAGACCCAGCTGCGGGTTGGCTATTCGACGGTGTCATTCAACACCGGCGGCGCCTACAAGCAGCAGAACGCGGCCAACCTGACGAGCTTCGGCAACAACATCATGACCGATAACGGTGCCAATACCGGCACCTTGGGCTCGTCCAGCCTGCAATAGGTTCTGGAATCGCAATACGGCTCCCCGGTCGGCGACGGCCGGGGAGTTTTTTTTTGGCGCCCGATACGTCATCCTGCGACGATGACATCGTCCCGCTTTGAGCGCAGCAACACCGCAAACCAGCATTGGAACCGCAGCGAGCGAGGGCGCCGCATCACCGTCGAAGGACGGGGATTCATTCGGCCGGAATCAAGATTCTTCGCGATCGGCAGCTGCTTTGCCGTGGAGATTCGCCAAGCGCTGCGTGCCCGTGGCCGTAAGGTCTATCCTGACTACCCTGCGATTGCCTTTGATCCGGCGACGCAGATGCCAGGCAAGCTCCCTGAGCGCGACAACATCAACCACTATGACACCTTCACCATTGCCCAGGAAATTGCGCGCGCATTGGACAGGCGGCGCTGGCAGCGGGAGGATTTCTGGCAGGTCGGCCGCTTTCGCTTCAGCCAAGCGAAAGGCTGGCCGCTCGCATTTCAGGATCCGCACCGCCGGCACATCTTCTCGACCAGCCTTGAAGGCGTGGCCGATCTCAGCGACAAGGTCAGCGCTACAATCGACGACGGCCTCTCGCAAAGCGATATCGTGATACTCACGCTGGGCCTGACTGAGGCTTGGCGGATCAAGGCGAGCGGTCTCTATGCGGCGCTGGGTCCCGAAAACGAGCGCGACGAGATCCTATCCCGTCTCGAGTTCCGCGCTACCGGCTATCGGGAGAACTACGACAACGTGCAAGCCACGATCGAGCGCATCTGGGCGGCTTATCCGGACAAGACCATCGTGCTCAGCGTGTCGCCCGTAGCGCTGACGCGGACCTGGGCGGGTGAGGACGTTGTGCGCGCCAACCTTCAGAGCAAGTCCACCTTGCGCGCCGTGGCTGGCCAGATCGCCCGAGACTATTCGCAGATCGTTTATTGGCCGTCCTACGAATACGCGATGACCGGCGATGTCTTCCGCGAGGACGGAATGCATGTGCGCTCTGAGGTCGTCGACCGCATCGTGGCGGCATTCCTGGATATCCATTCAACATAAGCGCTGCGAGACGCACCGTCGACGGCGGCGCGTCGAATCTGGCACCACCGCGTTCAGTTCCAGGCGAGTGTGTAATAGGGGCGAGCGTCGCTTCCCGTAAGTTCCACGACTGCCCTTCGGTGAAAAGTGCGTTCCCCGATACTGACTGTTGCGTCAATCGAAACGGCTTGCCCCGCCAATGAGAAGGGCGCCGATGCAGTGGGAAGGGCAGTGGAGCCCCCGTCAAGGCCTGCGCCGGTACCTCTTTGCTGCAGGATATCGTCTATCTTCTGTTCGTCGTTTGGGTGGGTCGCACGGAGCGCCTCGCGCGGTGCGATGGTTTCATCGAAGCCTGATCGCTTGCTATAGACGGTCAGCGCGGGAGCTATTCTCGCGAACAAATCCTGTGTGACGCCGGACACCAGCCTTAACTCCGCAACCGTCTGGAATGGCCCATGACGCGGGCGATACGCGGCGCCCGCGACGGCATAGGGATCGTTGCCGTTTCCATGGACACCTCCTAGACCGGTGGCACTCCGCCAAGCCAATATCCCGTCTGTAATTTGGGTCGCTGTTTCCGGTGAAGCACCATTGCCGATCAACAGTTGGCGAATGAGAGGTCCGTCCGACGCGTTCAGATCGATCCGCCCCCGTTCGCCCTGTGCGGTAACATCGACCGGCAATCCTTCGAACCAGAAACGGCGCGGCTGTCCATCGATGCGCCAGCGTGACTGAGGGCGGATGTCGGAGACCCCGAGTACGGCCCGCACGACTGCGGCATCCAGCGCGCCATCTACCTTCGCGGCTGCAATGGCATGGGCCTCGGCCCGATACGACGTGGCGGTCAGAGCCTCCGTCGCGGCAGCCATCAGCGCAAGCATCGTCACGGCCCAGAGCGCGGAGACAAGCGCCCAGCCGCGCTCACGGCCCGGACTAATGTGCGCGCTCGAGAACGGCCTGGACGCTCGGGAGCTTGTGACGAAGCTCATCGGTGATCTTTCGCGCCTTCTGTACATTGTCCACGACGTGCGGCGTGATCAGCACCATCAATTCGGTGCGGGTCTTGCTGTCGCCGGTATCGCGAAACAGATTGCCGAGCACTGGAACATCCTGAAGGAATGGAACGCCGTTCTTGCTGGTGTTGCGGCTATCGCTGATGAGGCCGCCGAGGACGACCGTTTCTCCGTCCTGCACGGCGACGGTGCTGTTGATCTTGCGTTCCTGGATCGTCGGAGATGCGACCGGGGATGCAGATGTATCTGCAACCTGGCTGACCTCCTGAGAGATATCCATCATCACCATTCCACCGCGATTAACCCGAGGCGTGACTTTTAGGATGACGCCTGTATCTTCGTACTCGATACTGTTGATTATCGGCGCTGTGGAATCCGTCGTCTGTTGAGACTGTTGGGTCACGATCGGAACCCGATCTCCGACCTGCAAGGAAGCCGGCTGATTGTTGAGGACCATTACTTCCGGCGACGAGACGACCTCAATGTGCGTAACGGTTTCCAATGCGTCGAGAATGACTTTGATGTTGTTGCCGTTGGAGAACATATAAGAGAAGCCTGG
>DATJUS010000106.1:0-9352 GCA_035502175.1 Rhizomicrobium sp.
CCGGTCACGCCATTCACACCCATGCCCATCAATTCAGTGACATAGAACCCGGACTTGATGTCCGATATCAGCGAATCGGGAGTGACGCTGCCGGCTTCCATGTAGAGGTTTGTGGGGGCCGGACTGGGCGGGCCGCCGGTACCGCGCGCGGCGTGGCCGGTCGTCTGGAGCCCAAGCTGCCGGGCGCTGGCGCAATCGAGCAGCCATGTGGTCAGAACGCCATTCTCAATCAGCGCACGGCGCTTGTTGGCGACACCTTCGCCGTCGAACGGCTTGGAGCGCAGCCCGCGGGGTCGATGCGGATCGTCCACGATATTGATTCCCGCAGCAAAGATCTTCTGTCCCATACGGTCTTTCAGGAAGCTTACGCCGCGCGCGATCGAGGCGCCGGAAATTGCCCCGACAAAATGCCCGACCAGGCCGGAAGAGACACGCTGGTCATAAACGATGGGCACGGCCTGCGATTGCATCTTGCGCGGATTGAGTTTCGACACGGCACGCTCGCCGGCTCTTTTGCCAACCACGTCTGCGCCGTCGAGGTCGCCGCCATGCCGCGCGCTGGCGCTGTCATAGTCCATCTGCATGTTCGTGCCTTCACCGGCCAGCACGGCCACGCCGATGCTGTGGTTGGTGCCGGCATAGCGGCCAAAGAACCCGTCACTCGTCGCGAGTGACACAGCGCTTCGGCTGAAACTCGCGCCGCCTCCTTCGGAATTCGTAACGCCGGCAACAGCGAGCGCAGCGGCCTCCACTAAGCGGGCCCGCTCGATCAGTGTTTCTGCGGACGGCTCGGCTGTGTCTTCCAGATCGAGTTCGGGAATGTTTTTCGCCAGCAACTCGCGCGGCGCGAGGCCTGCGAATTTGTCTTCGGGCGCGAGCTTCGCCATTGCCACAGCGCGCACGGGAAGCGCGTCAATCGCTTCGCGCGAGAAATCGGTCGACGAGATGAACGCAACGCGCTGTCCCACGAATACGCGAAGGCCGAGATCGGAAGACTCCGCGCGCTGCACGTCTTCGAGTTTTCCCAGGCGGTAGGACACGTTGGCGGACACGCTCTCCACCAGAAGACCGTCGGCCGCATCGGCGCCTGCCGTCTTGGCGGCCCGGATCAGTCTGTCGAGTACGTCCTGCGGATTTGGCTTTGTCATGGCAGTGTATTGGACCGGCGCCCGCGCCGGTGCAAGCGCGCCGAAAAGCCAACAGATTAATGGGGTTGCTTGCCCGCTGCACCGTGGATCATGGGCCGCGCCTGCCCCTGAACAGCGGCGGGCTGGTCGTCACCCTTTGTCGGTTCCATGGAGATCAGGACCGGTGAAGGCGACAGATAAATCGCCTGCTCCTTGTACGCGATGTAGATGTGCCACTGGCGAAGAACGCTCATGCCCAGAATGAGATCGCCAAAGCCGGCTTTCGCTGCCGACGGCGGCGGCAGGCGCGAGCCGCCTTTCATGCTGTCGTTCTGGTTGCCCATCTTGTTGCGCATGAGGTCCGGAATCAGGCGAACGGTCGGGTTCGCAATGACGATGCCATCCATCGAGAGCGACTCGAACCTGTGAAAATAGGTCTTTGTCTCCGGAGAGCGCAGCAGGCGCCCAACCTCGGGCGTGTTGTCGTCACCGGGCTTTAAACCGAAATCGCTTTGCGCCAGATCGAGGTCGAGCACGGTGTGGATGGCGCCGGTGTCGAAGATCGCCGTCAGGTCTTTGCCGTCGAGTGTGACGGGCACTTCGATGTGATTGCTCGAGTCGAGCTTCATCGGAATAATGCTGACGGTATTCGCCGGCCAGGGAACGGCCTTGCCGTCGCAGTGATCCTGCGAATAGAGGCTGAACTTCATATTCGCGAAATCGATCTCCACGTCGTAGTCGTGCAGAAGGTTCGGCGCGAGAATTCCCGCGATCTCTCCGACATCGTCTGCGTAGCCGCCCGCATCGGGCGAGACCATGAAGTCCACGGAGTCGGCATAGAGATTGCCGAGGCCGAACGACGTGTGGGCCGCGACGTTGGTCGTGTCGCCGGAAACGCCGATGATCTCGAAACGGGTGTGCCGGGTCGGGAGCTTCAGTTGCGCGGCTGTCTCCGTCGTCACCACGCTGAAGAAGCCGCCGGTGTCGACCATCATCCATTTGTGGATCTGGTTGACCTTGACCGGAACATAGATGCGGCCATCGTCGCCGACCTTCATGTCGACGGAGGTGAACAGCTGTGCCGGCGGACAAATGGCTTCCGCATGCGCGGCAGCGGCCGCGCAACCTGCGAACAGCAGGGCGCTGAGAAACTTCAGGGCACGCATGGCGTCACGGCGACCTCGAACGTCTGACAAGTCTAGACCCTGTACGAGCGATTGCAATGTTGTCACCTGTCATCGGCCCGGCGAATCAGGGTTTTGCGGGCCAAATCGCCAAATTGTGAGGTGGTATCCGCCCCAGGTTCAGAGCGGCAGGCCGAGGCGGGGCCATTTTTCCGTCACGGTACGAACCACGTCCTCGTCCATCTTGATCAGGCGTCCCCATTCCCGCTTCGTCTCGGGCGGGAGTTTGTTGGTTGCGTCCAACCCGATCTTGGAGCCGAGCCCGCTCTCCGGCGAAGCGAAATCGAGATAGTCGATCGGCGTGTTCTCGATCACGGTGATATCGCGTGCGGGGTCCATGCGGGTCGAGATCGCCCACATGACATCCTTCCAGTTCCGCGCGTCGATGTCGTCGTCCACGACAATCACCCATTTCGTGTACATGAATTGACGCAGATACGACCATGTCGCCAGCATCACGCGCTTGGCGTGGCCGGGATAAGCCTTCTTCATCGAAACGACGGCGATGCGATAAGAGCAACCCTCGGGCGGCAGCCAGAAATCGACGATCTCGGGAAACTGCTGCCGCAACAGCGGTACGAACACTTCGTTCAGTGCTTCACCGAGGATCGACGGTTCATCGGGCGGGCGGCCGGTGAAGGTCGAGAGATAGATCGGTTTCTGCCGCATCGTGATCGCGGTCGCAGTGAACACCGGAAATTGTTCGACCGAATTGTAATAGCCGGTATGGTCACCATAGGGGCCTTCATCGCGATAGTCCGTGAGGGAGACTTCGCCTTCGATCACGATCTCGGCTTCGGCGGGCACTTTCAGCGGTTGCGTCACGCAATCGACGAGCTCGACGCGATTGCCGCGCAGAAGTCCTGCGAATTGATATTCCGACAGCGTGTCGGGGATGGGTGTGACGGCGGCGAGGATCGTACCCGGATCGGCGCCGAGCACGATGGCGGCCGGAAGCGGGGCGGCTTTCTCCTTCGCCCAGCGTGCATGATGCTGCGCCCCGCCGCGGTGACGAAGCCAGCGCATGATTGTCTGGCTCTTGTTCAGCACCTGCATCCGGTAGATGCCGAGATTGAAATTGTCCTCGCGCTTGTCGGAAGGGCCTTTCGTCACCACCAGCGGCCAAGTGATCAGCGGCGCCGGTTCGTCTGGCCAGCAGGTCTGGATGGGCAGCGCGTTCAAATCGATGTCGCCGCCTTTGAGAACGATCTCCTGACAGGCCGCTTGCGACACCGTTTTCGGCTTCATGGCCATGACCGTTTTTGCCAAAGGCAGAAGATCGAATGCCTCTCCGAAACTGCGCGGCGGCTCCGGCTGACGCAGCTGTGCGAGCAGTTCTCCCACTTCGCGCAATGACGATGCCGTCGTGCGCTCGACGCCGCCCATCGTCACGCCCATCGCAACGCGCTTCACGGTGCCGAACAGATTGACGAGAACCGGGATGTCGGACGGCGTTCCATCGGCCTTGATCGGCTTTTCGAAGATCACCGCGGGGCCTTCCTTTGCGAGAAGGCGCGTCTGGATTTCGGTCATCTCCAGGACGGTTGAGACGGGCTCGCGCACGCGTACGAGTTCACCTCGCGCCTCAAGTTTGGCGATGAAGTCACGAAGGGACCGGTAGCTCATAACCAAAAGCTATCAGCTTTCGTTTGCGATCTTCCACTTCGACGGTGCCGCATGGCGGATGCCGTAGGCGAGATAGATCGCGATGCCGATTGCCGTCCAGATCACAAGCCGGATCCAGGTGTCGAACGGAAGGCTCGCCGCCATACCCAGACAGAAGATGATGCCGAGCGGCGCCGTGAGCCATACGAACGGCGTGCGGAAGGGGCGTTTCGCCTTCGGAGCCTGTACGCGCAGGATCATCGTGCCAAGGCAAACGACAACAAATGCGAGCAGGGTGCCGATCGATACGAGCTGGCCCAGCAGGTTCAGCGGGAATACCGCCGCCAGCGCCGCGGCAAAGATGCCGGTGATGATCGTGCCGCGATGCGGTGTGTGATAGCGCTTGTGCACGCTCGCGAACATCTTCGGCAGGAAGCCGTCGCGCGACATGGAATAGAAGATGCGCGACTGGCCGTAGAGGCCGACAAAGATGGTGGAGGCAAGACCTACCGACGCGCCGATATCAATCACCGGCACGAGCCAGTGAATGTCGGAAATCTTGCCGACGGCGAACGAAACCGGGTTCGGCACGTCGATCATCGTCTTGTAGTTCGCCATGCCGAGAAGCACGACCGAGATCGCGATGTAGAGCGCGGTGCAGATGAAAAGCGACGCCATGATGCCGAACGGCAGGTCCCGTTGCGGATTGCGGCATTCCTGTGCGGCCACGGATACGGAATCGAACCCGATATAGGCAAAGAAGATGATGGCCGAACCCATCGCGACACCGCTCCAGCCGTAATGGCCGAATTGTCCGGTGTTGGCAGGAATGAACGGCGTGAAATTGTTCCAGTTTATGAACTTGGCGCCGAAGAAGATCACCAGCAGAACGACCACGAGCTTGACGCCGACCATCAACGCGTTGGTGTTGGCGGATTCCTTCACGCCAACGACAAGCACCCAGGTCAGCACAAGGATCAGCAGCACGGCGGGCAGATTCATCGTTGCGCCGGTGAGTCCGAACTGGTGAATGAACCAGGTAAGGCCTGTGCCTGTGTCCGCCCATGGCGTAGGACAGGGCGGTGGATCGCCGACGACACAGAGAGGCGCATTGGCAAGCGCAGACGGGAAGTTGATGTGCAGGATCTGCATCAACTCGGTGAAATAGCCCGACCAGCCCACAGCCACCGCCGATGACGAGACGAGATATTCGAGAACCAGATTCCATCCGATGAACCACGCCATGAAACGGCCCATCGTGGCGTAGGCATAGGTGTACGCACTGCCCGAAACCGGAATCATCGATGCAAATTCGGCGTAGCAAAGGCCTGCAAACAGGCAGCCTAGCGCCGCGATGACAAATGACACCAGAACGCCGGGGCCCGCATAGGCGCCCGCCACCTGGCCGGTGTAGACGAAGATACCGGCGCCGATGATCGCCCCGATCCCGAGCATCGTGAGATGCACGGGGCCGAGGGTTCGTTTCAGTTCATGCGCTTCGCCCGCGACAGGATCGGGCTGTTCCGAAATCGCGGTGGTCATATCAGGCCGCATCCTCGAGCTTGAAACGCGGCGGCTTGGCGTTGCGCGCACTGTAGAGCGCATAGATCAGCAATCCGATCACCGTCCAGACGCCGAGCCGCAGCCACGTGTCGAGCGGCAAGAACACCATCATGAAGCCGCACATGAAAATGCCCAGCGGCGCGGTGAGCCAGACGACCGGCGCACGGAATGGACGCTTCACGTTCGGGCGCCGGACGCGCAGGACCATGACGCCCGCGCAGACGATCACGAAGGCGAGCAGGGTGCCGATCGAAACCAACTCGCCAAGGATGTCGAGCGGCAGAACGCCTGCACCGAGGGCGCAGAAGAAGCCGGTGATCAGCGAGCCGCGCCACGGTGTCTTGAACTTCGGATGAATCTCGCTGAAGAGCTGCGGGATCATGCCGTCCTTCGACATCGCATAGAAGATGCGCGACTGGCCGAGCAGAAGCACGAGCACGACCGATGCTAGGCCGACCACCGCGCCGATATTTACATACTTCGCGAGCCAAGCCGTCGCTGGCATGGCCTCAACGGCCTGCGAGACAGGATGCGCCACGTTCAGCGTCTGATACGGCGCGATGCCCGTCAGTACCCACGACATCAGCATGTAGAGCACCGTGCAGATCACGAGCGATCCAAGGATGCCCAAGGGGACGTCGCGTTGCGGGTTGCGGGCTTCCTGTGCCGCGACGCTCACGGCGTCGAAGCCGATATAGGCGAAGAAAATCACGCCCGTGGCGCGGAACACGCCAGTCCATCCGAAGTTGCCGAACGTACCCGTGTTCTCCGGAATGAACGGAACGTGGTTTGCGGGCACGACCATCGAAAAGCACACGAAGATCACGACCAGCACGATGGTGAGTTTAATCGCCACCATGAGGTTGTTGAAATTCGCGCTCATGTTCACGCCGACGATCAACACGAAAGTCACAAGCGCGACGAGGGCGACAGCTGGAAGATTGAAGTACGCACCGGTTGCCACAAGATTGTGGAAGCCTTCGAGCTTGAACGGTGCACCGTCGAACGCTGCCGGGATCGGCATGTGCAGCTGCTTGGCCATGAAGTCGCTGAAGTAACCGGACCAGCCCACGGCCACCGTTGAACCGGCGGCGAGATATTCGAGCACCAGGTTCCAGCCGATGATCCAGGCCATCAATCGGCCCATCGTGGCGTATGTGTAGGTGTACGCGCTGCCCGCGACGGGGATCATCGCGGCGTATTCGGCGTAGCAGAGACCGGCGAAGAGGCAGCCGGTGCCTGCGATCGCAAAGGAGATCACGACGCCCGAGCCGGCATAGCTCGCCGCTGCATGGCCGGTGAGCACGAAAATACCCGCACCGATGATGGCGCCGATGCCCAGCGCGATCAGATGGATCGGGCCCAGCGCGCGCTTGAGATCGTGCTGCTCGGCAACGGGATCTTCCGGAATTCCGGCCATGGTACTTCCCCCTCGAATGTTAACGATGCCCGCGAAGCAGGCTCCCTCTCGGGGGCACTCTGGCATGGGGCTGGCGAACCGCCAACCGAGTGTGACGAGGATTTGACGCTAAGCCTTGGTCCAGACAGCGATTTCGTTGCCATTCGGATCGCGGAAGTGGAACCGGCGGCCGCCTTCAAAAGATTCTCGTGAGAGGATTTCGGCACCTGCTGCCGTCACCTTCGCCTCCATGCCGTCGAGGTCCGCGGCATAGAGAACGATAAGCGGACCACCCTGCGAAACCACTTTGCGCTCGGCGTTGAAACCGCCCTGGCGGCCCGCGCTGTCGAACGCAACGTAGTCAGGCCCATAATCCGTAAAGCTCCAGCCAAAGACAGCGCCATAAAACTTCTTGGTCGCCGGGATGTCCGACCCCGGCAGTTCGATGTAATCGAGGTATCCGTCGGCGGCCATGATAATGTTCCTTGTTTGTTCTATATGGCCAGATCCCGAATGCCAGGTCAACTGCGAAAGAGGGGACGCAGTTTCATTTTTCGTTTTGCTGATTCGTTGACATTAACCAATTACTGTGGATATTAATGAGTTATTAACTATAAGGCCGCGCCGACTCGCATCTTCGAGCTTCGGAAACGGCCGCGGGCTATGGGGTGCCTGACAGGGAAGCAGAGTCGCATTCTGAAAGGATGTCGCCATGCATTCCCATGAATTGCCGGTTTCTTCCGGCCTACGCATATCTGCCGCGCCCGAGACCTCGTTCACCGAAACACCGCTCTGGTCGCGCTTCGTCAATCTCACGCAACAGCACCGCGACCTGGATTGCACGATCTCGGCACTCGCCGACTCCAGCGACGAGCTGCTGCTCGCGCGCCTGAAGAAGCGGAAGCTTCGTCTCAAGGACGAAATCGAGCGGGTGGCTTCCGATCTTCGACTGGCTGCCGCGGCGGTGTCTTAAATATCATTGGTCGAGGGGGCGTCATGCGTGTGTTGAACGCACATCTCCATTGGATGATGAGTTTCGATCTCCGCCAGCCTCTGGCGCGCGAGGTCGAAATCGCGTTGGCCGCGGCCGTGTGGGCCGGGCTGGTGTTTGTCGTCGTGCACTTCGGCGCACTGACCGCCGTCTAGTGCAGGCGATAGACGCTCGTCTCCCGGATCTCGCGATCTTCCAGCTCACGCGTTGTCTGCACGCGGTAGGTCGCGAGTTTCTCGACACCCGTCTTTGGGAAGTATGAGCGGCCAGGATCGCCAAGCAGGATGAACACACCGTTGCTCGCGAGTTCGCGCAACCAGGCGAGCAATCGCTCCGCGAGTGGGCGCTCGTAACACATGTCGCCGATCAGGACAGTTTTCCAGCCGCGGTTCTGGCCAATCACATCGTCAGTTGTGACCTCAAGAATGCTTTCGTTCGCGCGCGCGTTCTCGGCGATTGCGGCGGAGGCAAATTTGTCGATATCCGCCGCGAGCACCCGTGTTGCGCCGGCCTTCGCTGCGGCAATCGCAACAAGACCGGAGCCAGATCCGAAATCGAGAACGGATTTTCCCGAGACGACATTGGGATTGTCGAGCACGTAGCGCGACAGCGCCTGGCCGCCGGCCCAGGCAAATGCCCAATAAGGCGGTGGGACGCCTTCAGCTTCCAGTTCTTCTTCGGTCTTGCGCCACAATGGAACGACTTCCGTGGCGAGATGCAGCCTGATCTCCGGCACCAATGGTGGCGCGATAAGGGACGCGTTTGCACGGATAAACTCGTGAGGGTCTGTCACGCCGGCTGCGCAACCGGCTCGGGCTTCGAGATCGCGAGTGTCAGGATCTCGCGATAGTTCTTCCTGATTTCCATGCGCGGCCCAAGGCCCTTGGCCAGCAGTAGCGCGTGCAGCTTCGGAAGGTTGTAGCAGGGCACGTAGAACATCAGATGATGGTCGACGTGATAGTTGACCCAATAGGGCGCCACAAGTGCACGCATCCACCAGGACGCATAGGTCGTGCGCGCGTTGCGAAAGACGTCGTTGTTATCCGGCACGACCGCATGCTCGGCGATATTGCGGATGCGCGTGATCACCATCTGCCATGTCAGGTTCGGCAGCAGCCAGAACATCAGATAGTAATGTGGCCTTCCGAACGCAGTGAGGATTGCAAGGATCACAAAGTTCGCCGTCAGAACCGTGCCCAGCTTGTCCCAGAAGCTTTTGAGGTGCTGGCCGAAGCTCAGTTCCTTCGGTCCCCAAGCGCGGCGGAATTGCTCGCGGCGCTGCTTGAACCCGGTCTGGCCCGTGATGTCGCGGATGAATTTGCGCCTGTAACTGGACCGCGTGATCGGGAAGGGTGCTGACAGCCCGAGATCGGGATCGTCCGGCTGCTGCGTCGAGCGATGGTGCTTCAGGTGGTAATGTCGATAGGAGATCGTATCGGCTCCGACGGGACAGGCGCAGAACCATTGGCTAACCCATTCGTTC
>DATJUS010000107.1:0-57883 GCA_035502175.1 Rhizomicrobium sp.
AACGGTGAACGCGCCGGTGCCTTTCACGGCCATATAGCCAAGGATCAACGCCGCAATCGGAAACAGCAGCAACGTTTCGACCGTCAGTCCATCCAGCGCATCGACCGCCGTGCGCTTGCGGACGAAGCCATAGAAGCCGAAAGACAGCGCGAGCGCAGGCGCAGGCCATGGCAGATAGCCGAGCTCGAAGGCCTGGACGATCACCGCAAGGGTCGCCAATCCGATGGCGACAAGGCGCAACCGCGAGATCTTTTCGCCCAGCAAAATGAGGCCCAAAGCCATCGACACCAGCGGCGTCAGATAATAGCCGAGACTGGATTCCACGAGGTGATGCGTCGACACGCACCAGATAAAAATGCCCCAATTGAGCGCGATCAGCGCGCTCGAGGTCGCGAGCGCGAGGATCGTGTCGCGCTTGCGGAAGATCGCGGCGATCTCATGCCAGCGCTTCCGAACCAACGTCACGATACCGACAAACAGCGCACCCCAGAAAATCCGGTGCAACGTGATCTCCACCGGCGGCACGCCCACGAGCAGCGCCCAGTAGAGCGGCACGAATCCCCACAACAGATAGGAGCCGCCGGCATACAGAATGCCGAGCGCTTCGTCCGGATGATCGTGAATGCCTTGGGAGTTGGTCATGGAGGGAATGTAGCTATCGCCACTCTGGCGTCGTCATACGGTTCTGCAAACCGGCCATGCTTCCCACTCATTCACCATGGCCGGGCTTGACCCGGCCACCCAGCGCCCGCAAAGCGAACAAACAAGAAGAGTCTTTTCGCTCGCTGCCGCTCGCTGGCTGGGTGGCCGCCTCAGGGGCGGCCATGGTGAAAATAGCGGATATCACCGCTTAACCTCCCATGTCGTACCGGAAGGTCCGTCCTTGAGGACGATGCCTTTGGCGAGCATCTCGTCGCGGATGCGGTCGGATTCCTTGAAGTCCTTTGCCTTGCGCGCGGCGTTGCGGGCGGCGATGGCGTCGGCAATTTCGATTTCGCTCACACTCGATTTCGCTGCGATCTTTTCCTGCACGTTGGAGAAGCCGAGTAGACCCAATCCTCCGGCAAGCTCGTGGTCACTGCCCTTGTGCAACTCGGCGATCGCTTGCGGCGTGTTCAGGTCGTCGCAGAGTGCGGCCAGGAACGCCGCGCCGATCGGCGGATCGGCGAGCGGCTCCGTCACCGCGTACCATTTCTCCAGCGTCTTCCAGCTTTCGTTCATGCCGGCGACAGTCCAGTCCATCGGCTGGCGATATTGCGTGCGCAGCATGTTGAAGCGCAGCACCTCACCCGGCCAGTCCTGCAGCAGCTCGTTGATCGTGACGAAGTTGCCGAGGCTCTTCGACATCTTCTCGCCTTCGACATTCAGGAAGCCGTTGTGCATCCAGAACCGCGCGAGCGGATGGCCGTGATGCGCGCCTTCGCTTTGCGCGATCTCGTTCTCGTGATGCGGAAAGACGAGATCGATGCCGCCGCCGTGAATGTCGATGGTTTCGCCCATCGTCGCCTCGATCATTGCCGAGCATTCCAGATGCCACCCCGGCCGCCCGCGGCCCCACGGCGAATCCCATCCCGGCGTGCGATCGTCCGACGGCTTCCACAACACGAAGTCCATCGGGTCTTCTTTATAGGGCGCAACATCGACACGCGCGCCGGCGAGCATGTCATCCACGCTGCGGCGCGCGAGCTTTCCGTAGTCCGCCTTCTTCTTGACGCGGAAGAGCACGTGCCCTTCGGCGGCATAGGCATATCCCGCATCAATCAACGCGGCCGTCATCGCGATCATCTGCGGCACGTTCTCGGTCGCACGCGGCATGACGGTCGGCGCAAGGCAGCCGAGCGCCGCCACGTCCTGCTGATAGATGCCGTAGGTCGTCTCGGTCAGTTCACGCAAAGCCGCGAACACATCGCCGCCATTGGCGCGTTCCTGCGCGCGTGCGTTGATCTTGTCGTCGATGTCCGTGATGTTGCGGACATAGGTGACGTGCCCCTGCCCATAGATATGGCGCAGCACGCGATACAGAACATCGAAGACGATCGCCGGCCGCGCATTGCCGATATGGGCATAGTCGTAAACCGTCGGCCCGCACACATACATGCGCACGTTTGCGGGATCGAGCGGCACAAAGTCTTCCTTCGTGCGCGAGAGCGTGTTGTAGAGGCGAAGCTGGGTCATCGTTTGCGTCTGCGTTTTCTTGTCCGGTCGCGAACACCGTGGAGCGCTTCCGCCCGGTCCAGTGCGTCATCGACATAAATGTAAAAGGCCCGGATGCGGCGCTTCAGGTCCTTGAGCCGCCCGTTGTGCATCCCGGTCTTCCATGCGTTGGTATTTCCGGGCTGTCCACCACGCTTCCTGGGCTCCTCCATTTCTACACCCGGTATTCGTTTTTAATTTTGGCAGCGTTTTGCGCGCAAATTCCGCTATATGATTGTATTCCTTTCATTTTCTCATGCTCCCTCTGACCTCTGTGCTGAAATAGGTATTTAAGCCCAGCCTTCAAGGGCCGCCCAGAAATATTCCAAAGAGAAGGTGAGGGAAAGTGTGATCGCCCGGCGTCAGCTGCAACAACGGCAGCGATGGCGGATAGATTGGCGGAACAGATTCACGCCGTTTCCCCTTTGAGCCGCGCCAGAGATTTTGCGCGCCCGATCAGCGGTAGCAGCTTCTTCAGCTCCGGTCCATGTTCGCGGCCGGTGAGTGCGAGGCGCAGCGGATGGAACAGCGCCCTGCCCTTTGCGCCGGTCGCGATACCGACGGCTTTCGTCCAGGCGCCCCAGGTTTCTTCGCTCCAAGGTTCAGCGGGGAGAAGTTCGGTGGCTTTCGCGATGAAGGACGCGTCTTCGATCACCGGCGTGACCGGTCCTGTGACGAGCGTCGCGAGATCGGCGGTGTCGGAGAGGCGCGTGAGGTTCGGCTTCACCGCATCCCAGAACGCGGCGCCGCCTTCGATACCCATCGCCTGAAGGCGCGATGCGACGGCCTCGTACGGAAGACTGTGCAGCAGCTTCGCGTTCAGGCTATCCAGTTCCTTAGGATCGAAATGTGCCGGGGCACGGCCGATCTTGGCGAAATCGAATTCGTGCGCGAGCGCGTCCAATGAGCCGCGCAGCTCGACGGGGTCGGAGGTGCCGGTCTTTGCCAAATAGGAGTCGAGCGCGAGCGGCTCGATCCCGCCCTCGCGAATTTCGCGCAACGACAGCGATCCGATGCGCTTCGACAGCGCCTCGCCGCCGCTCCCGATCAGTAGCGGGAAATGCGCGAACGCCGGAACGGTCGCGCCAAGCGCTTCGAAGATCTCGATCTGTGCCGCGGTGTTGGTGACGTGGTCCTCGCCGCGCACGATATGCGTCACCGCGAAGTCGATGTCGTCGGCGACGGAGGGCAGCGTGTAAAGGAACCGCCCGTCCTCGCGGATCAGCACGGGATCGGAAAGATGCGCGGTGTCGATCTCCACCTCGCCGCGGATCAGGTCGCGCCATTTCACTTTCGTCTGGCTGAGCTTGAAGCGCCAATGCGGCTTGCGCCCCTCGGCCTCCAGCTTCGCGCGGTCTTCATCGGTCAGCGCGAGGGCGGCGCGGTCATAGACCGGCGGCCTGTGCATTGCGATCTGGCGCTTGCGGCGGCGATCGAGTTCGGCAGCGGTCTCGTAACAGGGATAAAGCCGCCCATTCGCTTTCAGCTTGTCGGCCGCCGCCTGATGCGCATCCGCACGCTCCATCTGCCGCGCGAAGAGATCGTGCGTGAGACCGAGCCACGCGAGATCCTCGATGATCGCCGCTTCATATTCGGGCTTCGAGCGTTCGGTATCGGTGTCATCGATACGCAGAAAGAATTTGCCGCCGGTCTTGTGTGCGAACAGCCAGTTGACCACAGCCGTCCGCGCATTTCCAACGTGGAGCAGACCGGTTGGAGAGGGAGCGAAGCGAACGAGTGTCATTCCATCCTCCCCTTGAGGGAGGGTGGACAATTTGCGGAGCGCAGCGACGCAAATTTAGGGGAGGGGTCAGAGCAGCAGCCCCTCCCCGAAAAATGCTTCGCATTTTTCGACCCTCCCTCAAGGGGAGGGTAGAATGGTGTGCTCACTTATATATCTCTCGCATCTCTGAACGCGTTGGTGATCGGGTAGCGGCGGTCGCGGCCAAAATTTTTGCGGGTGATCTTTACGCCGGGCGGCGCCTGGCGGCGTTTGTATTCGGAGACGTACAGCAACTGCTCGATGCGTTTGACCGTCGCAGGGTGATAGCCCTTGGCGCAGGTCGCTTCGAACGTCATCTCGTTTTCGACCAGGCATTCGAGGATGCCGTCGAGGATGTCGTAGGGCGGGAGCGAATCCTGATCCTTCTGGTTCTCGCGCAGTTCCGCGCTCGGAGGTTTGGTGATGATGCGCTCCGGGATCACGCGGCCCTTCGGCCCGAGGCTCCCGTGCGGATGGTGCGCATTGCGCCAGTGCGAAAGCCGGAACACCTCCGTCTTGTAGACGTCCTTCAGCACATTGTAGCCGCCGCACATGTCGCCATAGAGCGTGGCGTAGCCAACACTCATCTCGCTCTTGTTGCCGGTGGTCAGCACCATCGGCCCGAATTTGTTGGAGATCGCCATAAGGATCACGCCGCGGATGCGCGACTGGATGTTCTCTTCGGTCGTGTCGGCGTTCTTGCCGGTGAATGCGTCCTTCAAAGCACCGTTGAGCGATTCCACGGCACCTTCTATTCCCACGCTTTCGTATTTGCAGCCCAGCAGTTTCGCGCATTCCTCGGCATCGTCGAGGCTCTCTTTCGACGTGTAGCGCGACGGCAGCATCACGCAGCGCACGCGATCCGCGCCCAGCGCATCCACCGCGACCGCCGCAGAGATTGCGCTGTCGATGCCGCCGGACAGACCCAGTACGACGCCGGGAAAACGGTTCTTGTTAACATAGTCGCGCAGGCCCAGCATCATCGCGTGATAGATCGAGGTCTCGCGGTCTTCTTCTTTCGCGATATCACCTTTCGCGCAGACCCAGCCATTCCCGGTGCGCGACCAATCGGTGATGACGATCTTCTCTTGCCATGCGGGCAACGCGTGCGCGAGCGTGCCGTCGGCGTTGCAGACCAATGACGCGCCGTCGAACACGACTTCATCCTGCCCGCCGATCTGGTTGAGATAGACCAGCGGCAATCCACTTTCCTTCACGCGCGATTTGATGAGGCCGAGACGCACGCCCTCCTTGCCAGCCTCGAACGGCGAACCGTTGGGCACCAGCAGGATTTCGCCGCCGGTCTCGCTCAGGCACTCGACGACATCGGGCGTCCAGATGTCTTCGCACACCGGCACACCGATGCGGATGCCGCGGATGTTGAACGGTCCCGGCAACGGCCCCGCCGCGAACACCCGCTTCTCGTCGAACACGCCATAGTTCGGCAGATCGACCTTGAACGTTTTGCCGGCAATCTTGCCGGCATCGAGATAGACGCAGGCATTGTACAGCTTGCCCTCATCCACCCACGGCGTGCCGATCAGCACGGCAGGCCCGCCATCGGCGGTGTCGGTCGCGAGTTTCTCGATCGCTTCGCGCGCATCTTCCTGAAGCGCCGGTTTCAGCACGAGGTCTTCCGGTGGATAGCCGACGATGAAAAGTTCGGTGAACAGGATCAGATCGGCGCCCGCTTTCGCCGCCTCGGCACGCGCGGCGCGGGCCATGCGCAGATTGCCGGCGATGTCGCCCATCAGCGGATTGAGCTGGGCGAGCGCGATGCGGAAACGGTCGGTCATGGGGGTCTTTACCCCGGCGCAACAAAAGAAGCGAGGCAAACGGCGGCCCGCCTTGCGCATGGCAGATCGCCCGGTTTAGGGTGCCGGCATATACCCCCCATAGGTATCGAAATGAAGGCCGATCCAAAGCTCCTGACCCGCCTGTCCCGGATCGAGGGCCAGGTCCGCGGCGTGACCCGCATGCTCGAAGACGAGCGTTATTGCATCGACGTGCTCGACCAGATCCAGGCGATCAAGGCGGCGCTGCGCAAGGTGGAGGACGAGATCCTGAAAACGCACTCGGCGCATTGTGTCGCGCACGCCATCGACAGCGGCGACGCCAGGGATGCGCGCGTGAAGTTCACCGAACTCGTCGATCTGTTCAGCCGGTATTCGCGATGAGACTTGTCTGTCTGGTGCTGGGCACATCGTTACTCGCGAGTCCCGCGTTCGCGCAGATGGGAAACATGCCCGGCATGGATATGCCGCAGGCCGCCACACCGTCGGCCCCGGCAAAACCCATGGACGACATGGCGGCCATGAAGATGGACATGCCGATGGCGATGTCTTCGAACGGCATTCTCGGCACATACCCGATGACGCGCGATGCCTCCGGCACGAGCTGGCAACCCGATGCCGCCGATCACGCGATGCTGGAAACGATGGCGGGCGAGTGGATGCTGATGGGGCATGTGATGCTCACCGGCATTTATGACTCGCAGAGCGGGCCGCGGGGCGGCGACAAGACGTTTCTCGCCGGCATGGCCATGGGAGCCGCGCGGCGCGATTTCGGCGACGGCGACACGCTGAATTTCCGCGCGATGCTGAGCCCCGATCCGTTCATGGGCAAGAGCGGCTATCCACTGCTGCTCGCGACCGGCGAGACCGCGAACGGCACAACGCCGCTGATCGACCGCCAGCATCCGCACGATCTGTTCATGGAGCTGTCGGGCACGTTCAGCCATCGCTTCACCAGCGACGACAGCGGTTTTCTCTATCTCGGTTATCCTGGCGAACCGGCGCTCGGCCCGACGGCATTCATGCACCGCGCCTCGAGCATGGACATTCCCGAGGCGCCGATCACCCATCACTGGCTCGACTCCACGCACATCACCTTCGGCGTCGTGACCGCGGGCTTCGTGCATGACGATGTGAAGTTCGAAGTCTCCCAATTCACCGGCCGCGAGCCGGATCAGGATCGCTTCGACTTCGATCCGATCAGGCTGGACTCCACGGCGGTGCGCGTAAGCTGGAATCCGGACGCGAACTGGTCGCTGCAAACATCGTGGGGTTACCTGAAAAGCCCCGAACAGCTCGAACCGCTGATCGACGAAAACCGCCTTACCGCAAGCGCGACCTATGTGACGCCGCTCGGGGAAGGCTCGTCGCTCGCTGCCACATTGGCATGGGGCGAGAAGATGTTGAGCGACGGCACGAACCTGAACGGCGTGATGCTCGAAACAGAATACAAACCCGCCGATCTCTGGACCGTCTTCGCCCGTGCCGAGTGGGAAGAGAACAACGAGTTGATCGCCAGCGGCACAAAAGAATCCGTGGGCAAGCTCTCGCTCGGCGTCATCAAGGACTGGCGCGTCGCCGAGCACTGGAAGGTCGGGCTCGGCGGCTCCTACGATTTCGTGTTCGTGCCCGGTGCGCTGAAGGCCGCTTATGGCAGCGATCCGCACGGAACCACTATTTTCACGCGCATCGCGGTCGATTGACGGCCTTGGTGATGCACCGCTGATCTGGCTATGATCCCGCCGCGTACTCAGCGGGGGGATCAGATGTTCTTTTCGATCGCACGGCGGGCTGCCGCCATGCTTGTCGTTTCGGCCGCACTTGCGATTGCCGCCGACGCAAAGCCGATAGACGTCACGACCTATCACTACGACAATTTCCGCACCGGCTGGAACAACAAGGAAAAGACGCTGACGCCCGCGAACGTCGCGAGCGCGAATTTCGGGCTGATCGCATCGACGGCTCTCGACGACCAGGTCGACGCCCAGCCACTGGTCCTCGCCAACCAGTCGGTGAACGGGCAGAGCGCGCGCGAGATCGTCTACATCGCGACCGAGAACAACACCGTCTACGCGATCGACGCCAACACCGGCGACATCCTGCTGCAGCGCAATCTCGGCGCGCCCGTGCCGCGCTCCACATTGCCCCAGCAATGCACCAATGGCGGCCCCAATCTCGGCATCAACTCGACGCCGACGATGGATCCGCAAACGCACACGATCTACCTGATCGCCTACAAGACGGAGAACAGCAAACCGATCTACTATGTGCATGCGATCGATCCGTCGACGCTTCAGGACGTCGTGACGCCGCGGGTCATCACCGCCAGCGCCAAGCTTACGGATGGTTCGACATTTCAATTCAATCCGCATGAGAGCCGGCAGCGTCCCGGCCTGCTGCTTTCAAAGGGCACGCTCTATGCCGGGTTCGGGAGCTTCTGCGATTACGACGCCAACCTCTCGCGCGGCTGGGTGCTGGGGTGGAAAGCCAAGAACCTGAAGCCACTGCGCGCCAACCAGCTGACCAACGGCATCGCGCACTCGACCAACAATTTCTTCCTGAGCGCGGTCTGGATGTCGGGCTACGGACTGGCGGCCAGTGCCGCCGGAGACGTCTATTTCATCACCGGCAATTCCGACTACGCGGGAAATTCCTTCGACCCGGTGAACAACATCGAGGAGAGCGTCGTGCAGATGCCCGCCGACCTGTCGGGCGTCAAGCATCTCTACACGCCGATGGACGCCCAGCATGGCTGGAAAGCGCTCGACGAAGCCGACATGGATTTCGGCGCCGGCGGCTTCATGCTGCTGCCACCGCAGAAACACCAGCCGAGCAATATCGGCGTTGCGACGGGCAAGGCCGCCATCACCTATGTGTTCAACGCGGACGACGTCAGCAACGGACAGGGCAATGGCGGCAAGGAGTACAGCAACATCGAAACCGATGCCTGCTGGTGCGGGCCGTCCTATTTCGTCGGCAGCGACGGCAAGCCGCGTATCGTCACCAGCGGCAACAACACGGCCAAGAGCTACATACTGAAAGCCAAGGGCACACCGAAGCTGACACTGGACAAGACGCTGGGACAGGTCGAAGGCGTGTACTTCCCCGGCTTCCTGACCACCGTCTCATCGAACGGCACCAAGGCCGGAACCGGGATCGTCTGGGCGATGGGAAGGCCGACGGATTTCGAGCAGGAAGTGCTCAAGCTTCATGCCTTCGATGCGGAAAAAGGCGGCCAGATCTTCGAGACCAATGCCGGCTATTGGACGAACTCGATCAGCGACTCCAATACCGTGCCGCTCGTGGCCAATGGCAAGGTCTATATCGCGACGGTCAAATCGCTCACCATCTACGGCCTCAACACGGGCGGAAAGCAATTCGCTGCCCTGCCGCCCGCGCCAAAGATCATCGACGCGCGCGCGATCCTTGCGCCGGGCGAGCATGAAATCCGCGGCACGGTTCGGGCCATTTCTGGCTACAAGCTGAATGTCGAGTTGCGTGACGGTAAAATGATTGTCATCGATGCCTCGAAAGCCGCCGCAAAGCACGACGTCGCGCCGCCCTCCGTCGGCCATGCGCTCCTCGCACGCGGCCCGATCGAAAACGGGGTCATGAAAGCGGTTGTGATCGGGCACGCGCCGGACCACGGCTACGCGTGGCCGGGAGACCGCTGAGACGAAGCCGCAGATCGCGGCGTGACGCGTCAAACCGAACCAGGCAGCACAGTTCCTGCTGTTTCGTGTTGTCACTGTAAAACGCGGTGGCACAATGAACCCAGGCGATTGTCGCGGGCTCAAGGCTTTATGGAGGACTTCACTATGGCGGACGTGCGTAACCCCGGTTCCGGGATGCGGGGACATAACAACTGGCTGCGCGCCGGAGCGGCTGTTCTTGCCCTCACGGGCACGGTGTTTTTCGCCGGAACGGCTGGCGCAGAGATGCGCGGCGCGCCGGCGGGTTACATCGGCATTCTCGGCGGCGGCCCGATCTATCAGCGCAACCAGGCATACATCAAGGAATTGAAGAAGTCCGGGTTCACCGAACTTCTGATCTGGAGCGTCGAGGTAAAAACCAACGGCGATCTCAATCTCAACGGTGAATTCCCGATTACCTCGGGCGGAAAATACATCGGCGATCAGATGTGGCCGAAGTTCGCGCATGATTTGCGGAGCATGAAGACCGGCAAGGTGCAGCGCATCACGCTCTCGATCGGCTCCTCGAATTTCGGCGACTTCCAGAACCTGAAGGCGCTGGTCGATTCACAGGGCACGGGCAAGAAGAGCATCCTGTACAAGGACTTCGCCGCGCTCGCGAAGGCGCTGCCGATCGACGCAATCGATCTCGATGACGAGAACGGCTACGACAGCGAATCCACGATCAAGTTCGCGGTGATGCTGGGCAAGCTCGGCTATCACGTGACGATGAATCCTTACACCAACAACACCTACTGGCAGTCGGTCGTCTCGTCGATCAACACGCAGACGCCGGGCCTGGTCGATGCCATCCATCTGCAGACCTTCGCCGGCGGGCAAGGCAACAGTCCCTGCTCCTCGACCTGGGATTTCGGTGGCGTTCCGGTCTTCGCAGGCCTGTCCGACCAGACGTCGGCGCCGCCCTACAAGACGCCGACGGCCGCCGAAGCACAACTGAAGACCTGGCATGACCAGTGCGGCATCACGGGCGCATGGCTTTGGATCTACGATCAGATCAAGGGCACGCCGCAGGTCAAGGAATATGCGAAAGACATGACCAAAGGCGTGAACGGCAAGTAGGCCGGGATAACGCTCGTATAGCGACAGGGCGGCGCGAAGCGAAAGCTTCCGCCGCCTTACGCGTATGCGGCGTAGCGCATCTGCTGCTGGACGTCGCCGCCGGTCTCGGACGCTTCGTCGATCAGCAGTGCAGTCTGCAGCGCCTGACGCGCCTCTTCCGGGCGGACCAGCGCGGGCGTGCCCTGCTGAACGGCCTTCACGAATGCCGCCACGCTCTCGCCCAGCGGATCGCCGAGCTCCAGCGCGTTCAGGCGGCGGTGTGTGGTGTTGCGCATCTTGCGGGTGAGGAAATCGATTTCCACCACGCCATCGGCATAGACCGCGCGCATGCCGCGGCGGCGGTTGGCGGCGATGCGGCTGGTTTCGAGATGGGCGACCGAGCCGTTCTTGAACGTGACCGTCGCGTGGACCTCATCGGCCAGACGCCCCATCTCCGCATGGCTCTTCGCCGTGACGCTGGCGACGCCGCCCGGGATCATCTGATGCATCAGGTCCAGATCGTGGATCATGAGATCGAGAACGGCGCTGACGTCGGCGCCGCGGCCGGTCCACGGTCCCATGCGCCAGCAGGACACTTCCTTGGGCGCATCGGGGAAATCGAGAAGGCCGGTGCGGGCGAAGACGAACCGCTCCTGATGGCCGACGGTCAGAACCTTGCCGGTCTCCTCCGCCAGCGCGATCAGCGCGTCGGCTTCTTCGAGCGACGTGGCGATCGGCTTTTCGACAAGCACGTTCGCACCGGAATTCAGAAACGCGCGCACGATGGTGGAATGCGTCACCGCCGGCGTGCAGATGCTGACGAGATCGACGCGGCCGAGAAGATCGCGCCAGTCGGCGACGGCCTCCACGCCATGCGCTGCGAGCGCGCCCTTGCGCACTTCGGGATTGGCATCGGCAATGGCCGTGAGTTCGACACCTTCAAGGCCACGGTACTTCGAAGCATGATGACGGCCGAACGCTCCGGCGCCGATGACGGCGGCCTTCAGCGGTCCATGCTCAGTCGTGCGACGATGGGGCAAAGGCGGAATCCCTTGTCAGATCAGGGACATGAGGCCTTCTTGGGCCGCCGGAGGCGACTCATAAAATGTTTCGCCTTGTTACACCGGGTTCCACTGATAGGCTCCGCGGCACCAAGCCATTACCCACCACAAAAATGAGGAAGCGTCATGACCAACCGCAAAAGCCGGGAAATCCGCCTGAAATCCTACCCGACCGGGATGCCCACGGCTGCCAATTTCGAGATGGCCACCGTCGATGTGCCGGAGCCCGGCCCCGGCCAGGTTCTGGTTCGTAACTCTTATATGACGGTCGACCCCTACATGCGCGGCCGCATGGTGCCCGACCGGCAGAGCTATGTGCCGCCCTTCGCCCTCGGTGAAGCGATGACGGGTGGCACCGTCGGACAGGTGATCGCGGCCGGCGCCGGTGCGCAATTCAAGGTCGGCGACTATGTGCAGAGCATGGCCGGCTGGCGCGAGATGTATGTCTCCACCGGCATGGAGATGATGCAGAAGGTCGATCCCATTCCTGGCGTCGGCATTCAGAGCTTCCTCGGCACCTATGGCATGCCGGGGCTTACTGCCTATGTCGGTCTTCTGAAGATCGCAGAGTTCAAGCCGGAAGATTCCGTGTTCGTGTCGGCGGCGTCCGGGGCGGTCGGACAGGTCGTCGTGCAGATCGCGAAGGCGATGGGCTGCAAGCACGTCGTCGGATCGGCAGGCTCGGATGAGAAGTGCGCTTATCTCAAAACCATCGGTTGCGACCAGACGATCAACTACAAGACCTGCGGCAATCTGCATGACGCGGTCGCCAAGGCGTTCCCGGATGGCATCGGCGTCTATTTCGACAATGTCGGCGGCACGCATCTCGAAGCGGCGATCGCCAAGATGCGCCCGTTCGGCCGTCTCGCCGAATGCGGCATGATCGAGCAGTACAACGCGACCGAAATGCCCGCCGGCCCGCACAACATGATCATGATCGTGGGCCTCCGCCTCGCGATCCGCGGCTTCATCGTCTCCGACCACTTCAACATGCTGCCGGAATTCATCCGCGACATGTCGGCGTGGGCGAAAGCCGGAAAGATGAGCGTGCGCGAGACGATCTACGACGGTCTCGAGCGCGCGCCGGACGCGTTTCTCGGCCTCTTCAAGGGCGACAATTTCGGCAAGATGCTCGTGCGCGTGGGACCGGACAGCGCGATCTGATTGCGCATATCTTCAACCTTATATGGAAGCGGCGCTCGCGAGGGCGCCGTTTTCATTTTCCAGTTACGGAAAATTACACCTGTATTCTCGACAGATGCCGGATTTCATGGCCCTCTCAGGCTTTCCATTGAGGGTTTCCACAGATGCGTAAACAGGATTTCCAGCGCCGCGTGCTGCGCGGCTGCATTGCCACGGCGTTCGCAACGTTCGCCGCCGCCGCGATAACACCGGCCCAGGCCGGCCCCAACACGCTTGTCACCTTCGACGCGCCCGGATCCGGCAATCTTGGGACGTACCCGATGGCGATCAACGGCAAGAGCGTCATCACCGGCTATTACTCGGACGCCAATCACGTCAACCACGGCTTCGTCGGCACAGCGACGGGATCGATCACGACGTTCGATGCGCCGGATGCCACAACGAATGGCTATGACGGCACCGTAGCCAGCGCGATCAACGCGTCGGGCGTCATTACCGGACACTACACGAACAACAAGCAGCACGGTTTCGTGCGCGAGAGCGGCGGAACGATCGACGAGTTCGATATCGGCCTCGGCAACGACACGATACCCACGGCAATCAACAATAAAGGCGTCGTGACGGGATCGGCGGCCTCAAGCGGCTTCGTGCGCGCGCCGAACGGCAACATCACGCAATTCTCTGCGCCGAGCGCGGTAACGACCTCGCCGCACGCGATCAATAGCGCGGGCACCGTGGCAGGCTCTTACTACACGAGCGACAACAATCAGCACGGATTCTTCCGCACAAAAGACGGCACGATCACGACCTTCAACGTGCCCGGCGGTTTCGACAGCACCTATGCCGATGGCATCAACCAGTCAGGCGACATCACCGGCTATGCGTATAACAATGCCGCGTATGTCGGCTTCGTGCGTAAGGCGATGGATGGGACGTTCACGATTTTCTTCAATATCGACGGCTGCAAGGTGAACGACGTGTTTCCCGCAGCCATCAACGCTGACGGCACGGTGACAGGTGTCTGCTTCGACGGCAACTCCGTTCAGCACGGCTTCGTGCGCGCGCCTGATGGAACGATAAAATCGTTCTCGGTGCCGAATGCCAACGGCGGCACGACCCCCACAGCAATCGCTGCGAACGGAAAGACGGTGGGTTATGCCAACGACGTAAATTTCGTCGCGCACGGCTTCCGCCTGAACGCGGGCAAACAGTAACCGCGCTTCCTATCTGACAGCGCGCCAGCGTGGTGCGCTGTCAGAGTCGCGCTTCGATCCGCGGTGTGACAGCCTTGAGCCGGTTCGGCTCAGCTTTGCGCAGATGCTCGTCCCAACTGAGGATCTGGTTGCGCCAGATATCCGGCAAAGGCTCGTTCTCTTCCATGTAGGGAAGCAGCTTGCGGAAATTGGCGACACGGATCTGTTCGCCGTCGCGCACGACGATACCCTGACGGAGAAACGGCGCGAGCGTACGGTTCAGGGTCTGCCGCGCGACACCGAGCATGGCGGCGAGTTCGTCCTGCGTAAGGTCGATCGGTGCGGGATCAACCCAGGTTGGGCTCCCGGGCTCTCCCATGGAATCGAAAGCTGCGCGACGTGGCAGAAAAGAGAGATATTTCGCGAGACGGCAGGTCACTGATTCTGCGCAGGCCGCGAAAACCGACTCATACGTGGAGCGGGCGCTCAGACATGCCTGCGTGCAGAAACTGCGCATCCTCTCCGCGTCGCGCAGCGTCTCGAACAATGCGGCGCGCGGAATAAGGACGATAAGGCTATCGCGCCGGGCCGAGTGGCTGAGCGGCATCGGCCACCCGTCGATCACCGGATTCACGCCGAACATATCGCCCGGCCACAGCACGCCCTGAAGGAAGTATATGCCGTTCGGCGTGCTGCGATGGCTGGTCGTGCTGCCGGACGCGATAATCCAGACGCCCGGTGCGGGATCGCCGCGCTCCGCGATCGTCTCGCCGCGCTTGTAGTGCCACACCTCGGCCGAGCGCTCGAGGATATCCATTTCGGATTGCGGGAAGTCCGCAAAGCAGCGCGGCGCGCGCAGCGCCGCCCTCAAAACCTCGCGAGGCGCATTTACCCTGGTACCCACAAAGCCCCAACACCACGATCCCGCAGGCGTCTTCCTTAACAAACTCTTTGCGCGGCGCACAGAGCAAACAAAGATCGCAGTTAAATCAGCAGGATGGATGGAACTTCTGGTCCCTGTCTCAAATGCGACAGACAACCCGAAACGGCCTCTCCTACGGTGCCCGACAGTTGTCCATGTGGGTCAAACGAGGGGGCATTCCAATGCAGTATTTCCAGGCGAAAATATCGTACGGGATGCAACGGCACCGTTGCGGCATTCTGGCGGCCCTCACGATTGCCCTGACGGCAACGGCGGCGCAGGCGGGCCAGTTCGTCACAATCGACATGCCCGGCTCCGGCACGGCCGCCAACACGGGAACCCAGATCGCTGCGATCAACGCAAAGAACGTGGTCACCGGCGCCTATGTGACGAACGATTTGGCTGTTCATGGTTTTGTCGGAAACGTCGGCGGCCCCTACACGATTATCGACGCGCCCGGCGCGGGCACAGGTGCTCGTCAGGGCACGTCTGCGGTTGCGATCAACAACAAGGGGACGATAGCCGGAACCGAAGTTTCAGACGCGGGCTATTTTGGTTTCATACGCGACGCCCAGGGAAATTTCACGACCTTCGATGCCGGCGGAACGAAGCAGACCATCGTATGGGCGATCAACAGCAAGGGGGCCATCACCGGCTGGGCCGGTCAGCAAAGCTT
Source organism: Rhizomicrobium sp. (assembly GCA_035502175.1). Lineage (GTDB taxonomy): Bacteria > Pseudomonadota > Alphaproteobacteria > Micropepsales > Micropepsaceae > Rhizomicrobium. The sequence continues at coordinate 15,495 of DATJUS010000107.1, forward strand.
CGTGCGCAGCAAAAACGGCAAGATCAAGCTGTTCCAGGCCGCGAATGCCAAGGCGACCTATGCCGCGGGCATCAACACCGCGGGCGTGATCGCGGGCTACTACAAGGATAGCAGCGGTCTCTATCACGCCTTCCTCCGGGCGCACGACGGGAGCATCACCACGATCGACGTGGACGGCTATTACAACACCCAGGCTACAGCCATTGACGACAACGGCGATATCGTGGGCTCGGCGACGATGGGCGGCACGGTATCTGCGATGCTACGCACCAGCAACGGCACAATCTCGATATTCATCCCCTCGGGTTGTCGCGCCGCATATGCGGAAAGCATCAATGCATCGGGCGCGATCACGGGCACCTGCTACGACGACAACTACATCCGCCACGGTTTCGTGCGTCAGCCCGACGGCTCGATGTCGATCTTCGACGCGCCCGGCGCGGGCTCCACAAGCCCGCAGGGTACCTTCCCCAGTGTCATTGCGGCGGATGGAAAAATTGTCGGCTATTACGTAGACGCGAACAACGCCAATCATGGCTTCCGCCGTAACGCCGGCAACTGATCCTCGCTGAGTGGAAAACAGACCCTGTCTGTCGCAAATGCGACAGACAGCCGGGCGCGCTGCCCATTAGCGTTCGCGCGCCGATTTCCCGGCGTCAGACACAAGGGGCATCCTATGCGCAAGTTTCCAACCGCCGCTCGCATCCTCTGCAGTGGCATTTTCTTCGCTTTGGCAGCTGCAAGCAGCGCGCAGGCGCAGGCGTGGCTGACCTTCGACGTGAACGGTTCGACCGCGGTCCATCCCACCGCGATGATCGCCGGCAACACGATTGTCGGCTACTATCTGAACTCGGGCAGCAGCACCTATTCCGCATTCATCAGGACGTCCGACGGGACGGTGTCGGCCTTCGACTATTACGACGACGGGTCGACCAAAGCCCTGAGTGCCAACAAGGGTGGCGACACAGCCGGTGTGGTGATCGATTCAAGCTTCAACACGCAAGCCTTCGTGCGCACCGCCGGCGGTCAATTCACGGTGTTCTCCGTCAATGGCGCTCGCTTCTCTGAAGCCACGGGTATCACTGACAAAGGCTGGATCGCGGGCGACTACACCGATCCATCGACGTCCAAGCAGATGGGGTTCATCCGCAAGCCCAACGGCGACATCACGACGTTCGCCTCGCCCGACGGTTCGAACCTCGCCGTCCTCGGGATCAACAACAAGAACAGCATCATTGGAACCTACGGCAACCACGGCTATGTGCGGGACTCCCAAGGCAACATGACGACGTTTCGGATAACCGCGAACTATGTCGTGCCCGTCGCTATCAATACGAGCGGCGTCATTGCCGGTTACTACGCCGATACCAGCGGCAAGATCCACGGCTTCGTTCGCCCCGCTGATGGCGGCAACCCAAAGGGGTTCAATCCTCCTGTCTACACGGGCGTCCTGGAGGTCACCGGCATGAACGACGACAGCACCGTTGTCGGCTGGAGCATAGACGCTCAGGGCCTTCCGCACGGCTTCGCTGTCAACGCCGATTTTAAATTCGCGACACTGAACGCACCGCAGGGAACGAACGGCACGGAAATCTATGCCATCGGCCCGGACGGAAAACTGGCCGGCTACTATCACGACGCAAACAACGACACCCATGCCGTCCGCGCCAACGCGGCCGTGACCGGGTTCTAGGAGACACAGGCATTCTCTCCCGCGCGATGCGGGAGAGAATGACTGCCGCACCATTGCTGTCGCAAATGCGACAGACAGCCCGCGATGACGCTGCCTAACCTCGCCCGCCGATTTTGGCGTGAGACATGAGGGGCGTTCCAATGCAAACACTTCAGAAGACAATCCGCGTTCTGGGCAGCGGCGCGATACTCGCCCTCGCGGCGGTGACCGGCGCACAGGCGCAGGCCTGGCTCACCATCGACCTGCCCGGCGCGAACGGCCAATCGGTCGGTCCCGTTGCAATCAACGGCAACAACACGATCGCCGGCTTCTATTCGAAGTCCGACGGATCCTATCCCTCATTCATCCGGACATCGGACGGCACCATCACGACCGTGGAAATCCCCGACGCATCGTCCATCACCATAAACGGGATGAACAACCACGACGCTGTCGTCGGCACGGTCATGGGCTCGGGTTCAAAGGGGTTTGTGCGCACATCCGACGGTCAGTCGACCGTGTTCGCCGTCAACGGCGCCGCGAATTCCTACGCGATGAGCATCAACGACAACGGTCTGATCGCGGGCTTCTACATCGACCTGACAACGTCGCTGCAAAACGGGTACATCCGCGCCACCAATGGCACCTTCAAGACCTTTGCCGCGCCCGACGGATCCAATCTCGTTGCGACGGCCATCAACAACAAAGGCGTTGTGGCAGGCCACTACAACGGCTTCACCAACGCGCACGGATTCCTGAGGGGCATCGGCGGCAAACTGGCGACGTTCACGATCCCGAACACGATCGGAATCTCCGTCACCGGCCTCAACAACAGCAACGTGATCGCCGGCCAGTACAACGATAGCGCGTATCACACGCACGGATATATCCGACAGGCTGACGGCACGATCGTGACCTTCGACGATCCGAATGCGATCGGCGGCAACGCGAAAACGACCGTGTCCGGCATAAATGAGGACGGCACCGTCGTCGGCACCTACACCGACACAAGCGGGAAACAGCATGGCTATGCGCGGAGCGCCAACGGAACCTTCGTGACGCTGGATGATGCAGCCGGCGCGAATGGCACAAACATGCTCGCCATTGCGCCGAACGGAAAATTGACCGGCTTCTACTGGGACAGCAGCAACGCGGCACACCTCGTGCGTGTGAACGCCGCGCAGACTGGCTTCTAAACGCAGATGATCATTCTCCCCGGCCAACGCGCCGGGGAGAAACTGCGTTCCCTTCCGCACAAAACGAATGTTCCGCACGTTTGCTGTCGCAAATGCGACAGACAGGCCGAGATGCTCGCCCCTAGTGTCCGCGCGCCGATTGTGCGGCGTGTGAAGAAATTGGGGGATTTTCATGGATAGTCTTAAGAGCGCGATGCTGGGCGGCTGCTTTACTGCCATCCTCACGGCGACGGGAGCGGCGCACGCGTCGCCCTATCTGACCTTCGACATTCCCGGCGCCGGCACGGGCTGGGCGCAGGGAACCTCTCCCGCGGCGATCGGCGGGGACAGCATCCTCGCCGGCACTTATGTGGACACCAACAACGTCCAGCACGCCTTCTTCGGCGCTGCGGAAACCGGGCTCGTGACCTTCGATGCACCCGGCGCGGGCACCGATCCTTACGAAGGCACGACGGCCAACGGCGTCAACGCCGATGGCGTCGTCGCCGGCAGCGTCGACGACAACGGCCGCACCCACGGCTTTGTCCGCGACGCCAGCGGAAACTTCCAGGTCTTCGACGCTGACAACAACGAACACACCTATGCGTGGGCGATCAACAACAAGGGCGTCGTCACGGGCTATACCGACAGCGAAGCCTATGTCCGCGCGGCCGACGGCACGATCACCACCTTCTCGGTACCGGGTGCGCAGGCCACCTATGCCATGGCGATCAACGGCAAGGGTGTCGTCGCCGGCTACTATCTCGACAATTCGTTCAACGAGCACGGCTTCATACGCTCGCCCAAGGGCAAGACGCTCGTCATCTTCGACACGCCAGGCTTCGCCAGCACCGAGGTCCGCAGCATCGACAGCAAGGGCGACGTCGTCGGCATCGCCTCCAATCGCGGGCAGTTCCAGCCGTTCCTGCGCACGCCCGACGGCACGCAGACGATCTTCTCACCCGCCGGCTGCACACGCGCCTGGGCCGAGAGCATCAATTTCGACGGCGTGATCACCGGCTACTGCCTCGACAGCCACAACGTCTATCACAGCTGGGTGCGCCAGCCTGGCGGCACGATCACGATGTATGACGTGCCGGGCGCGGGTACGGGCGGCACCCAGGGAACGCTCGCTGCCGCCATCGCCCCCAACGGCAAATCCGTCGGCTTCTTCGTCGACAGCAACGGCATCTATCACGGCTACCGTCGCAACGCCGATCCGCAGCCCTGATCAACACAAATCAAAGGAATCTCCATGCGCACTCTTCAAACGATCGCCAGCACACTCGGCGGCGGCATGCTTCTCGCCTTGGCGGCAACGAGCGGTGCGCAGGCGCAGGCCTGGCTCACCATCGATCTGCCGGACGCGGATCAGTATTCGCCGGCATCGGCCGGCATGAACGCCAACAGCACCATTGCCGGCACCTATTCGACGACCGACGGCACCAGTCTCGGCTTTGTCCGGACGTCGGATGGAACGTTGACGACCTTCGCGCCGGTCCAGGGCGGTACGACCAATGTGACCGGGTTGAACAAGAAGGGCGATGTCACCGGCTTTGCGTTCAGCCAGAGCGGCGCGCAATCCTATCTGCGCACGGCGGATGGACAAATCACGATGCTCACAGCGCCCGGTGGCGGCAATGTCAGCGCGGGCTGCATCAACGATAGCGGCACGATCGCCGGATCGTTCCTGAACAACAGCTCTTTCGACGGTTTCGTCCGCACTGCCGACGGCACCTTCACGAGCTTCAAGATAAAGGGCGGGCATACCATCTATGTGGACGCGCTCAGCAACAAGGGTGTCATCGCCGGCACCTACGACAATGGCCTGCACGGCTATCTGCGCGGCAAGGCCGGAAAGATCACGCGCTTCGACGTTTCCGGCGCCATCTATTTGAACGTCGCGGCCATCACAAACGACAATGTGATTGCAGGCAGCTATCAGGATTCGAGCTACAAAACGCACGCCTTCATCCGCCAGGTGGACGGCACCATCACCACCTTCGACGAACCCGATGCCAGCGGCAGCACCTATGTCACAGGCATGAACGATGATGGAACCATCGTTGGCAGCTATGGAGACGGTATCGGTAGGCTGCACGGTTACGCCCGCAATGCGCTGGGCGTCTTCGCCACCCTCGACGACTCGCTCGGTACAAACGGCACCGGCATTCAGCACATCTCACCCAACGGCAAGATGGTCGCCACCTACACCGATACGGACAGAACCGTGCATCTCGCACGCGTGAACGCAGCGGCGACGGGATTCTGAAACCCGCTGTCGCAAATGCGACAGACAAGCCCGAACAACGCCCCCTAGTGTCCCCGCGCCGACTTTCCGGCAGGAGACATCAGGGGCTATTTCATGCGCAAACTTAACACCATCGCTCGTGCGCTTTGCGGCGGGATGTTGGCAGCACTGATAGCGACAAGCGCCGCTCACGCGCAGGCGTGGCTCGTGATCGATCTGCCGGGCTTCAACGGCGGCACCCTCGTCCCCGGCCCGATCAGCGGCGACAACACGATGATCGGCTTCTATTCGAAATCGGATGGCACAAACCCATCTTATATTCGCACATCGGACGGAACGCTGACGGCCTTCTCCGTGGACGGCAGCAGCTATACCTCGGCCGAAGGGATCAACGCCTATGACGACATCGTCGGCACCTACGACGCAGGCGGCAACGAGAACGGCTTCCTGCGCACGGCATCCGGCCAGGTGACCACGTTTTCCGTCGGCGCCTCGCCCTATACTCAGGGCACCTGCATCAATGACAGCGGCACCATCGGCGGTGAATATACCGATCCGTCAACCTATCTGAACATCGGCTTCGTTCGCGCGGCAGACGGCACGGTGAAGACCTTCGCCTCGCCCGATGGACGCCAGATTCTCGTAAACGCGATAAACAACAAAGGCGAAACTGCCGGAACCTATGGCAACAATGGATACAATCACGGCTTCATCAGAGGGTTCGCTGGAAAGATCACGACGTTCGATATTCCAAACGCGCAGTCCGTTATCGTCGTCAGCTTGAATGGCGCGGGTGTGGTTGCGGGCTACTACAACGACACAAACAGAACCGCGCATGGCTTTATCCGCCAGGCCGATGGCACGATCACAACATTCGACGAACCGAACGCCTTGATTACATACGACGGGACCGAGGTTTCCGGGATGAACGACAACGGCATCCTTGTAGGAACCTATCACGACAACAGCGGTCAGCACGGCTATGCACGCAGCGCGAACGGCACATATGTGACGCTCGACGCACCGCTCGCTGCGCGCGGTACGCAGATCTGGTCGGTCGGCCCAAACGGCAAGATGATGGGCCAGTACACCGATGCGAGCGGCACCCGCCACCTGTTCCGCGCGAACGCAGCGTTGACGGGATTCTGAGGCCCCCATCGTGGAACTTTCCTCTCGGGCCGGGCGTTCTAGCTCCGGTTCCGAGAGGATATTTCCATGCCGCTGCTTACGATTGTTCTGGTTCTGATTGTTGTTGGCGTAGTTCTCTGGCTCATCAACACCTACATCCCGATGCAGGGCACGATCAAAGGCCTGCTCAACGCCGTGGTCGTCATCTGCGTCGTGATCTGGCTGTTGCAGGTGTTCGGGCTGCTTGGTTCGCTCTCGGCCATTCATGTCGGCCGGTGACGGCGTAAGCCCAAAGAATTGTCCCAAATTGTCTTGAGGCCCGCCAGCGGCACTGCGCACCGTTGCGCGACGGGCGCTCGGGTCTAATATCCCCCCGCTTTTTTGAGTGAGGGGATTCCATGAAACGCGCGCACATCATCTCCGCGTCCGTCGTGGCCGTGGGACTAGTCGCCATCGGCCTGATGGCCGCGGCGCCGGCACAGAACGACAAGGACAAGGACGCGAAGCCCGGCGACTACTATTCCGGCAAGTTCTTCAAGGCGGACGAGTCCCGCACCGACGGATCGGTGAACGGAATCTCCTATCAGGCAATCGCGGGAACGCTCGTCGTGCATCCCGAAGGCTGGAACGACTCCGCGCAGAACGGCGGAGCCAAAAATCCCGACGCCAAGGGCGACGAATCCTCCGCCGAAGCGTCAATGTTCTTCGTCTACTACGCCAAGAAGGGTGCCGACGTCGAAAAACGGCCCATCACCTTCATCTACAATGGCGGCCCGGGTTCGGCGACGGTGTGGCTGCACATGGGCGCGTGGGGACCAAAGCGCGTCGTCACCTCCGATGACACGCACAATCCCGCCGCGCCCTATCAGATCATCGATAATGACCAGACGCTGCTGGACGCGAGCGACCTCGTCTTCATCGACGCGCCGGCCACGGGCTTCAGCCGCATCGCGGGTAAAGACAAGGAGAAGGCGTTCTTCGGCGTCGACCCCGATGGCCAGGCCTTCGCAAATTTCATCCAGGAGTTCCTGGCGAAGTATAACCGGTTCAACTCGCCGAAATATCTCTTCGGCGAGAGCTACGGCACGCCGCGTTCCGCCGTTCTCGTCAACGATCTCGAGACCGAATACGATATCGACTTCAACGGCGTGATCCTGCTGTCGCAGATCCTGAACTTCGATCTGTCGGTCGACCGGCCCGAGAACAATCCGGGCGTCAACCTGCCCTACGAGATTGCGCTGCCGACCTACGCGGCGACGGCGTGGTATCACAACAAGATCCCCGGCAAGAAGCCGGACGACCTTGTGCAGTTCGTGCAGTCCGTCGAGCGCTTCGCGATGGGCGAATATGCGCAGGCGCTTTCCGCCGGCGCCGGACTGCCCGCAAAGCGCAAACTCGACATCGCCAACAAGCTGCACAATCTGACGGGCCTTCCCGTCTGGTACATCATGAAGGCCAATCTGCGCATCGACGGCGGCGAGTTCGAGAAGACACTTCAGGATGACATGGGGCTTTCGACCGGACGCCTCGACACGCGCTTCTCCGGGATCACGCTCGATCCGCTCAGCGAACGGTCGGACTATGACCCACAGTCGGCGTCGATCAGTTCAGCCTATGTGTCGGCGTTCAATGCCTATGTCCGCGGACAATTGAATTACGGACAGGGCAAATTCTACGTGCCCTCGGCGCGGGTCTTTCGCGATTGGGATATGCGCCACAAGCCGCCGGGATCGCAATTCCCGGGGCGCGGTGCTGCGAACGTGATGCCCGATCTCGCCAACGCGATGAAGCAGAACCCGACGCTGAAGGTCCTTCTGATGGGCGGCTACTACGATCTCGCAACGCCGTATTACGAAGGCTGGTACGAAATGCATCAGCTTCCGATCCCGGACAGCCTGCAGAAGAACATCCAGTACCACTACTTCGCGTCCGGCCACATGGTGTACGCACACCAGCAATCGCTGACCGAGATGCACAGCGCGACCGCCGACTTCATCCGCGCGACGAGCAACGTGAAATAATCAGCGCTCGAAGTAGAAGTGATAATGACTGCGGCAGCCGGGATTGAACCCGGCGCCGCAGGCTGGGCAGGTGTTTGCGCAATCGAGATATTGCCGGACGGTCAGCTCAGTTCCGCATGCGCCGCATAAAATGGCTTTCCGATCGAATTCCGATGCCGGCCAGACTTCCGCCGCGTGTCCGGCCAGCGTGTCGTGGCAATCCTTGCAGGCATAGTATTCGCCGCAGCACCTCATCCTGATCGCGATAATGTCGAGCGGCGAATGCCAGTGCGCGCATCTCGTCTGCGTATCCAGATCGATGCCGAGAACGGACGGCCGCATCACTCCGCGGATCCCGATGCGAGCAGATTGGCGAGTGCCGCAACGGTCAGATAGGCAAGGAGCAATGGCGCCAGCCCGAGCAGCAGCGCACCGTCGAGTTCGGTGAACGCGCTGCAAGGCAGGCCTTGATACGCCGAACCGACGAACAGAAGCTGTATCCCGACGACGGCCAGCGCGCCCTGCACCAGCGCGAGCAGCGATGCGCCCATCGCTTCCGGCCGCTGCACGCGCTCCAGCCGGATGAGTCCAGCCGCAAGCCGCAGGCGCGATGCCGCAGAGGCGAAATAGACAGCTGCCAGAAACCACACGAATGCCGACGCGAAGTTGCGGCCGCCGTCGAGGCCGCAACGCAGAAGATCGTCCTCGATGAGGCGCTGCCCCGGAACGACGAATGAGATCGCTGCGCGTATCCCGTCGGCGACGGGCCATTGCATCACCTGCGGCGCGAACCACACCTGCGCCGCGAAGCTCAGCGCCACGAAGACGACAAACGTCATCTCGTTGAAGCCCGGGAGGAAATGATGCGGCTTGATCCTTTGCAGCAGCGAGCCGCCGTGATCGGTTGCCGCCGCATAGCCGCCGACGAACAGCAACCCCATCGCCGCGAAGAGCAACGTGCACAGGCTGATCGTCCTGAGCGCCTCGATCGCCGGCGTACCGCTGCCGATCGCGAAATTCAGCGCATGCGCGCCGGCAAACAGGCAGAACACGACCCAGCCCTTCGCGAGAAGGCGCGCCATGCCCATGCGGCTGTCCCCCTTGTTTGCTGTTACGCTGAGGCAGCCAGGCTCGCACCTTTGTGGCGCGCGGCACTGAGACTGTCGGACAACAGGAACGCGAGTTCGAGCGCCTGGCTGGCGTTCAGGCGCGGATCGCAACGCGTCTCGTAGCGGTCCTGAAGATTGATATCGGTGATATCCTGCGCGCCGCCGGTGCATTCGGTGACGTTCTGCCCCGTCATCTCAAGATGCACGCCACCCGCATGCGTGCCCTCGGCGCGATGCACTTCGAAGAAGGTCTTCAGTTCCTTGATGACGCGTTCGAACGGACGCGTCTTGATGCCGGCGGCGGACTTGATCGTGTTGCCGTGCATCGGATCGCAAGACCACACGACATTTGCACCACTGCGTTTCACGGCACGAATGAGCTTCGGCAGCTTCTCCGCCACCTGATCGGCGCCGAAGCGCGCGATGAGTGTGAGGCGGCCCGGCTTGTTCTCCGGATTGAGCAGCGCTGCAAGCTTGACGAGATCGTCTTCGCTCATGCTCGGCCCACATTTGAGGCCGATGGGGTTCTTGATGCCCCGGCAATACTCCACATGCGCGCCATCGGGCTGACGTGTGCGATCGCCGATCCAGATCATGTGTGCCGACGTGTCGTACCAATCGCCTGTGATCGAATCCTGGCGCGTCAGTGCTTCTTCGTAGGGGAGCAACAGCGTCTCATGGCTGAAATAGAAATCGACCTTCGACGTGCGCTGGCGAACAGCGTCCGCCAGATCGAAAGTGCGCAGAAAGTCCACGCCCTCGCCGATGCGATCCACCACCGCGAGATAACGCTTCAACAGATCAGGATGATTGTGATCGTCGAGGTACCAATGCCGCGCGCGGCTAAGATCGGCATAGCCGCCGGTCGCGAATGCGCGCACGAGGTTTGCCGTTGCCGCTGCATGGAAATACGCACGCACCATGCGCTGCGGATCCGGCCTGCGATCGCTCTCCGTGAAGTCCTCGCCATTGATGATGTCGCCGCGATAGGAGGCGAGCGTCTTGCCGTCGCGCGTTTCGTTGTCGTCGGAGCGCGGCTTGGCGAACTGGCCGGCAATGCGGCCGACCTTCACCACCGGCACATCCGCCGCGAAGGTCAGGACCGTCGCCATGCTCAGGAAAACACAGAACGTGTCGCGGATATTGTTGGCGCTGAACTCGGCAAAGCTCTCCGCGCAATCGCCACCCTGCAGCAGGAACGCCTTCCCTTCCGCCACGGCGGAGAGGCTGTTGGTCAGGTTGCGCGCCTCGCCGGCGAACACCAGCGGCGGATAGGTCCGAAGCTGCCGCTCCACAGCCGAAAGCGCCGCCGGATCCGGGTATTCCGGAACCTGACGGATCGGCTTATTGCGCCAGCTTTGCGGGCTCCAGGGCACGAGAGCGATCTCCTTTTCAGCCTGTGGATATAAGTGACCGGGCCGATTTTGACCAGAACCGCCTGAACCCGTGGTGAATGGGTAGAAAGCAAAAATGGAGCGGCGCGCCTAGGGTTTAGACGGGTTCGAAGGCTGCCCCGGTGCCGTCGCACCATCCGAAGCCGGATCGGAAGGGACGGTCCAGACGATCTTCGCTTTCCAGGGCGTGTCGATGGGCACGCCATCTTTTCTGGCGGGCTTGTATTTCCAGTGCTCCGCGCAAACTTCCGCCGCCCAATCCAGCCCCTTGTTGCCGCTCGATTGAGCGACGCGGATGTTCTTCGTGCGCCCTTCCGTGGTGACGACAAAGGAAAGCGTCGTGTCGCCTTCCGCGCCCTGGCGCTGCAGGTCCTTTGGAAAATATTCTTCGCAGTGGTGTAGTCGGCCAATTTCGTATTTCTGTGGCGGCGCGTTTGCCGCCTCGCCAAACGCAGATGTCGAACCGAGGCAAAGCGCCAGGCTCGCCACCATCAAATTTTTCATTTCCCAGCCTCTTCCAGAATGACTAACCCGGCTTCGGCACGATGCGGATTTCGATGCGGCGGTTGCGGGCTTCGGCCTTGCCGTCGCCGGTCGCGATCTTGAGGTGCGCGGAGCCGTAACCGGTCGCGGTCAAACGTCCGCCGGCAATGCCGTCCGCGCGCAGTTCACTTGCAACCGCGTCGGCGCGCTTCTGCGTTGTGGCGATTGCCTTGTCGGCCGCCGTCCGCGTGTCGGTGTAGCCATTCACTTGCACCTGCGTGTGATCGTAATGCTTCAGCGCCGACGACAAATTGCGAAGAAGATCGCGGCCGTCATCAGTCAGATTCGCCTTCTCGAACATGTCATCGCTTTTAAGATTCAGCACCACAACATCGCCCGGCCGCGCAACTGGAATGCCGTGCAGGTAATGGCGCAGGTCGCGCTCCAGCCCATCCATGTAGGCGCCGACATTCTTCGCCGTCACCGGACCTGCCGATCCGCCACCGTAACTCGGCACGGGCGGCCTGACATGCGGCTGTGACTGCGGCGGACCCTGATAGGGTTGCGCTCCGCTCGGGTAAGGCGGCGGAGGCGGTGGCGGCGTGACATAAGAGTAATGACGCGGGCCGCTTTGGCAGGCGGCGAGCGCCAGCAGAGCAAGAGGGGCGAAAAGCTTTTTCATCATGGCTCCAGCTTCGCCCCTCGGCGCGGCGAAATCTAGGCAAGCGGATTGCCAGCGCCAAGCGGCCGGTCAATGATCGCGGTTAACAGATATTCGAAACGGGAGATTTCCATGAATTTGTTCGACCTGACGGGCAAGATCGCGCTCGTCACCGGCTCCACCAAGGGCATTGGCGAAGCCATCGTCCATCGCTTTGCCGAGCATGGCGCGAACGTCGTTGTCTCCAGCCGCAAAGCCGATGCCTGCGAGCAGGTCACCGCCGACATCAACAAGGCGCAGGGCCGCGAGGCCGCGATCTCGATCCCCGCGAACATCAATTACAAAGAGCAGCTCGAACAGCTCGTTGCCAAGACGCGCGCGAAGTGGGGCCGCATCGATGTGCTCGTCTGCAACGCGGCGCTCAATCCGTACTACGGGCCGCAGATGGGAATCCCCGACGAGGCGTTCGACAAGATCATGGGCGCGAACATCCGCTCCAACCATTGGCTCGCGCAGCTCGTGCTGCCGGAGATGGTGGAGCGAAAGGACGGCTCGATCATCATCGTGTCGTCGATCGGCGGTCTGCGCGGCTCGCCGGTGCTCGGCGCCTATTGCATCTCCAAGGCGGCGGACATGCAACTCGCGCGCAACATCGCGGTCGAGTACGGCCCGCACAACATCCGCGCCAACTGCATCGCGCCGGGCCTTATCAAGACCGATTTTGCGAAAGCGCTGTGGGACAATCCGGAAACGTTGAAGCGTTCCACCGCCGGGGCACCGCTGCGCCGCATCGGCGAGCCGGACGAGATCGCGGGCGCCGCTGTATTCCTGGCATCGAAGGCCGGGTCGTTCACAACGGGCCAGACCATCGTCTGCGACGGCGGAGCGACGATCTGATGCGCATTGCGGCGGCCCTTGTGTTTGCGGCGTCTGTCATGAGCAATGCCCACGCCGCCGGCGCCGCTCGCCAACAGGAACCAAAATGCGATCCGGCCTCCGTCACGCAGTACGACATGGATGTGTGCGCGGGACAGGATTTCAAGAAGGCTGACGACGCGCTGAACGCGCTCTATCGCAAGATGCTGCCGCGCTACAACGCGACCGACCAGACGCTTCTGAAAGATGCCGAGCGCAAATGGCTCGCATGGCGCGATGCGGAGTGCGCGTTCGACACAAATCTAAGCATGGGCGGCACGATGCACCCGATGGTCGAGACCATGTGCCAGACGGAAAAGACGAAAGCGCGCGTTAAAGAGCTCGAGGCGCAGCTCAAATGCACCGACGGCGACACCTCCTGTAACCCGCCCGACAAATGATCGCATTCATCGGCCTCAATGCGTTTATCTCCGCCGCGTGCTTCGTGGTGCTGTGGCTCATTGCGCTCCGTCTCAAGGACGTGAGCTTCATCGACTGCTGGTGGGCTTTCGGCCTCGGCCTGCTGGGCCTCCTCGCCTTCTTTGAAAGCCCGCCCCCGCAACCCCGCGACTGGCTGCTCATGGGCTGTTGCGAAGCATGGGCGTTGCGCCTTGGGTTCTACCTGCTTTGGCGCTGGCGCAGGAACGGCCGCGATCCGCGATACGACAAGCTGCTCGGCGGGATCCAAGCGAAGCGCGGCATGGATTTCGCCGCGGCATCGCTGCTCTACGTTTTTGCGTTGCAGTTCGCCCTGCAATTCATTGTGTCGCTGCCGGTGCAACTCGGTCAGTGGAGCGGTTCGGGCATCATCGGGACCCTGAGCAAAATGGGCCTGTGCCTGTTTCTGGTGGGCTTCCTGTTCGAGAGCGTCGCCGACTGGCAGCTCGCGCGCTTCAAGAACAATCCGCAGAACAAGGGCAAGGTTCTGGACACCGGGCTGTGGAAATACACGCGCCACCCGAACCATTTCGGCGATGCGTTGGTGTGGTGGGGCTTGTTCCTGATCGCATCGGAATCCGGGTATGTGATCATTATCCTGATCTCACCGGCACTGATCAGCTTCCTGCTCACCAGCTGGAGCGGCGCGCCGACCGTCGAAGGGCGCATGAGCAAGCGGCCGGAATATGCGGAGTACATCCGTCGCACGCACGGCTTCATTCCCTGGTTTCCGAAACACTAGGCGCGAAGCTGCTCGCGGCTCGCCCAGCAGGCATGCGTGCCGCTGCAGATCTTGTGCGGCAGCGCGATGCGAGCGACCGGCCCATCTTCGATATGCGCGGCGTCCAGCAGAATACACTCCGACGTGCCTGAGTTTTCGTCTGTGACAAAGCTCACCAGATAGCCGTCGTCTTCGCGCGTGGCACCGATGCGCGGCGCGAACGGCGCTTCACTGGCGAAGCGGTTGGGTGAAAGGCGATATTCCGTGCGCGCGCCGGTTTGCAGGTCGTTGCGTGCAAAACCATTGAACAGAAACCAGCCTGGTTCGGCGAGCGTCGAATAGGCATAGCGATACGGCCGCCCGCCCACGCGCCCGTTGATCGAGCCGAATTCGAGGATCGCGTCGTCGAGGCGCTCTTCCTTCGTCGTTCCGTCACGCAGATTGAACCGCCAGCGATGCAGCTTCGGCTTGAAGCTGTATTCATCGAGATAGGCCATCATATGCGCATAGCCCGGCGGTGCGTCGTCGCGCGGCTTGGGCTCCGGTTCTTCCTGGAAATAGCCGTCCAGGATGATCTCATCGCCCTGCTCATACGCGTTCACCCAATGCAGCACATAGGTCGGCGATGCCTCGAACCAGCGCACCGCACCGCCGTGGCGCGGCACGATCGCGAAACGCGAAGGGATGCCTTTGTGCAGGCGCGCGGCGTGAACGTTCTTCTTCAGCAGCTCCGCATCCCAGAACAGCGGCATGTCGTTCAGGATCGAATAGTGCTCCGTGAACGCCATGTCGTGCGGCAAGCGCGGCCCCGCGAGTGGGATCGGCTGATAGGTCGTGAGCCGGTTGTCTCTGTCAACCACACCGTAGTGCAGATGCGGCGCGTGCTTCGAATAGTTGAAGAACATCAATTCGCCGGTCGTCTCATCCAGCTTCGGATGCGCGGAGATTCCGTCGAGCGGCACCCAGCCTTCCGGCCCCTGCGTGTCGAGCGTCTCGGGATCGAGACGATAGCCCTCGCCGCACTGATACATCGTCGCCAGCGCGCGGCCGTTGTGCACGACGATGTCGGTGGAAGCGTTGTCCTTCAGCGAACCGTGCGCGCCAAAGCCGGGACGCTTCGACAACGCCGGAGGATCGGCAAGACCACCCCAGAGGGACTCATTCGCTTCCTGCTCCGCCTGAAAGCAGCGCGTGCGCACAAAGCGGTTGCGATAATTCGCGCGGCCGTCGCGGAAACTGATCTGGTGGATCATTCCGTCGCCATCGAACGGATGATAACGGCCAAGCGGCTGATGCACCTGGTTCTCGGTGTTGCGCAGATAGATGCCATCGATGTCGCGCGGGATCGCACCTTCGATCACATCGAGATCGAAGGCGTTCACCTCCTCCATCAGCGGGGTCCACGCGCCGTTGAGATAGGGATGATTGCTCGGCTTAAGCGACGAGCGAATGGGCGGCAGGCGTTCGAGCTTCATGCCCGAAGCTTGCCACCAATCAGATTGAACCTCAAAGGTCCCAAACCGTTAGTGCCGCAGCGTATCGAAAGCCTCACGCAGCGCGGCCAAAGCGGGCGGCTTTGAGATCATATCGACGTGATCCATGCCGGGAACGAGCCGGACGAGGAGGTCCGGCTTTGCCGGCTTAAACGCGGGCGCGTACTTGCCGGCATAGAACTGGTCATCGGCGGCACCGGCGATCAATGCCATCGGCCTCTTTGTACGTTGAAGCGCTTCGAAATATCCGGCGCTGTTGAGGTTCATCGCCAGACGGAAGGAGTAAGACGCCGTCATGTTCGGCCGGTTCGGCGGAACCGCGAATACAATCGCCGTCAGACCGTCAAAGGCATGAATGCCGAGCACATTCAACACCATCAATCCCGCGATGCGCGGCACATAGGGCGTGGCCCATCCGCCGGCATTTGGCTTCGCAATCGGCGATGGATAAACGATCGCCGGATCGATCAGGATATAGCGATCGAACAAACCGCCATATTTTCCGCCGGCGATACGAATTGTAAGGGCTCCACCGCCGGAGAATCCGATCAGCGTGAGTTTCGCGCGGGGACTGTTCTTGCGCGCCAACGCC
The DNA here is from genome assembly GCA_035502175.1 of Rhizomicrobium sp. Taxonomy (GTDB): domain Bacteria; phylum Pseudomonadota; class Alphaproteobacteria; order Micropepsales; family Micropepsaceae; genus Rhizomicrobium. The sequence continues at coordinate 31,527 of DATJUS010000107.1, forward strand.
GCGAGATCGGCAATGTCGTCATCGAGCTGGCCAATATAGTCGATATCGCCGCGCCGCCCTGAAGCGCCATGCCCCCGCAAATCCGGCGCGTAGACCGCAACGCCGTCGGCGTTCAGCACCTTCGCGGCAGCATTCATCACGCTGCTTTCCGTTCCCGAACCGTGCAGAAGGATAACCGCTTCGCTGCCGTTGGCCGGGTAAAAGCGGTAAGCAAGCCGGGCACCATCGCGCGCCGTGTAACGGCTGAGCGCCGGCAGCCCGGAAAGATCGAGCTGCCGCGGCGCCATCGAATGCGCGGGCGGCGCGGCAGTCCCGAATGCAATCACACCTGCAAGCGACGCGATCAGGATGGCGGCGATTCCCGTCGCAATCGCCACGAAGCGCAAGCTGCGTGATTGCGGCATGATCCGTCCCCGGCCTGTCAGATCACATGCCCAGAACGCTCTCGGCAGTCTTGAACGGCAAGCCCTGCGCTTCGGCGACGGCGCCGTAGGTGAGCGTGCCCTTGTAGACGTTCAGACCGGCGCGCAGATGCGCGTTGTCCTTCATCGCCTGCTCCGCACCCTTCTGCGCGAGCGCGATGGTGAACGGCATCGTCGCGTTGTTGAGTGCAAAGGTCGAGGTGCGCGCAACGCCGCCCGGCATGTTCGCGACCGCGTAGTGCACGACATCGTCGACGACATAGGTCGGATCGGCATGCGTCGTCGCGTGGCTGGTCTCCGCGCAACCGCCCTGGTCGATGGCGACATCGACGATGACGGAGCCCTTCTTCATCTGGCTCACCATCTTGCGGGTGATGAGCTTCGGCGCCGCGGCGCCCGGCAGCAGCACACCGCCGATGACAAGATCGGCGCCGGTGACATGCTCTTCCACCGCGTCGATGGTCGAATAGATCGTGTTCAGCATCGCGCCGAACTGAAGATCGAGTTCGTTCAGGCGATGCAGCGAGACGTCGAGGATCGTGACATGTGCCTCAAGGCCCATCGCCATGCGCGCAGCATTGGTGCCGACGACGCCGCCGCCGAGCACAACAACCTTCGCGGCCGGAACGCCCGGCACGCCGCCGAGCAACACACCGCGTCCGCCTTGCGCCTTCTCGAGCGAATGCGCACCGGCCTGGATCGACATGCGGCCCGCGACTTCGCTCATCGGCGCCAGCAGCGGAAGACCGCCGCGCGCGTCGGTCACCGTTTCATACGCGATGCAAACCGCGCCGGAATCGAGCAGGCCCTTGGTCTGCTCCGGATCGGGCGCCAGATGGAGATAGGTGAACAGCGTGTGCTTCGGCGTGAGGCGCTTGATCTCGACCGGCTGCGGCTCCTTCACCTTCACGATCATGTCGGCATTGGCGAACACTTCGTCGGCCGTCTTCAGAATCTTGGCGCCGACGCGGGTGTACATCTCATCGGAAAGACCGATGCCGTCGCCGGCCATCGTCTCCACGAACACTTCGTGGCCGCGCGAGGTGAGTTCGCGCACGGCGGCGGGGATCATGCCGACGCGATATTCGTGGTTCTTGATTTCCTTCGGCACACCAACGCGCATGGGGGACTTCCTCTCTCTAGTTGAGCCGCGCGAGAACGGCGCGCACGCCATCCACCATGCGGGTTATATCGGATTCTGAAGCGATCAGCGCGGGCGCCAACGCAATCGTGTCGCCCGATACGCGCACGACCATATTTTCGTCGTGATACAGATGCTGCATCGCCTTGTAGCCGCGCAGACCGACGGCCTGCGGGTCCGGCTCGATATCGATGCCGGCGGCGAGGCCGCAGTTGCGGATGTCGACGACGCGCGCAGCACCTTTCAGGCTGTGCACCGCGTCCTCGAAGCACGTTTCGAGCTTGCGGGCGCGCGTGAACAGGTTCTCATCGCGATAGAGATCGAGCGACGCGATGCCCGCCGCGCACGCAAGCGGATGACCGGAATACGTGTTGCCGTGAAACAGTTCGATGGCGTGCGCGGGGCCCTGCATGAAGGCCTCGTGCACCGCGTTGCTGACGATCATGCCACCCATCGGCACGGCACCGTTGGTTACGCCTTTGGCAAAAGTGATGATGTCCGGCGTTACACCATATCGTTCGGCGGCAAACGCGGCGCCGACACGGCCGAAGCCGGTGATGACTTCATCGAAGATCAGCAGGATGTTGTGGCGGTCGCAGGCGGCGCGCAGGCGCTTGAGATAGTCCTTCGGCGGCGCAAAGACGCCGGCGGAGCCCGACATCGGCTCCACGATCACAGCCGCGATCGTTTCTGCGCCATGCAATGCGACCAGCCCATCTAGCGCGTCGGCATAGTCCGCACCCTTCTCAGGGTAACCCCGCGTGAACGCCATCGTCGCGCGGTCATAGGGCAGCGGCAGATGATCGTCCGTACCCGGAAGAAGTGGACCATAGGGCTTGCGGTTGTTGGCGAGACCACCGACGGAGATGCCGCCGAAGTTCACGCCATGATAACCCTTGTCGCGACCGATCAAGCGGAAGCGTCCGCCCTGACCTTTCTTCTGCCAGTAAGCACGCGCCAGTTTCAGTGCGCCGTCGGCGGCTTCCGATCCGGAATTGACGAAGAAGACGTGATCCATGCCTTCCGGCGCGAGCGAGGCAATACGTGTTGCTAATTCAAACGCCGGCGGATGCGAGAACTGGAACGTCGGCGCGAAGTCGAGCTGGTGTGCCGCTTTCGAAATCGCCTCGGCGATCTCCTTGCGGCCATGACCCAGATTCGAACACCACAGGCCCGAACACGCGTCGAGCAGCGCGCGTCCGTCTTCGTCGTAGAAGTACATCCCCTCGGCGCGCGCGAGCATGCGCGGACGCGATTTGAAATCGCGGTTGGGCGTGAAAGGCAGCCAGAATGCGCCGAGATCGTTGGGCCGTTCGCGGCTCATCGGAGGGTCTGCTCAAAAATCGCGCGGAAGCTATCAGGGGAAACCATTGGGTCAAGCCAGCGCGGCCAATTGCGCAAAAACGTGAGCAAACAGGCCGAAAATTTCAGGCTTTCCGCCATCCCTTGGCTAAAAGAAAAAGGCCCCGGCGATTGCGCACCGGGGCCGATCTTCAGTGACGGATTCGGCGACTAGTTGCCGCCGTTGCCATTTCCGTTGTTGTCGTGGCTCTTGTGCTTGGGCTTGTCGCCGGAGCCATTGCTCGAGCCGGACGAGTTGCTGTTGCCCGATCCGTTGCCGGAGTTCTGGCCGCCGCCTTTCGGGCCGGACATCGATCCGCCACCCATCATGCTGCCGCCGCCGCCCTGCATGGAGCCGCCGCCGCCCATCATGCTGCCACCGCCGCCTTTGCCGCCACCGTTGTTGCCGCCGGCGTTGCCCTTGTCGTTGTCGTTGCCATGACCGAGCCAGCCCTGGCCGCCATTGGGGCCATTGTTGGAGCCACGATCGTTGCCCGGTCCACCGCGGTCGTCGCGATCACGGTTCGAGCCGCGATCATTGTCGGGGTGCATCCACGGACCATGGCCGTCGCGCCAGCGATTACGATCCCAGTCGCGACCCGGACGCCAGTCATTGCCGCGCCAGTAGCGGTCACGGTCATGACGGAATCCATTGCCGAGATAGAAATTGTATCCGAGCGCGGGACCGTATTTGTAATTGCCCTTCCACCAGCGCGGACGCGGGCCGCGCCATTCGTCGCGACGCCATCCGCCGCGCACCCAGTACCAGCGCTCGCCGCGCCAGTCGCGATAATAGACCGGGCCGTTGAACCAGCGGCCGTCATAGAAGACCGGGCCGTAGTACACCGGCATGTCCCAGTATTCGTCGGGGCAACCCCAGTCGTCGCAATAGCCACCGCTGTCATAGGTGAAGCCGATCGCACCGGGCACCGCTACCGGTATGCCGATATTGATGCCGAAACTCACGCCGGCGTTTGCCGGCGTCGATGCAAAGTATGCCGCTCCGGCCAGCGCCGCAGTGGCAATCGCAGTTCTCACAAAAGTCTTCATCGTACCTCCTGTTACGCCGGCTGAACGCGCCGGCTGACGTTCCCAAATAGCCCCTCGACAATCGACATCGTTGTTTGCACGGCAACGCGCCTGCTGCAGCAACTATGCATGAGTTCCCACGGCCCGCCTACCGTGCCCCAAATCCACGGGGGTGGCCGCCGCGGAAGTGCGGCGCGCCGCCCATCGGACGATGCCCGATCCAGGGCCGCGGTCCCGGGCGAACGCGGTTCATTCCCGGACGGAATCCGTGATTCCAGCCGCCGCGGTCCTGCCATGTGATGTTGGGCCGCGGGCCGCCGCGCCATTCATCCGAACGCCATCCGCCATTCAGCCAGAACAGGCGGCGCCCGTGAGTCCAGCGATAATAGATCGGGCCGCGATACCAGATACCGTCGTAAAACACCGGCTCGAAAAAGACCGGATAATCGCAGTAGTCAGGCGGCAGGCCCCAGGGCGGCGCAGCGTCGTAGTAGTCGTAGTAATCGCACGGATCCACAAACACATAATCCGGTCCGCCGAACCCGAACGAGATACCGGGATATGCCGACGCGGGTGCCGCCATGGAAAGCGTTGCACCCGTGAGCATCAAAACGCCGAGCGCTGCTTTCGCAATCGTCCTCATCGTTTAATCCTCAATACGGATAGCCAAAAAAGGACCGGCGCGGCCGGGGGACAGCCGCGCCGGATGTGCATGCCTAACGCAAGGCACGCGTCATGGCGTTAGTGGTGATGACTGCCGCCACCGAAGTGCGAGCCACCGCCCATGGAATGGCCTAGTGTCGGATGACCGCCGAAGTGCGTGCCGCCACCGAAATGTGTGCCACCGCCAAAGTGGGTTCCGCCGCCGCCGAAGTGCGCGCCACCACCCCAATGTCCCACGGTCGGATGATGGCTCCAGCCGTGGTCATGGAAGCCGCCGGAATGCCAGCCCGTTCCCGTGCGCCATCCACCGTGGTACCAGAACTGACGGCCACCACCGTACCAGCGCCAACGCAGCGGGCCGTTGAACCAGACGCCGTCGATGAACACCGGGCCATCATAGTAGGCATCGTCATAGTAGTACGGGTCATAGTAGGCGCCGTAGCCGCAGCGATAGGGATTGTAGTGCCAGCGGCCGCAATGCCAGCCCGGGCCGTATCCGGCATAGTAGCCAGGACCGCCGATGCCGATACCAACCGAAACACCGGCGCTTGCCGGCGTGGTGCCGACTGTCGCGGCCGTACCGGCCAGCATCAGCGCACCCAAAGCGAGTTTCGTGATTTTCTTCATGATCGTCTCCGTGTGAATTCCGTGCCCTCACCTTCGAAACGCACAATGGCGCTTCTCGGCTGAACCCTGCATGAACGGAGTTGTCAGGTTCCCTGCCCAAATGGGGCAGGAATCAGGCGGATTTTCCCCGCCCATCCACAGGCCAGATCGCCTCCAGCGTGTCTCCCCGTACCGCGTGGTAGCGGTCGTAGAGATTCACGGTCGGATCGCAGTGCGGGACCACGCAGGCGATGGAATCGCCCCAGCGAAGCTTCTGCGCGTCCTCGGAGTATATGACGCCGCCCTGCTCGTCGCCGAAGAAGAAGTATACGGCCCCCGGCGGCGCGCCATGGGCGATCACCGGAACGCCATCGTCGGTCGCGAAGGATTTCAAGCCTGCGTCCGTGGTCACGAGCCCGGTGCGATTGGCGCTGATGACCGTGGTCTGCACGAACAGCGACGTCTCGAACGGCGGGCGGTCGCCCGGTTTCGTCCAAACGTCATTGTACTGACGATCCATGAACACGTAGGAGCCGACCTGCAATTCGGTGAGCGTGCGCGCATCGGGATCGATGTCGAACGTGCCGGTGCCGCCGCCGGACAGAATTTTCGGGGCAAGGCCTTTCTCCTTCAACGCATCGCGCAGACCTGCCAGTTCCTTGAGCGCGGAGAGCGAGGCATCGCGACGCTGGTTCGGCGATTCTATGTGCTGCACCTGGCCCGCATAGCATTGAAGGCCGGCATATTCGAGATGCGGTGCTTCGGCCACGTACTGGACAAGCGGCAACGCCTTGTCCGGACGAATGCCGGTGCGGCCCATCCCGGGATCGATGTCCACGAAGACCTTGAGAGTCTTGCCGCTCGCGCCCGCCGCCGCGTTCAGCCGCGTCGCGATCTCGACGTTGTCGCAATTGACCATCAATTCCTGCATGCGCGCATTGAGCGCCATCAGCCGCCTGATGCCGCCGTCGGTCACGACGGGCGATGTCAGAAGGATGGATTCGACACCGCCGTCCGCGAGCGCTTCTGCTTCGCCCAGTTTGGCGCAGCAAATGCCCAGAGCGCCCGCCGCCATCTGGCGCTTGGCGATCTCGGCGGATTTGTGCGTCTTGGCATGTGGGCGAAGCGCGATGTTATGGCGTTTCGCGTGGTCAGCCATGCGCGCGATATTGCGCTCAAGGATATCGAGATCGACGACCAGCGCCGGGGTTTGCAGCTTCCAGCGCCCGCCTGGAACGCCGATCAGATCTTCATTCAACAACAAGGGCCGGTTCCCGCGCGCGATTGCCTGGGAAGTTTGCGCGAAAACCGGCCCCGTAATCCAGAGCTTCAGCCGGAGGTCGTTTGACCCAGCGGCACCTTGCGATCGGAATCCGGCGTCAGAATTTCATTCTTTTCCGTCTTCAGGTCGGGGCGCGCGGCCAGATTGCCTTCGCGATCCTCGACGAGGTCGGATGCCGGGACAGCGCCGCCCTTGCCCGGCAAACCTTCCCTCAAATCGTGCCTGGTTTCATTCTTCGCCATGGCTTCTACCCTGTTCAAAGCTCTACCTTGTGATAACGAAGTTCGCCCGCAATCGTTTCGTTCTCCATCGTGACCATCGCACTTTCCCTCATCCTGCTTTCCGCGGTCGTGCACGCCGTCGTCAACATCCTGACGAAGCGCGCGGAGAACAAATATGCGATGCGGCTTTTGATCGGCGTTTTCTCGTCGATCATCGTGGCGCCGGCCTTGTTCTTTGTTCCGCTGCCGCAGGGCCGCGCCATCTGGTTCCTGTTCGGAACCGCGCTGGTGCACGCGCTGTATGAACTGCTTCTGGTGAAATCCTATGAGAGTGCCGCGTTCTCCGCGGTCTATCCGGTCGCGCGCGGCACGGGGCCTTTGTTCACCGCACTCGGCGCGATCCTCATTCTGCGCGAGCAGCCGCCGCTGATCGAGATGATCGGCATCCTGCTGGTGTGCGGCGGCGTCATCGCCATCGGGGTCTCGCATCGCGCCACCGAAGGTGCGCGCGAAGGGCTGATGTATGCGCTCGGAACCGGCTTCACCATCGGCTGCTACACGCTGATCGATGCCAGCGGCGTGCGGTCGGTCGCCCAGCCGTTCACTTACGTGTTGTGGTTCTTCGTGGCGCATGGATTTTGCGTGCTCATCACCGCACCCGGCATTCGCGGCCGCGCCGTTGTGATCGAAGCGCGGCGGCAGTGGAAACTCGGCGTTCTGCTCGGCGCGCTTTCCATCACCACCTACGGCTCCGCGATGCTTGCCTATCGCTACGGCGCGACGGCGCAGATCGCCGCGTTGCGCGAGACCAGCGTGCTGTTCGGAACCGCGCTGGCGATGAGTTTACTCGGCGAACGCATGACCGCGCGGCGCTGGGCCGCCGCCATCGTGATTGCGGTGGGCGCGATCCTGCTTCAAGCTGGCTGAATGAAGACCTTCTACGCGCCGACGCATCTTGGCCACGTGCCGACGGAAGAATTCGAAGCCGGCAAGCTGACACCCGCCGTGGAGATGCCGGCGCGCGTCGAAGCGGTGCGCATGCGACTGGAAGAACGCAAGCTTGGCCCGATCCTCGCGCCGCGCGAGTTCGGCATGGAGCCCGTGCTGCGCGTGCACGATCCGGAGATGGTGGGGTTCCTCGGCGAAGCGTTCGCCGAATGGCAGAAAGCTTATGGCACCGATGCACATGCCGCGTTGCCGTCACGCTGGCCCGCGCCGGGGATGCAGGCGCGGCGCGCGCCGGATATCGAGTCACGTCTCGGCACGTTCGTCTTCGATGCCGGCACACCGATCCTGAACGGCACCTGGGAAGCGGCGCACGCGGCGGTGAACATCGCGCTTTCCGCCGCGCAGGCAATCCGCGACGGCGACCGCAGCGCTTTCGCGCTCGCGCGTCCGCCGGGCCATCACGCCGCCGCCGATGTGTTCGGCGGATTCTGCTATCTCAACAACATCGCCATCGCGGCACAGTCGTTCGTCGATGCCGGCATGCGGCCGGCGATCCTCGATGTCGACTATCATCACGGCAACGGCACACAGGCGATCTTCTACGACCGCGCCGACGTGTTCTTCTGTTCGATCCATGCCGATCCGCACTATGCATTTCCGCATTTCCTCGGATTCGCGGATGAGCACGGCGCCGGACCGGGCGAGGAGAAGAACGTCAACCTGCCCCTGCCCGCAGGCACCGACTGGCCGCACTATTCCGTCGCGTTCGACGCAGCACGCAAGAAGGTCGAAGCCTTCGGGCCGGATGTCCTGCTGATCTCGCTCGGCCTCGACACCTTCATCGACGACCCCATCGCACGTTTCCGCCTGCGCACGGACGACTATCTGCATCTCGGCGAAGCGATCGCGCAGTTCAAGCTGCCGACCCTGTTCGTATTCGAAGGCGGCTACAACGTCGAGAAGCTCGGCGTGAACACGGTCAACGTGCTCGAGGGCTTTCTGAACGCTTAGGCCTCAGGTGGCGGCTCGCTGTTGCCATTGCCGGTTTTGGACCGAAACCGCTCCGCTGCCTCGCGGACGGCTTCGGCAGCTTTATCCGCTGCCTGCTGTGCTTTCGCTGCCGTCGGTGCCGTGCGTGACTGCATCTCATCGAGCGCGCGGTCGACGGCGTTCTTGACGCTGGCGGCCGTGCCGCCCTTTTCGTATTCGCGCTTGATCACACCTTCGACGCGCGCGAGCACGGCATCAACCGTGAAGTCCCTGTTCAGCCCGCGCTCGCGATGTTCGATGATGCTGTAGATGTCGATGTGGTCGTCGATCATCCGGCCCTGCTCGACGAGCCAGTAGAAGCGGGACCCTTCCTCGCCGTGCTTGAAGATCAGGTCGAACAGCGCGACTGCGATCGTCAGCGGCACCTGGAAGAAGTTGTGGAAGTTGTTGATCGTCAGCTTGAGTTCGAACACCGCGACGTCGCGAATGAATTTCCAGCGTGCGTCCTTTGGCGGCAGCGTGCCGGGCGGCAAGATCTCGCCTTCCACCTTCTTCGGTTCTTCCGGAGTCGCGGGGACCTCTGACATCGCGTCAATCCTTGAAGTCGAACAGCGACTTTATCGAAAAGTCCGGCACATTGGCACCGGTGCGTGGCGCGGTGATCTTGAAGATTCCGTTGGCGCGCAAACAAGGTTCCCCATCCGCGGTCGCGATGCCCTGCGCGAACAGAAGATTCTTCGTCTTGCGAACGACCTCTGCGCGCCCTTCGACCCACGCACCGAGGGGCGACGGGGCGAGAAAATCGCAACTCAGATTAACCGTCGGCAGAAAGCCCATATCCATCCTGCTCTGAAACCGCGATGCGATCGGCAGAAGCATGTCGGCGAACGTCGACATCATTCCGCCATGCGCGACCATTCCGGGATTGCAGTGCCGCTCCTCGACACGGAAGCCCAGCAACAGATGTGTACCGTCCCAGCGTCCGTAAAGGGGGCCGTTGACGTTAACGAAACCCATGGCGAGCTTGAACGGCGCGAAGCCTTCTGGAATGGACATGGAGAAACCTTCGAATAGCGGAAGCCAAAGGCTCTAACCGCGCATCGCACGATGCACAAGTGGCACAAACGCTCCGCTGCGGAAGCGCGCGAGCCCGCAGAACGAACCGGCTTTTCAGTCGCCGCTATTTTGGGGATCGCCGGCTTTCAGGCGGCCCTGTTCGAGCCAGCAGATAAGCGCCGGCGACAATTCCGCCGCCGCGCGTTGCTGATAGCGCGCAATGTCTTCCGGCGTCAGCGCCGTGCGCCAGCGCTCATTGGTGCCCTGATTGATAAAGCGCTCGTGACCTTTGTCCCAACTCATCGCCGCGCGCGGCAGAAGTGTCGCGCCGTTCTCGCGCATGAATTCGAAACCCGCGGCCTTGACCAGGCCGGGCCAGACCTCTTCGGAGATATCGATATCCAGAAACCGCGCGATGCGACGCATCTCGCCGTCGAGATCGGCTTTCATGTCGTTGTAGTGGACAAGCAGGACATTCGGATGTTTGCGCTCCGCCCACCAGCTGCGCTCCAGCGCGAAGAAGTTGTTGGCAGGCGAGTCGTCGCGCAGCCGTACATCGGGCGCTTCATCAATCCAGACCTGGAAGTGATCGTGCGGCGTGGCGTGCGGGGTCGGCAGGGGCCGCGCTACCGTCTCGTCGGCAAGCCCGGCATTGCCTTGCGCCTCGCGCGCGAAAGGCGAGTAGTTGCTGGTGTGATTGTGCCACGACATGAACGCGTCGCGCCCGTCGCGCGCGACATGGATGTATTTTACTTCGTCGTAGATCGGCATCGCATCGAACGGCAGATGCGATTTCAGGAACCGGCGATGGGTCTGCGCTTCGATGGCCGACATCACCGTGTCGACAGGCGGCAGGCGGAAATCGATCCACGGCGAGGTGTTCTGGATCTCGCGCGGCGCCGGCGACTGGAAAACGAGCAGGCTCGCGATCTGCTGCGTCCATGTCGTGCCGCATTTCGGGGCCGTCGCAATGACGATGTCGCCTTCGCGCGGCACATAGTTCGCCCAACGACGGCTGTCCGTCGTCCAGCTACGGACTTCTTTCTTGGGCGCGCTTATGAGCATGGCGATCTCCGACCGCGGCAAACTACGGTTTCCCGCAGCGGAAGTAACGGACCATCCGCCGGCATTTCTCAAATTGACCGAATACAACCTATGATTTAATGTCTTATTCGTTCGCGCAATATGGGGCTGCGCGACGATGAAACTCACGTTTGCGTCGGGCAGCACGAGGGCGCGTGAGTCTTTGGGGGGCCATGGACGGGCGCGGCGCAGAACTTCGCGATGAGAGCGCAATTTCCACGCTCAAACAGGCCCTTACAGCAGGAGCCGGCGCGATCGACGATATTCGCGCCTGGTCAAGCGTCATCGGCAAACAAGCGGCCGTCGCTGAAATCCCCCTTACGCCCTTGGAGCACGTGGTGGCGGCGTATCTTTATCGCAACCGGCTTTTCACCGGGATTTCCGGCGAGACGGAGCGTGAACTTGCCGCAGCCCTGTCGAAGAGCTGGCACTACCTCACCCAAGAGCGCGTCGAAGACCGAAAGCTGGGAAACCGATTGCCGCGATCGGTCTTGCGAAGGTCGAGCCGCGAGACACGCCTCTTCCACGCGGCCTCGTTTCTGCCGCGCGAGGCCGGCGCCCCGTGGCTGCGCCAATCTTTTGGCCGGGACTTCCTTCTCGAACCCGGTGAACTCGTCTTTCTCGGGGCGGTACTCGCAACGGCGGCAGCAATGGCGCTCTTCACAGCCTGGGGCGCCGCGCTTCTGTGCTGCGCCCTCCTTGGCTACGCCGTAGCCACGATCGTCGAATACAGCATGCACCGGTGGGCGGGCCACGAAGGCAACAGAGCGCATGAGGCTCTGGGGAGGTTTGGAAAAATCGGGAGAGCCTTATCCGAGATTCTCACTGCCACATACATGGGCCATTTCGTCTTTCACCACATCAAGACATCCAACAGAAACTACACGTCCCAATTCTCGCCGGACGACCCGAAAGATCGAGAGGTCGTCGATGCAGAACTCGCACACATGGGAGCGACCGGACGTTTCATCAAAAGCACCAACTATGGGATGACGCTCAACCCAAACAGCGTATTGACCGGATTTCTCACGCCGCTGCCTGTTCAGGCCGGCTTGATCTGGCTGCTGCATCTGAATCTTTTCGATGCCGTGGCTTTGATGGCGCCGGCCTGGCTCTACATCGCGGCGTCGAGGAACCTGCATCCCTATCTTCACAAGACGCGGGGAGAGATCGCACGAACAGCAGGCGTCTGCATGCGGTTCGTCGCGCGCACGCGCTATGCCGAATACATTTCGCGAGCGCACTGGATTCATCACAAAGGCGGCGGAGGAAACTACAATCTGGTTCCCGGAGGCGATTTGCTTTTCGGGGATTTCCGCAAGCCCAATTTGGACATGGTGTTCCGCATGCGCGCCGACGGGATACTTGGCGCTGAATGGCCGCCCACGATGCCGTATCGGACAACGCGCTGGAACGTTTTGACGGACCGCCCTCCGGCAACAGCGCCGCTTTAGAACTTGACGGGCTCGCGTTCCGTCCAGGTCTGCTCGAGGATTTTCCAGCCGCCGCGTTTCTGCTTCCGGAAGAGAAACAGATAGCTGCCCCGCGCCTTGATCGGCGCGCCGCCCTTCACCCGCGCGATGGTCTCGTCATAGGTGCCGCTGTCGTACGCCAGCGTTCCGGAGGTTTCGCTGCGTGCACTGTGCAGCGTGATGTCGGGATCGAAATTCTTGAGGATACCGGCGAACCCTCTGCGGATTTCCGCTGCGCCCTCCCATGTCGGTCCGACTGTCGAATGAAACACAGGCTTCGGCGCATAGAGCGTCATCACCGCTTTGAGATTCTTCGCATTCCAATACCCTGCCCATTGCTGGCTGATGTCCATCACCGGCGTGACGTAAGCGGGTTCGGCATGGGCTGCCGAAACAAACAGGCATGCAATGCAGAAAGCGGCGACGCTGAGTTTCGACATATTATTGAATCAGCATCTTCACTTTGGTGGACGTTTTCGCCTTGCCGTAATGCGCGGTCACGGTGAGCGTGACCGGGCCAGGCGAATCCGGCATGGCGCCGAAATCCGTCGACACCATGTAGATGTTCGGCGAACACTGACCGGCATAACCGCCGACATCGCGCAACAGCACTTTCTTTCCCTCCTGAACCTGCGTCATGCGCACATCGACATTGCAGGCACCCGTGTAGCCGACATCCTCGAAGGTGAAGGTGAGCTTGTAATCGGTGCCGGCGGTCAGGCCCGCAACCGGCAGCGCGATATCCCAGTTCGACGTTCCGGCATTGGGAACGCCATTCGCGGTCGGCACGACATTGTTGGGATCGACGTCACCGAGTGTGACCCCGGTTACGTAGACCGCGCTGTTTGCGCCCGGCGTCTGGGGTGAATGAACGGGCATGACAATCACACTGCCCAAAGCGGCAGCCATCAGACCTGCAAGCATGGTGATCCCTCCCAAGGATTTCCCGGGATACTAGCCGCCTGTTCCGCCGCGACAATGAAGGCCTCGACCCTTGACGATCTGCGGGTCCGGCACTATGTCCCGCGCAGTGGCTAGCACTCGCCTTATGGGAGTGCTGCTGCATGAGTCCAACCCGTTGGAATTAATAGACTTTTCCAGGAGAAGTTTCGCATGAAATTCCGTCCCCTCGGCGACCGCGTGGTCGTCCGCCGCGTCAAAGAGGATCAGAAGACCCCCGGCGGCATCATTATCCCCGACACCGCCCAGGAGAAGCCGCAGGAAGGCGAAGTCGTCTCCGTCGGCCCGGGCGCCCTCGACGACAATGGCAAGCGCGTCGCCGCCGAAGTGAAGGCCGGCGATTTCGTGCTGTTCGGCAAGTGGTCGGGCACCGAAGTGAAGATCGACGGTGAAGAACTCCTGATCATGAAGGAGTCCGACATCATGGGCGTCATCGAAGGCCGCAAGGCTTCGAAGAAGTAATTGCCCTCAAGCAGCGAAGCGGTAGGGCAACGAAAGCTCACGCTACATACACAGGAGATTTAAGAACATGGCAGCCAAAGACGTAAAATTCGGCGCCGACGCGCGTGAGAAGCTTCTCCGCGGCGTCGACATTCTCGCCGATGCAGTGCAGGTGACGCTGGGCCCGAAGGGCCGCAACGTCGTCATCGAGAAGAGCTTCGGCGCCCCGCGCACGACCAAGGACGGCGTGACGGTGGCGAAGGAGATCGAACTCGGCGACAAGTTCGAGAACATGGGCGCGCAAATGGTGCGCGAAGTGGCGTCGAAGACCAACGACGCGGCCGGCGACGGCACGACGACCGCGACCGTTCTGGCGCGCGCGATCGTCCGCGAAGGTTCGAAGTCGGTTGCCGCCGGCATGAACCCGATGGATCTGAAGCGCGGCATCGAGAAGGCGGTCGAGCACGTCGTCGCCGATCTCAAGAAGCGCTCCAAGAAGGTCAAGTCGAACGAGGAAATCGGCCAGGTCGGCACCATCTCCGCGAACGGCGACCACGAAGTCGGCAAGATGATCGCGGAAGCGATGGCCAAGGTCGGCAACGAAGGCGTGATCACGGTCGAAGAGGCGAAGAGCCTGGACACCGAGCTCGACGTCGTCGAAGGCATGCAGTTCGACCGCGGCTATATCTCGCCGTACTTCATCACCAACGCCGACAAGATGATCGCGGAGCTCAACGACCCGTACATCCTGATCCACGAGAAGAAGCTGTCCTCGCTCAAGGACCTGCTCCCGCTGCTCGAGTCGGTCGTGCAGTCGAGCCGTCCGCTCATCATCATCGCGGAAGAAGTCGAGGGTGAGGCGCTTGCCACGCTCGTCGTCAACAAGCTGCGTGGTGGCCTCAAGGTTGCGGCCGTGAAGGCGCCGGGCTTCGGCGATCGCCGCAAGGCCATGCTGGAAGACATCGCCATCGTGACCGGCGGTCAGGTGATCAGCGAAGACCTCGGCATCAAGCTTGAGAACGTCAAGGTCAACATGCTCGGCACCGCCAAGACGGTGAAGATCGACAAGGACAACACCACGATCATCGACGGATCGGGCAAGAAGGCGGACATCGCGTCGCGCGTCAGCCAGATCAAGGCGCAGATCGAGGAGACCACGTCGGACTACGATAAGGAGAAGCTGCAGGAACGTCTCGCGAAGCTCGCGGGCGGCGTTGCGGTCATCCGCGTCGGCGGCGCGACGGAAGTCGAAGTGAAGGAGAAGAAGGATCGCGTCGACGACGCGCTCAACGCCACCAAGGCGGCGGTCGAGGAAGGCATCCTTCCCGGCGGCGGCACGGCGCTTCTCTACGCGTCGAAGGAACTCGCCAACATGACCGGCGACAACGACGACCAGACGCAGGGCATTGCGATCGTGCGCCGCGCGATCCAGTACCCGATCCGTCAGATCGTCGAGAACGCGGGCGATGAGGCCTCGATCGTTGTCGGCAAGCTGCTCGACCAGAAGTCGGGCACCTTCGGCTACAACGCGCAGACCGGCCACTACGTCGACTTCATCAAGGACGGAATCGTGGACCCGACGAAGGTCGTGCGCACGGCGCTGCAGAACGCGGCCTCGGTCGCCTCGCTCCTGATCACGACGGAAGCGATGGTCGCCGACCGTCCCAAGAAGGACGCCCCCGCAATGCCGGGCGGCGGCGGAATGGGCGGCATGGGCGATATGGATTTTTGATCTGAGCGCGGGCAACCGCCCGCGTGAAGATCAACCCGGCGAAGCTCCGCAGGAGCGAAGACGGGCTGATCCAGAGCCTAGCTCCAAGAATGCAAAAGGCCCGGGAGCAATCCCGGGCCTTTTTGTTTCTCGCCGTTATGCGCGCCCTTCTCGAAAACCCTCAGTATGATATAGTATGACATCTGCATACGCCGGAGCGTGGCTTTGCCCGACATCGAACGCCTGACCATCACCCTGCCGGCGGACATGGCCGCCACCGTACGCAACGCCGTCGGCGACGGCGGCTATGCATCGAGCAGTGAGGTCGTACGCGAGGCGCTTCGCGACTGGAAAGTGAAGCGCGCCCAACAAGACCGGGAGCTTGCGGCGCTCAAGGCGGATGTGCGCAAGGGGCTGAACGATCTCTCCAAGGGCCGCGTCAAGAATTTCGATGCCGATCGCATCGCCAAACGGGGAAAGACGCTATTAAAAGGCCGCTCCCGCTCAAGCTGACGGATACGGCCGAGAACGATCTCGCCGAAATCTGGGCCACGATCGCCGAAGCCGCGTCGGAAGCCGTCGCCACAAAATTCCTCGCCGCGTTGGAGCGGCGCTTCGAGCCCTTGCGGCAATTCCCGCTTTCCGGTGCGACGCGTGAACAGCTCGCGCCCGACCTGCGCGTCACCTTCCACCGTTCTTATGCCATCTATTACCGGCCGCTCGCCAATGCCATCATCATCGTGCGCGTGGTTCACGGTGCGCGCGATCGGATCGCGATAGCCGATCGTGGAGAATTCAAATCCTGATCACTGTTTGCTGTCGCTGATATCGCCTGGCTTCCTCTCGGCGGCAGCATCACCGTTCTTCTTGTCGTCATCGTCTTCGAGATTCCACGCGACCTTTACCGTCATCGGGGCATCGACGAGCGCGTTGTCCTTGAGCGCGGGGCGGTAGCGCCATTTGCGCACGCAATCCTTCGCCGCATCGTCGAGCCCGTCATAGCCGCTCGACTTCGCAATCTTGATGCCCTCGACGCGGCCGTCGGCCGTGACCGTGAACGCGAGTTCGCTCACACCCTCATGTCCCAGCATGCGCGCAAAGAAGGGATAGTCGTCGGCGCAATTCTCCGGCTTCGCGAGCGCCGGCGGTTGCGAGACGCGCTGCATCACGGGCACGCGCACCGTCTGTTTGACGACCTTCACCGGCGCCTCGGTGTGCACCAGCATCCGCTCGGCGAAGTCATAAAAGAACAGCAGTGACGAACCCGTCGCGACCACGCCGGCAACAATCACCGCCCACAGCCGGTGGCGGAAGTTCTTGCTGCAGAACACCCCCGACGAGATAACGAAAACCAGAAACTCAACGACGATCACTTAGGCGGACTCCGACGCTTTGAGGGGGCGCACTCTAGCCAAAAAGGCTGGGCGAGAAAGTGGCAGGGCTCAGCTATCTACCGAGCCAAAATGCCAATCATCGTCACGAGTACACTGCCGAGAATAGTTCCATGAAAGAGAACTAGAGTGCGCGAAAAGCAGGTGCCGCCCCAGTTGCTAACACGATCTGCCAGCGATGAAGTATCCATAGAAAAATCAATTGCAGTTTTATCAAGTAGGCGGACGCTGTCGTATTTGGCTCGAAACAATCGCTCTTGCCGCAAAAAATATCCGTCAAGTGCCCAAAACATCGCTGTTGGAAAATATGCCAAGTAAACAAATAGCGGGTTTGCCTTATCTGCGCCAAGCGCAAATAAAGCGCTAACAAGCGTAACGCTCCACCCTTTGAGCAAAAATGAATTGCCAGCCATTCGCTGAATAACATTCTGAAGTATTTCCAGATGTGCGAGCTTTGCTTCCATTTCCGTCTCAATTCAAATTTTCAACCAGCATCCCGTTGGTATCCTGTCCTGCGGGAAATATCGCGAGTTGACCGTCACTTCTATAAGTTATCTCACGATACAGTCCCAGATATTCATTTCCGTAGTTGCGCCCGCCGTCGGAGGTCCGGATTAGTACGATTTTTTCAACTTGTTTTGCCCTATCCGCATACCCAATTTCCCAGGGGCACCAACGAGACCTTACGGAATTAGGCGTCGCGAGGAAGAGAAACCATGTGCAATCAACGATCTTTCGCTGGATGATTGCTGCCGTGTTCCTATCGGGCTTGGATGGCATGTTTGTGTCTTGCCAATCTATGTACACGCTCCAGCCCTGCTCTACGAGAAAGTTCTGAAGCCCTCTGGCTAGATCTTGATCTAAATGGCTATGACATAGAAAAGCGGTTGTTTGAGCGCTCGCGCGCGCTTCCGAAAGAGATTTAGCCAATTCAACGGGTCTTACTCGCGTCGCCGATTTACGAAGAGTTTGAATGGTGATCGGCATAACAGCCTCGTAAAATTTGATTGATGCTCGGTACCGATCTCAACGGCCAACATCGCGTGCCGCAGAGTCCACCCATGTGCCGAGGTTTGAATGTCCGACGCCCGCTACAAAATCATACTCCCGCGCGCCGTGCGAAAGTGGAACCACATAACCATGACTAGCTGAAAGGTAACGGGGGAGTGAAACAGCGACAACATGATCTTGATACGGCTGCCATTCCCATTCGCCTTGACCCGTTAAATAGTTCTTCACAACGAACCGTTTTTCATACAGGAGATGTCTTCCGATGCTAGGTGTATAAATGCCCAGCAACTGAAGTGGATTGAACCCAAGCTGATCGGACGATCTTCTTTGATGGTGACTCAACCCATTGATATGCACCGAGAGCAATCCCCGACCATCGATTACAGCCCTCGCGATCTCATATTTCACCCATCTTCGCGACCACGTTTCCGTGCCGACTAAAACACATACCGCAGAGGTATTTTGGACTCCCTCCCTAATGAGCCTCTTTACTGCATCATCGCCTTCACTCTTCCGACTCTCCCATAAGCTGCTGTCGTAGAAGCTGCGTAAGAGCTGGCTATTCGGATGATCAATTTTCCAAGCGTTGCGGACGTTATTAACGCGCATAATGTCGTCGTAATGAAATGCAAAATATACCTTGCGTTTAATGGCTTCGAAGCCGCCAGTGAGTATTGTGGACATAACTGCCATCGACAGAAATCAAGTTTCTACTATAGCGTTTAACGGCTCCCCGTGTAACTCTCCCGCATCGCCTGCGTGAGCTTCCGCAACAATCGCACAAGCTCCGCGCGTTCGCTTTCGCTCAGGCCTGAGACCATGCGGTTTTCGATTTCCATGTCGGCGCGGAAGGCGGCTTCGATTTTTTTGCGGCCGTCGCGGGTCAGCTCCACGATCACGCTGCGCGCGTCGTCATCGGCGGCGCGGCGGCGGATAAGGCCTGCGCCTTCCAACCGGTCGAGCCGCGCGGTCAGGCCTCCGGACGAGATCATCAGCGAGCGGTAAAGCTCCGTCGGGCGGAGCGCATAGGGCTCGCCCGCGCGGCGCAAGGTCGCCAGCACGTCGAACTCGCCGGTGTCGAGGCCGTGGGCGTTGAAGTTTTCCTCGATCGCGGCGCGCGACTCGAGCACCACGCGGCGCGCGCGGTTCAGCACATCGGCGCCCCGGATCTCGACATCGGGCATCTCGCGCGCCCATTGGGCGAGCGCGCGGTCGACGGGGTCGGCGGCGTCCATGACGCGGTCGGCGGCGGCGAGGTAGCGGGCGCGGGCGTCGCCCCCTCCACCGCTTCGCGGTCCCCCTCCCCCGTGAACGGGGGAGGATTTGGCTGGCCTGCTCGGTTTCATAAACCCTCTTTGCTCTCCCGCTCACCCGTCATGGCCGCCCTTGTGGCGGCCATCCATGAACTCAGGCCCAAGGCCTCTGGAAAATGGGTGGCCGGGATAAACCCGGCCATGACGAGATGAGAAATGGCCAATTTCCTAGATTCTCGCCCAAAAGAATCTTGATGGCAAGTATCTTGACATCGAGATATATCCCACTTATCTTGACAGCAAGATAACTCGGAGACCGCCATGACCAACGCCCCTTTTGCCCCCGCCGGCATCGACCACATCGTCCTGCGCGTCGCGGATGTGCCGCGGGCGCGCGCCTTCTATGAGGGCGTGCTCGGATGCACGTTGGAGCGGCACCAGGAAAACATCGGGCTGTGGCAGCTGCGCGCGGGGACGAGCCTGATCGATCTTGTGAATGTCGACGGCGTGATCGGGCAGCGCGGCGGTGCGGCGCCGGGGAAGGAGGCGCGCAACATGGATCATGTCGCGCTCGCCATCCGCCCGTTCGACCGCGCGGCGATCGGTGCGCATCTGGCCGCGCACAACATCGCGATCAAGGGCGAGAGTGCGGACAATTATGGCGCGACCGGCGACAGCCCCGCGCTCTATATCCGCGATCCGGACGGCAACATGGTCGAACTGATGGGACCGGGATGCGCGTGAGAAATTCTGTACAGAAGTTCTGTAACTTGAAGATATGCGCGGCTTGCCCCACATGAGTTTGCGCCCCTGAAGGATCGAGCGATGACTGCATCTCTTAAGACTGTTCTTCTTGCCGGCGGTGCGGCGTTCGCGCTGCTGGGCGCCGTAGCCCACGCCGATCCGATGACGACCGCGCAGGCGAAGGCATATTTCGCGGACGCCAAGGCGGTTTCGGATGCGGAAGGTGGGCGGCTGTGGGGACAGAGGCTCTATGGCGCGATGCTTCTGGTCGATCCGGAGACGCGCATCGCAATCGCCAATGAACCCGATGCGCAGGGTGTGCTGCACGCAACCGACGGCGTGTATGTCGGCAAGCTGCCCGACGACGTCATCATCTCAAACACGCCGACGGATTGGGAAGGCAAGCGCTGGACGATGCTGATGGGATTCACGATCCCCGACGACACCGTCTCGCGCCACATCACCTTCGCGCACGAGATGTTTCACCGCATCCAGCCGTCACTGCATCTGATGGCGCAGGACAGTCCGAACCCACAACTCGACACACTCGAAGGCCGTGTGTGGTTGCAACTCGAATGGCGCGCCCTCGCCGCGGCGTTGATCGAAAGCGGTGCTGCGCAGGACGCGGCGTTGCGCGACGCCCTCGCCTTTCGCGACCATCGCCACGCGCTGTTTGCGAATTCAAAAGCTTCCGAAGCAAGCCTGGAAATCGCCGAGGGCATTCCCGAATTCACCGGCGTGACCGCCGGCGAAGCGGATGTCCATGCGGCGCGCTGGCACGCCGCCGCAAAGCTCGCGCATCCCGATACGAGTATGTCGTTCGTACGCTCGTTCTCCTACACATCCGGTCCCGGGTACGGACTTCTGCTTGAGGAGTGGGCACCCGGCTGGCGCGCGAAGCTGAACGAACGCTCCGATCTCGGCGATCTGCTGGCGGCGACGCTCAAGGCATCACCGCCCGTGGATGTCGACGCGCGCGCCGCGCTGTATGGCGCCTCTGAAATCCGCAGCGCCGAGAAAGACCGCGCGGCGCTGGCCGATGCGGAGAAAGCGCGGTACCGCGCGCTGTTGATCGATGGGCCGGTTCTCGCATTGGGCGCACCCGGGCATTTCAGCTTCAACCCCAGCACGCTCGTCTCGCTCGGCGATGCGGGCAACGTCTATCCAACGTTCCATGCGGTGGCGCCGTGGGGAACGCTGGACGTGAAAGCCGGCGTGCTCGTCACAGACGATTTCAGCGCCGCGACTGTTGCCGCACCGACAAAGACGGACGGACAGCACATCGAAGGTCCGGGATACACGATCGATCTCGCGCCGGGCTGGAAGATCGTGCCCGCTGCGAAAGCGGGAAGCTTCATGCTGCGGAAATGATCATTTGATCTTCGTGAACGGCAGCGCGATCTCGACGACCTTCTCGACCGGCTCGGTGAAGTCGCTTTCGATCCAGCGCTTGGCGATGTCGACGATGCCGCCGACGATGCCCGCGACCATCAATGGATGCGTCGCTTTCAAGCCGAACGCCTTGGCGAGTTTCTGTGCACCTTCGAAGCTCGCCATGCGCATCGCGCCGCCGTGGTCGTCGAGATCTATAAGGAACACGCGCGCCACGCCTGGCTCCGATTGGATCGACATGAAGAAGCCGGTCAGGGCCCGCTTCGTCGCGTCGCCGGTTGTGGATGCCCCCTGCAAGCGGTTGAGCAACTCGTTCTGAACGCCGCGATAGGCCTCGACGAAGATCGCCTCGCGGCTCGGAAACGACTCGTAGAAGTAGCGTGCGGTCAGCCCCGCCTCCGCGCAGATCGCGGCGACCGAGGTGCCGTCGAAACCGGAGCGGCTGGCGACCATGGCCGCCGCCTTCACCAGCCTGGCACGCCTTTCGGCATGCCGGTCCTCGAAACTCTGGCCGGAATAACGCCGTTTTTCCAAGTGTTTGGGTGTTTTTTGCATGTCGCCTCTTGACAACAGGGTGACATCTGACAATCTGACAATCAAGATTATCAGATAGAGGCTACGATGGCAGCGGCGATCCCGGTAATGGCGAATACCAAGCGTGACTGGCGCGGTGCGTTCCGCGCGGTGAAAGTTCTGCTCGCCGATCCCAACGATACCGTGCAGGTGTTCAAGATCATGCAGGCGCTGAACGCCGGCACATCGGCGAAGAACTATCGGCGCCTGATCTCCACGGTTGAAGGCGGACGCATCGCCTACGCCCGCGTCGAACTCGTGCGGAAGCTGACAGACAGCGCGTGGCTCGCGCAATTCGCTCCCGGCACGGTGGGCGCGGCGTATCGCTCCTTCCTGGAGAAGACCGGCTTCTCGGCGACCGGACTCGAAGCCGTGAGCAAGGAAGTCCATACGGAGCGAAACGAAGAACATCCCTTCGCGTGGTTCGGCCGGCGCGAGCGCGATATCCATGATATCTGGCATGTACTCACCGGCTACCGCGCCAACGATCCCCTCGGCGAGCTTTGCCTTGTTGCATTCTCCTACGCGCAGACGAAGGGCATGGGCTGGGGCTTCATCGCTCTGTCAGGCGCCCTCAAGAGCCTTGGGGAGCCGCACGGCCGCGCCGTGCGACGTGCCATCCGTGAGGGCTATCGTCACGGCCGCGCAGCGCATTGGCTGCATAACGAAGACATCGAGGCGCTCTTTGCCGAACCGCTCGAGGCTGCACGCGCACGCCTGAACATCGCGGAACCGAAACTCTACAAGGACGCGCAACAGGAGATTTTGAACTCTCCGCCCTCGCCGCAGGCTGTCGCAGGCGTCGCCTGACCAACGCTCACCAGAGGCGAAGCACTGCACGGTTCCATGCCTTGAACGCTCGAGCGCTTCGCTTCAGGATTCTTCTGTTCCGGCCTTCATGTATGGCACGACCGTTCCGCTGAGTTTGATCGTCATCGGGTTGCCAAAGCGGTCGAGGCTTTTGCCCGCAGAGACCCGGATCCAGCCCTCGCTCACGCAGTATTCCTCGACATTCGTCTTTTCCGCGCCGTTGAACTTGATCCCAACACCCTGCGCGAGCAGTTCCTCATTGTAGTGAGGGCTTTTCGGGTTGGCGCTGAGCCGGTCTGGAAGCGACATGGCAATCCTTAAACAAATAACGCCGTTCCTCTACACCATCGGGCGCAGAAGACAAAAGTCTCGCCGCTGTGCGGTTTTTTCCGGCTAATTCGGCTCGCATTCGATTGCATTTCAACCAGAAGATGCACAGGTTCCGCGGAGCGCGTGCAGGCTCCGTACAGTGCCAAACCAATTCATCTTCAAATTGATACAACAGTTGGCAGCCCCCCTAAGCACCACTTCACGCTCGCACGGGTATTAAGTCGACTTCCCAACGCGCACGATCATCATCGCGATCAGTCGAAAAGCTGTCGAGTTGGGGAATTCGATGATCAGAAAAACGATAGGGGTTAGCCTGGCGCTTCTCTGCCTGAGCCAGGCATCGCTTGCGCAGGATCTCACGCCAAAAAAGCACGTGATGCATCGGATAGCGGAAGCGCGGCGCGATACGCTCGATGCCGGGGCGGCGCGGCTCGCGATGAAAGCAACATTCCAGCCGTCGGCCCAACCGACACAACAGGAATTGCTTACCGCCATCCTGCTCATGTCGCTCCGCGATCACAGAGCCAGTCACATATGAGTTCCCTCTCCCGCCTGCTGTTGATCAGCGCCGCGCTCGCCGGCCCCCTCGCGATGCAAAGCGCTGCTGCCGGTGAACCTGGACCGGCCCAGGCCGTCAATCTTTCCTCGTTGAGCAATGGGGAAGGTCCGGCCTGGCTCGGCAGCATGGCGGGAGAGAAACTTGTCGCCGTCGACGGATCGACGTTGACCCTTTCGCCGTCGGAGGGCGGGTTGGCGCTCGCACTCGTCGCCCCGAACGGTGCAGCGCAGAAGTCATCGCTCGCCTTTGTGAGCGACAGGCTCGGCACGATCTCCGACGACATCGACGCCGGACATGTGACCGGCTTCTTCCGCGAGACAGACAACGGGTTGGAAGCACAGTTCGCCGACGGCCGTACGGAATCCCTTGTCGCCAACACGGCGGGCGGGATCTCGATCACGATCCGCAGCAGCGCCGGCGACCCAAATTGCACATCCTGGTATCCGGCCGATCACGTCTTCAGCGCGAGCGAACGCAAGGCCGCCCTCGACGCCTACGCCGCACGGCTTGGCCTCGGGCAGAAAGGCAAGAAGGCCGTTCATGCGGTTCCCGTTTGCGTGCCGGGCATCCGTGTCGTGAAGAACAAGATCTCGCCGCACAACGTCCAGTCGATGATCGTCGTGTCACATCCCGATACGCCACGTCCGCGACTTGGCACAGACATTTCGGTGAAGAGTCCGACGAATGTGCCGGCGCTGATTCCGGTCGTCGTGCGGGCATCCGACGTTCATCTCGTCGATGGGCCGACACCGGTGAAGTTCGTGGCGCCCATCACTAGTTCCGCGAGTTCTGCGCCGCAACCTCCGGCCGCGGCTTTGCCGGCGCAATCGGTGAACGCAACGACAGCAAACGCTTCGCCGACGCCGCAGGCCGCAGTCGCGTCGCAAGTTCCAACCGGCTCCGGCGCATCGGATTGCCTCACCGTCGATTCCGACGGTGCAAATCTCGGCTTCCGCAACCATTGTGGCTTCGGCGTGCAATTCGCCTATTGCCTGCAACGCGCAAGCGATGCGGCAACGGCGTGCGACGAAGGCTCGAAGACAGGCGCGGTTTCGGCGAATGGGTTCGCCGCCGTTCTCCTCGACACAAACATCAAAACGGCCGATGCGGATCACGATTTCCGCTGGGTCGCATGCAGCGGCAACACCGGGGACGTGATTGCCCATATCGACCGGAGCGATCCGCCGTCGGGCCGGTGTGTACGCACAAGCGCTCTGTAGAAACTGAAACAGCAACGGGACAACAAAAGAGGAGTGGTGGGACATGAAAGCGATGTTGAAGGGCGCGGCAACCGTGATGGCGCTGTGTGGGATGATGGGGCAAGCACTTGCCTCGGGCGCCTGCGCGCGCAGCGATGAAGCGATGGCGCTGAAAACAGCGGCGATGCAGCAGGAATTGATGGTGGCGGCGCTCTACTGCAACGATGTAGGCCTCTACAATCGGTTCGTCGTATCGTACCAGCGCGACCTGCAGGACTCGGATGCAGCGTTGCTGTCATTCTTCGTCCATGGACACGGGGGCGCGACCGCATACCATGCTTACAAGACCAATCTGGCAAACGACTTCTCGCTGAGCGGTCTCCACGGCATGCAATCATATTGCTCGGCTGCAAACGCCGCGTTCGGCGCGGCGCTCAACCCGCGTGGCCCTGCAACGCTCGCAAGTTTCATCGCGGCACAGGATGTCGACACCGAGGGATATCGCGCTTGCGACACCAGTGTCGCCGGCGGTGAGATGGTTGCCGGAGGTTCCTCGCGCTACGCATCCAACAGAAAAAACTGACCAGACGCTTCATAAAACTCTGATCAGGAGAGGCGCCGGAGGGGAACTTCCGGCGCTTTTCCGTCTGATCCGTTTCTGTTCCTGAATGCGGGAGGATGTGCCCGCTTCATGCCGCATTCATGTGCGCTTTTCGACACTGTGCTTCAACAGGGCGTGTGTTGCCCCAAGTCGAATAGAAAGGAACGGTTATGAAGCAATCCCGTGTTCTCGTATTGGCAGCCGCGGCTTCCATCGGTTTTGCCGCTCCGGCATTGGCGGACTTCGTCAAACTTGGCAGCGTTGACGTCGGCTACCGGACGGACCGCGACACCAAATGGACCCGTTTCGGCGGTGCCATGGAGGGTCTGCGCCTCGAAGCGGACCGCAGCGATGTGAAATGCCGTTCGATCGTCGCGCATTTTGCGGACGGCTCTTCGCAGAACGTGTTTTCGGGCCAACTCGCGGACAATCGGCCTATCGTCGTAGACGTGCGCGGCGGTGCACGCCGGGTGCAGGATGTGACATTCACGTGCCGATCAGATGAACGCAGTGGCGGCAAGATCTACATCGAAGCCGACGTCGGCCGCTATCAGGCAGAATGGCGCCGCAGTCCTGATTGGATGCAGTTCTGGTCGCATGTGTTCAACTGGACAACACCAGGCAACAACAGCGGCTACGACCCGAACTATTGGGTATCGCTGGGCCGGCAGACGTTCCAGGGCCGCGGTGATGTCGACTCGACCTTCACCGGTTGGGGTGGCCGTAGTGTCGAGAAGATAGGCCTGAAGGCCGTGAATGATGATGCACGGTGCTCACGCGTGCGCGTCAATTTCGGAAACGGCACTTCGACTATGTTGAACGTGGGCCGCCTCGATCAGGGCCGCTTCCAATCGTTCGATCTGCCGGGCAACAATCGCCATGTAACAAGCATCGACATGCGGTGTCACGGGTTGAAGAAATTCAACGTAACGATCGAGATTTCCGCTCGTAAATAGTTTTGATGGCAAAAAAGAAAGGGCCGGAGTTCGCTCCGGCCCTTTCTCTATTCACTTGCAAGTTTGGCTACATCGCCTTGGACGGCGCGGCATAGGGTGTAAATTCACCCAACATGCAAACCTGGCCGCTGTCGATGACCTTGATACTTTGCTGGTTGGAGCACACAGTATC